>NZ_JAMFLC010000011.1:0-14666 GCF_023501985.1 Nocardia sputi | reverse complement strand
GGGCAAACAAGCCGCCGGACCCGGACCCGCACGACCACAGGGCGTCCGTCGAGCGGCACGTCCGCCACCGTCCGCAGGTAGTACCCGTGCACCCGTGCGGACTCGGCTCCGCAACCTGGGCAGATAGCCGGACCGCCGGGCGTCCGGGCCCGCACCGCGACCTGCTCACCCTCATCAACCACTTCCTCCACCACCAACGGCGACAAACCCGAAAATGCCACGGCGGCAGAAACATTCACCTCGCACACCGCAACATCGTGCCGTCACGGCGACATCACCACCGAAAGTGGGACAGAGCCATGAACTTGACAGACCCCAGTTGTGGGCTGGCAACCAACCGCTGCAAGAGGTCTTCGGCGTTTGCCGCGGTCCATACCGGGCTTCCAGGGGTGAAAGCGGAGTCGTCGCTCTCCAGGCCAGCGCTGATGACACGGCGGGCAGCAGGGTAGACGTCCCCGTAGGTTCCCACCGGGAGTTCTGCATCTCCCCGAGCCGCCATTGCTCCCCTTCGCTCAGCATCCACCACCATCGTGGCGATCTATCCATCGTCGACACCGTGACGTGGATCCACGCACCGATAATCACGATATCCCCGCACATCGAATTCGTTTCGCAAACCTGTATCTCGGCCCCAACCCGCCTGCGGGGCATTCAACGCGCATGGCACCCCGTATCGGTGGCGCTGGAGCTACGCTTGCGCTGTGGAACATCCGATCGCCGACTCACCAGCTTTCCGGGCGACTCCGCCGGACGGAGCGGTGCGCCTGACCGTACGGCGACCCATATGAGTCATGTGTCGCTGCGCTCCGGCCCGATCGGGCGCCACCATTTTCAGCAGCACCAGATCCCGATTCCCGACGCGCTCGAACGCGCGACCACGCTATTAGTGCCCGCGCCTTCCGGGAAGTGGCATGTCTCCGGCGGCTGCCGGTACGCACGAGAGCATGCGGGCCAGCCGGTGCCACTGCTCGAAGTCAGGTGGGGCGATCTGTGCGGCAACTGCGCACCCACCCAAGAGGTTGATCCACTGCACACCTGCACCCTGCGTGCCGTCGCCACTCTCTCCGAGATGAGCGCGGCCGTCAGTACGTTCGCCGAAGAACTGACCGACCCTAGTGTTCCGCGCCTGAAATACGTTGCATAATTGTAGGATTCGGCGGTGGTGAGGACTGGGCGCCCGAGATCGGGTCCGGATTTGGTGGTGACCGAGGCGCAGCGTCGGGAGTTGGTGCGGGGTGCGCGGGCGGCGACTTCGACGCAGGCGTATGCGTTGCGGTGCCGGATCGTGCTGGCGTGCGCGGAGCCGGGCGCGGCGAACGCGCATGTGGCGGCAGCGGTCGGTGTCACGCCGATGACCGTGGCGAAGTGGCGGAAACGGTTCATCGAACACGGTCTGCCCGGGTTGGCCGACGAACCCCGGCCGGGACGGCCGCCGTCGATACTGTTGGATCGCGTGGAACAGGTGCTGGCGTTGACCCTGGAGCAGACGCCACGTGATGCCACGCATTGGTCACGGTCGTCGATGGCCGAGCGGACCGGGCTGTCGAAATCGACGATCGGGCGGATCTGGCGGCGGTTCGAGCTGAAACCACACCTGGTCGACGGGTTCAAACTGTCGACCGACCCGCTGTTCGTGGAGAAAGTGGTGGATGTTGTGGGTCTGTACCACAACCCGCCGGAGCGAGCCGTCGTCTTGTGTGTGGACGAGAAATCGCAGATGCAGGCCCTGGACCGTTCACAACCAGTATTGCCGATGATGCCGGGTATGCCCGAGCGCCGCACCCATGACTACGCCCGCCACGGCACCACCAGTCTGTTCGCCGCGTTCAACATCGCCGACGGCACCGTCATCAGCGAGCTGCACCGCCGCCACCGCGCGTCCGAGTTCAAGAAGTTCCTGGTCACGATCGACAAGACCGTGCCCGCCGAACTGATGTCCACCTGGTCTGCGACAACCTCGCCACCCACAAGACCCCGATCGTCAACGAATGGCTCGCCCGCCACCCTCGCTTCCACGTCCATTTCACCCCGACCGGCTCCTCCTGGCTCAACCAGGTCGAACGCTGGTTCGGATACCTCACCGACCAGCTCACCCGCCGCGGTGTCCACAAAAGCGTCACGGCACTGGAGAAAGACGTCACAACCTGGATCGAACACTGGAACGAAAACCCCCGGCCGTTCGTCTGGAAGAAGACCGCAGAAGAGATCCTCGACTCCCTCGCCCGATATATCCAACGTATTTCAGGCGCGGAACACTAGCAGGTCTTTCGAATGGCTCGACTACGCCCGCCGCCGGGCCGGGCGACCCATCACCGACGAATCATTGCCAGCCCTGACCGCCGAGATGCGTGGCGTCCGCGGTTGGGCAGGCACAGTCACGGCAGTCAACCGCGCCGCCCTGGAATACTCGCGCCAGTTCGACGCCCTGCTGGCGCAGCTCGCCGAGCGGCTCGACACCGACTCCGAGGACGGGCTGCTCGACCGCGCGATCGATATCGTCGCCACCGAAACACCGGCATGCGCCGAAAGCGAACAGCTCCAAAAGATCACCTGCGCCACCGATCCGAACCATCGAGCCTACGTCGCGAAAAACCGCGGATTCGACGCGTGGACACACGTCGCCGACCTCTGGCTGCGCGCACACCGGCAGGGCACCAACCATCCCGACATCATCACCGCACGCGCCAAACAATCTCTCGCCGAACGACTTCCCCACGTCCGCGACTTGACCCAACTGCCCATAGACCCGAAGGTGGCACCACACCCTGCCGATACCCCGCAAAGCTGGGCCGACCGCGTCCTCGCTGAACTTCGCGACCGCACGGTCACCGCGTGGATAGAGCGGGCCGAGATGACCCTTCACAGCCTTCGCGACGCACACCGCACAAGCAGCAACACCGAGCCTGACCGCGCGCTGCTGGTTACCGGATGGCCCCTGCACCACGACTCCTGTGCACGCTTGGCGTACCTGAGCCAATACCCAACGCTGCTGGCGCCCTTACGGATCGTCGGCAGCGCCGACTGGCAATTCCCTTCCACCGAGACCTGTGTGGCAATACTGCGGGTGCCCGAAGCCGCCGCCGAGCAAGCCCACGCGATCTCCAGCAACGTCCGCTCCACTGTCCTGGCAACCGGCATCGACCCCCTCGTCGCGGCGTCCCGGCTGTTGCGTGACCACGGGGTCGTCGTCCATCCGATTGATCTGTCACCGGCTGCCCGGCCATCGCGGCTGGTCGAATCGGAACGAACCCGGCTGGCCACCGCGATCACCGACACACCCTTCCAAGCGCACCCCAGACCGTTCACACATGGCGCCGACCTTCCACCGCATGTCCACGACCGCGGCGGCGAATGGACACCATGGACAGCACGCGCCGCCTTCCACCGCCGAGGTTCGGTCTTCATCCCTGGCATCGATGATCTCGAGCGATTTGCCCTCGGCTTCGTCCAATCAGAGATGTACGACACCATCGACGTCCAGGTGCGGCTCCAAATACCGGCAGGAACGCCCCCGCGCGTACGACGCTACTCGAACCACGTGCCAGCCATCGAAAACCCACCCACTGCCACAGAAGCCGGGCTGATCGATGTCCCTGCGATCCTGCACGGCCTCACCGACGACCACACGAACCTGCTGCTTGAGATCGACCCATGCCGCGATCCGATCCACGTGCCCCTGACCTACATCGCCATGCTCCAATACCTGCGCTGAGCGCGACACGGCGGTCGTTCCACACTTCTCAAAGTCCGACTCAAGTGTTTACGACACCCTCGAAATTCGTCACCGAAGTCGCGGTAAGCATCACGGCAACGCCTGTGCAACAGCGCAATTTAGGGATCGCCCCATACGCGATAGTCCCGACACGGCTCTGACCGCGCGCCTTCGTGGTTAGCGGAGCGTGATGTTGGCCAGTTCGCATACCTGAGCGCAGCTCAGGCTGCCAAGGTGTTGGAGCCCGATGGCCGTGTTCACGATTCGACCCCATTGCTCGTTGACCATTTTTCGAGCTTCGGCAATCGACTCGATTCCTTGTGATTGCGCGTAGTCATCTCGGCTGCAGCCGGTGGTGATCACTCGATGCCACGCCTCAAGTGCATCGTAGCCGTGACCGCGGCACAGGTATTCCGCCTCTGCGAGCGGTCCGGCGACGGCGATCACGCGATTGGTCTGGATGGGGATTAGACGCGGCGGGTTGATGACAATATGTCCATCTCCCACATTGCCCCCGGACTCAGCAATGGTAACGGTGGTGAACTCGATGCCCCTGATGAGGTAGGCAATCGCATGGCCAGCTTCGTGGTAGGCAGTCAGCTCAGCTTCTGAGATCCTCAACTCCGTTGAATGCACAGGGGCTACCGTAACGCCGATGGCGACGTGCAAAGTGAAAGGCGACCGCGTGGGCGTCGCCAGGCACATCTTCTGTGAGCGAATGCTGGCGGTATTAGGCGGCGCTCAAGCTCCGGATCCCGTCATCTATCCGGCCACCGACTAGAGCCGACTCCGCGACTGCGCAGATAGCAGGACCACCCGCCCGGGTGCCCGCTACCGCGGTTCAAGCGTGTCGTGCGTGTGGCGGCGTATGCGGTCCATCTGGACCTCATCGATTGGGTCATCGAGGATTATCGTCCTCGTGCTTCCCGGTAGTTTTCGCGTGCTTGGGCGCGGGCTTCCCGCCCGGCACGGGTTGTACCGGCACCCGGCGTCGGCGGCCGGCGGTCCAACTCTTCAGCCGGTGGCGGCATGCTCACGGCGAAGACGCGCGCCACATCGGGCGGTAGCTTCGCCAGCAGTTGTGCTCGCGCTTCGACGATGCGGACCAACTGTTGCTGGCGGGCGTTCTCGGCTGCCTTCTGCGCTTCCTGCCGTTCGATGGCTCGCTGGACAGCCTCCTGGACGCGTGCTTTCGCATCCTGCTGCCGTTGTTGCTGCTGGCGGATCAGCTCCGGCACGTTGTGCATCTCGCGTTGCACGCCCCGCGCCTGCTGCTCGAGGGCGCGCCCGAGCTTGCGGGCCTTCTCCGCTTCCGCGCGCGACACCTCCACCACCTGGAACCGCTCCGGGAAGTCACGTTGCAGCGCCTGGAGCTGCTTGCGGATCATCGGATCAGCGGCGCCGTCCCGGATCACCCAGGTGCCTGCGGCGTGCGGGTCGCGGTCCAGTACTTCCCGGTCCAGCCGCAGTTGGTTGAGGGTGTGAGGGTCACCGCGAACCACCACGCCGCTTTTGTACTCGGTGAAGTCGCGGCCGCCTTCGTCGTTCACGCGGGCCGTGTCATGGATTCGGGTGTTGCCCTTGCCCTTGCCGAGTTCGATCTTGGCTTCGTGTTGCCATCCGTTTTCGCGGGTTTCGCCGCGTTGCTGAGCCATCCCGCGGTGAAAGTGGCGGCCGCGGTCACGCGCCTTGCGCGAGCGCTCGCTGCGGCGGCGTCTCTCGTCCTCCTCGGACATCTTCGACTGTTCCCCCGCCGCCGCACACGATGCCCGTTACTGCGGCTGCGCTCCCGAGTCGCGGTAATCGTCGATGCGATCAGCGATGTCATCTGTGAAACCGTCGCCGTGTTCGATCATCGACAACAGCATGTCCACCGGGTTGTCCACGTCGGAGGTGTAGTCGTAGCAGACCGACGGCCCGATCCCGTCGTACACCGGGGTGCCGTTACCAGGGACGTTCACCGTCAACCCGCCAGCATTGCGGACCAGGTATTCGGTCAGGTAGCACACGAACTGGTCGGCTGTATCAGCGTTGTCGGACAGCGCTTTCGGCGTCGAGAACACCGCGATCGCACCGTATTCGACCCATTCGAGCATGTCGGGGGTGTAGCGTGCGGCCGCTGGGCGTAGCGGCACGCTCTCACCGATCGTGTACTCCTCGGCGACCGGCACGGCGGCCAGCGTTTCATCGAAGAGTGCGTCGATCTGGATGTGACAGCGACGAACGTCCGCCCATGCGTTCCACTCAGGAATGTCTTGGGATGTAGCGTCGTAAACGGACGCCAGGTCGGCCATGACTCATCCCCTCGATACGATGCTGCCGCGGTTGGTGTTGATCGTATCCGGTCCAGGTGGTGCTCGACTGCGGAAACCATCGCTGACCGCACCGAGCGCCATGCCCAAATTCTGGGAAGAGGTGTCAGGCTGTTGCCTGGACTCAGCTGTTTCAGCCGCAGGGACCGGAGAGTCGGGGACTCGATGAAGTCTCAGGGGTTGATGTCGCGCGCTATGGGCTCGAGCTGGTCGAGTAGTGCGCCGAGTTCGGTGAAGCCCAGGTGCCGCCGGCCACCATGACGCCGCGCAGAGGCACCGATCAGGCACCGATGCAATGCTTCAATTTCCGTGACCACGGGATCCGGGGCGTTAAGCTGGCTTCGGCTGTTGCGAGCCTCAACCGGGTCGGGTGTGCCCACGCCACCGTCTGACTGGCCAAGGTCCCGAGCGGATCACGCAGACCGACGTCGGTCGACAGTTTCCGTAGGTCGTTTCCCATTCCGGCGCAGATCCCACCGGGCACGGGGCGTGGGGCCGTGCTGGGAGGAGTGGCATGGTGCGGTACGCCGACCGTAAGCAACGGATCCGGACACTGATGGAGATGTACCCCGGCATCAGCTATGGGGAGGCCCTGCGCCGAGATAAGTCCGCGGCGCTGTCGAAATCGTGGGAAGACTGGCCTGAGCCCGTTGGCCCCGAAGCCGACATCACTCGCCGCTGTGGCCATCGCCGGTTACAGCTCTTGCTGACCGACACCCTGAACCAGCTCGAGCACATGCCGCCCTCGTCACCGCCGGTGATCCGGCTGGCCCACTGCTACCGCGGTTTCGTGGCCGCGGGGTATGTCAGCGAACGCTTGCACTGGTGGGCAGTCGTGCCCAGCGACGACTTCTACAGCACCGTCCACAGTGCCTGCGAGCAGGCATCAGGCGCATTGGAAACCGCTGTAGGGCCTCGCTTGGCCGGCAAGTACTGGCCCGGCCGATTGCTGCACAGCCCCGACATGTTCGAGCACCTGGCATGGATGTGGACCGGGTTGGACATTGACTTCGTGGCAGAATCACTCGCCGCGGTGGGCCTCCGCATCAACCATTTGCTCATCGCCATCATCGAGGACGACACGGCACCGCCGGAACTACGGCACGCCGCCTCCCACACCGCGCCCACGGCCGAACTGGTGCACCTGCGCTACGGAGGCGCCCGATGAGCCGTCCGCCATCCCACTCGGCCCCCTTGGAAAGGGGTTCCACTGTCCTGTTCAGGCACATGATCACTGAGGCAGCCAGACAGTTGGGCCGCTTGCGGTCGACCACCGGACGCCATCGAAGCGGACATGAGACTCACGCCGACTGTGCTGATTGCCGGTCGAGGCCGATCACCCGACCGGAGATTGCCGTCCTGATCGACGCGGAGAACATTCCCGCAATTCGCATCGGCGAGGTGCTGACCCGTGCCGGCGACTACGGCAGCCGCCAGATTCGGCGTGCCTTCGGTGACTGGCGACGACCATCCCTGACAGCCTGGCAGCATTCCTTGCTGGCCTATGCGATCAGGCCGGTGCAGCAGTTCAGCTGGACCACCGGCAAGAATGCCTCTGACCTCGCGCTGGCGATCGATGCAATGGACCTATTGGCCAGCGGTATCAGGAGGTTCGCGCTGGTCAGTAGCGACTCCGACTTCACCGGCCTGGCGCTGCGGCTACGCGAATCCGGCTGCGATGTCTACGGCTTCGGTGAGAACAAGACACCGAGTTCGTTCGTCACCGCATGCACAGCGTTCATCAACCTCCAAGAACTCAGTCACAACGCGCCGATCCCCCCTTGCCCGGCAACAGAGACCTCACACCACCCGCCACCTGGACACAAGGCTGGCATTCGTACTGCGACAGATTCTCGCGTCAGCGCAATCAGCGCCGAACAGCTTCAACGACTGTGCGCACTAGTGAAGAAAGCCGCCCGAGATGACGGCTGGACCGACCAGGCAACCGTCGGCCACCTCATATCGCGCGACCTACCGGAACTCCGCAACCTGATCCCAGCACCGGTCAAACTGGGACAGTTCCTCGAAGCAACCGGACTGTTCGACATCCAGAACCGCAGCACCCCTGGCGGAAAGCCTCCGAAAATCTACATTCGCAGCAAGATTCGCCAATAGATCACCGTCGATAGTGCCCCGCTGATGGCTCGGCAGTCGTGCTCTGCCGACCCATCAGCGGACACCTATGACAGCGTAGTGCTGCGAGACGACGGTCCGGGACTACGGGCTACCGGCTGAGTGCGTCGGCTGCTGATCGTGCTCCGAACACGTCGGTGTCGCGCCTGCATGGGCCACCGGGCAAGCGGTGCACGGACGCGGGCGTCGCACGCCGCGTCGCCGGTCCGACATCACAGCGATCGCCTTCCCGCGCTGAGATGCCGCCCACGTCCGTCTAAAGGCTTCCTACACATCCACCTCTTTCTCCCCAACGATCTTTTCGGCTGACCTTCGATTCAGCTCGCCGAATGGCACGTGAACCGAGGGTACATATTTGCTGGTATCTATCAAATGACTTTCCTGATCGTCAAAGAATATGTGCGGCTTTAAAACCTGCATGACTCGGCCTTTGTCGACACCCCCCAAGAAGAAGGCATTATCGACCTGCACCTCCCAGGCTTTGAGACTGAGGATCACCCGCTCATGTGCTGGCGCGTTACGTGAGGTCACGACGGAGATTGACAGCCGCCGACGATAGCTGTCATCGCTCTTGCACCTTTCCCTTTCCATCGTCTGAATTCGGGACAGCGCCTTCAGGAAAGGCAAAAGCAGCCCCTCTGGGTGAGTCTCGTTGGCGTGTTCGGATTCACTCGCATGGAAAGCGCTGATGCCACCCGATTGGAAGATTTGTTCGGCGCTGTCGTCCGTCAGAATTCCATCGAAGTCGAAGGCGATCCGCAGTTGATCACTATCATCCGCTTCTGCGACCGAGACGAGGACAAGTCCAGCCGGGTGGTGCTGTTCGACCGCGGCGCGGACCGCTTCGTCGTCCGCCGACAGGTACAAGGAGATGTTGAAGGGGGAAATGAACTCGTACGGAGACCGTCCAGCAGTGAATATAGCCCGCGTGATAGCCAGGCTATGGCGCGACACGGATCTCATAACTCGCAAACCTGTATCCGGATCGTTTCGCGACATGATGACTACCTCAACCAAGGGATCACCCATGTCCGGGGAGAGATCATTGAGCTGAAGTATCCGCTTAACGAATTGAAACGCTACACCAGGCTGTAAAATATCCTCGAGATGCTCCTCCTGATACTTTCGGTAAGCCGCCTCACCTTGTTCCCTAAAAACTCTGTCGGCTTCTCCTAGATCAAATAACGCACTCGAAGCCACGCCTATTACCAAGCGATCATCAAGAATGTAGGACACAAGTACAGATCATCTCACTCAAAGTCATCCACATGGGGTAAATGCGACAACCCCACTCGCGGGGCTCCGCCAAGCTGCGGGCCGGCACAGGACCGCCGCTGGCCACCACCACGATTCCGACCCCGGTCCCATTCAGGCGGCTACGATTCGACTGCATTCATGTCCGGCAGGAACGAATCGGAGATCGATCCGGAGGAGCGTGGATCTGATCAGCTGTGCGGCGCGACCTGCCCTACTGACCACACGGGCCCGCGTCCCCATGCACACATCTGTTGAAGGAGTGCTCGATGCGACAGCGCTGGGCTAGCGCCGACAAGCTGACACGCATGCTCGCGGAGTCCCAGATAGAACTCGATCTCGACGGACCGGTCGGGTTCCTGGCGTTGCACGGTGGTATCGAAAGCGGCACAGCAACATTGGCTCGCCGGGCGGCGTCGGCGGTGGGCGGGTCCGCGCTGATCGTGCGTCAGCAGTCCAACGACACTCGCCTGCATGTCTCGTCCAACGAGTTCGCCCCCGAACTGTTCCCGCAACTGCGCCTGATACTGGATCATTGCCCTGTGATTGTCTCGCTGCACGGCCATAACCGCCGGGCTTTCGCCCACCACGTCATGGTCGGCGGACGAAACCGGGTGTTGGCCGGCAAGATGGCGTCCTGCCTACGCCGCCACACCGAGCGTCTAGCCGTCATCGACGACTTGGAAGTCATTCCCCCCGAGATCAATGGCACGAAGCAGGCCAACCCGGTCAACATCGCCGCGGCCGGCACGCAACTCGAGATGCCCCACCTACCCGATGTGACCCGCCCGTGGTCACTTCATATGGATCCGCGGGTCGAGGACGAACTTCTCGCCGGTCTGTGCGAGTTCGCTGATCTCGTTTACCGCCACAACTGACAACCCGCACGCTCGGCAGGAGCTCAGCCCGCATGCCCGTGAAGATCATGGGAGTTCTCAACGTGACTCCGGACTCCTTCTCCGACGGCGGCCTCTATCTTGATCCCCACCGCGCGCTCGAGCGCGCACATCAGATGCTCGATGAAGGCGCGGACATCATCGACATCGGTGGAGAGTCAACCCGCCCAGGCGCGACGCCGGTCGGACCCGATGTCGAATGGGAGCGCGTCAGCCCGGTTATCGAGGCTTTGGTGGGTCACTGTGTCCTGAGCGTAGACACTCGCCATCCCAAGGTCGCGCGTGCTGCGGTTGACTGTGGTGTCAGTATCCTCAACGATGTTTCCGCCAGCCTGTCCGAGGTCGCCGCGCAAAACCAAGTGACGTGGATCGCTATGCACATGCAGCGTGAGCCGTCGACGATGCAGCGTGATCCTCGCTACATTGATGTGGTCGCCGAGGTCCGCGCTTACCTCGCCGCATGCGCTGATGACGCGCTGCGCCGGGGGGTGCCCGAGGTGCTTGTCGATCCGGGCATCGGCTTTGGCAAGAGTTTCCAGCACAATCTCGAGCTGTTGCGCCATCTCGACGCATTCGCCGGTTTGGCACACGGCCTTGTCCTGGGCGTTTCACGTAAGTCGGTGCTCGGTGAAGCTATCGGTCAGACCGATCCGCTGCGGCGGCTGCCAGCAGCTCTGGCTGTGTCTGCCCTTGCAGTGGGCAAGGGGGTGTCGATCATAAGAACCCACGATGTCGCCGAGACCATCCAAGCCGTTCGTATGGCCGAGTTCCTACAGGGGTAATACCGTCGTCCCCATCACATCGGCACCTGCTCTAGACTCTGCCCCCAGACGGAACCCCACACAGCACTCGGGCACCTACTGCACAGCGGGGCGTGTCGGTGAAACAGGGACTCTTGCGGGTGTGCAATCGTGTGGCTGAGGCCCCTCTGTATTTGGAAGGACGATCGGATGGCTGCTCTCGACACCGACACCGACGTGACCACCCGCAGCGATGTCGAGGTCGAGCTCGTCAAATCGCAAGCATCCGACGCTGACGTCCTGTTCGCTGCGCGTGTATCCACGCAGGGCCCTGAGTCGCTCGCTGCAGTCGAGGCAGACGCAACCGGATCATCGGGCTTGATCAATTTCCTGATGAAGAACCGGCACGGGTCGCCCTTCGAGCACAACTCGTTCACCTTCTACATTCATGCGCCGATCTTCGTGTTCCGCGAGTTGATGCGTCATCGCATCGCCTCCTACAACGAAGAGTCCGGCCGCTACCGCCAGCTGCGGCCGGTGTTCTACAAGCCGTCGATCTCACGCAACATCGTCCAGGTCGGCAAGGCCGGCGCCTACACCTTCGAACCGGGCACCACCGATCAGTACGAGGTGCTCGACGAGCAGGTCGATGCCGCATACGAAGCGTGCTACCGCTCCTACACCGCGATGCTCGATGCCGGTATCGCGCGGGAAGTGGCACGCATCGTCCTGCCGGTCGGCCTGTTTTCCAGTGCGTACATGACCGTCAACGCGCGCTCACTGATGAACGTGCTGTCACTGCGCACCAAGAGCCCCGACTCGGCCTACCCCAGCTTCCCTCAAGCTGAGATCGAGATGGTCGCTGAGCAGATGGAAAAGAAGTTCGCCGAGCTGATGCCGCTCACCCATGCTGCTTTCGTCAAGAACGGCCGCGTCGCTCCCTGACCTCCGCTCCACAACACCCGAAACCAGCACTAGCGCCGGGTTCGGGTGAACTTCTGCGCTCAGCACCCCGCCCTCGATACCCTTGACTTGCGGCCAGGCCGTGATTTCTTGATCCGCAATACATTTCGCCTACATGGGGGGCGCGGATGGCCAGCTCGATCGAGAGTATCGTCCACGCGAGGGCCGGCATGCGCCAGCGCCTGCTACATCGTGACGCCCGCCGAGTGCTCATCGCACGCTTGGACGGATCGTTGGAGGCAGTCGACAGCTACACACGGGTCAACTGCGCAGGCTATGGGCGTATCCGCCGCTTCAACAGCTTCGGCATCCATCTACGTTCCACTCCCGATGCTCCCAGACCGAAGCCGCTGTATCGCGGGTTACCTCCGGTGCTGCCATACACCACTCAGGTCTTTCAACTGGGTGGATGCAACTGGGCGTGCTGGTACTGCTTCGTCGATGACGCGCTGCTATCAGGCGATCAATCCCTCGGCCGGTTCATGACGGCTGCGGAACTGGTAGATCTGTATCTCGCCGAAGCCGATCCACCGCCTGTGCTGGACCTATCCGGTGGACAACCCGATCTGGTGCCCGAGTGGTGCCTGTGGATGATGCGAGAACTCGACGAACGCGGACTGCGCGGGCACGTCCACATCTGGATCGATGACAACCTCAGCGGTCACTGGATGCGCCAAGTGCTCACCGCCGAAGACATCGCCTACATGGCGGCCTTCCCACAGCACTCTCGAGTCGGATGCTTCAAAGGCTTCGATGAGGCATCCTTCGTCGACAACACCGGCGCTCCCGCCTCGTCGTTCCACCGCCAATTCTCCATTCTGGCTGAACTTCTCACCGCAGGATTCGACGTCTACGCCTATGCCACCTTCACCGCGCGTCCCATGCCCGACCGTCACATCCCCTCAGCGATGAAGGCTTTCGTCGATCGACTGCAGGCCATCCACACCAACCTCCCGCTACGCACCATCCCTCTCGAAATCCGCCCCTACACCGCAATCAGCAGTCGCGTCGCTCCCACAGACGCCCAACCGTTCTACCGGCTGCAGTATCAGGCAGCCGCAGCCTGGGAACACGAACTACAAACCCGGTTCACCGAGGACCAACGGCAGACGCCGTACGAAGACATCCCACTCCGCTGACCGGGGGCGCACCATGCCATCACGCGACGTCGAACTGTACATGCACGGAACACCCGACCATCCCCGCACAGCGCACTCCCTGTTGGCCTGCCGCATGCTGGCCTACCACGGCATTACCTACACCGCCTACGACATCCTCACCGACCAACCCGCTCGAAAACGCGCGCAAACGGCCTCCGGTGTCGGTATGTGGCCGCAAGTCTTCGCCGACAGCGAATATCTCGGGGGCACCGAGGTACTCACCGAACTGCTTCGCTCCGGCCAACTCCGTTCCGACCGGAATGCAACGCAACCATGATCGAGCCGACTCGGCTGTGGCGAATCCCCGGAACCTCCACAGCTCCAACGCCCCACACCGACGACGACAGCCCCAGTACAACAGCGATGGACCTCGACCCCACCACTGCCACCGTCTGGTTCGGCCGCATCGACGGTGCCCTCCTCTCAACCGCGGGCGCCGGCCCGGTCTCTACTGGACCCTCACCGATCACCGCCATCGCTGCCGGTGGCTCAGGCCTTGCTGTCGGCACGCATTCCGGCCAAGTGTTCGCGCTACCGGTGAATGCCAGCGGGCGCCCCGGCGCCCCGGTCCAAACAGATCACCATCGCGGCCCGATCAGCGGCTTGTGCTGGAGCCGCAGTGACACCACCACAGTCATCACAGCAGGATGGGACGGGCACATCCGTGCCCACCGCCCTGGTGTCTGCTCCCGCGTCGTCCACGCGGGTGACACCCCTGTCACGGCCATCACGTCAACACCCGAGGGCATTGCTGCCGCGCTCCTCGACGGCACCGTCCTCGTCACTTCTGCTGGCGGCATCTTCACCGAGCTTGCACGGTTGGATGCCGCGCCGACCGCCATCACCACAGGTCCCGGCGGGCAGCTCGTCGTTTCCACCACCCGCCACACGATCGTCCGGATCACGCCTACAGCCAGAGGGGTTGCATCCTCGGCACGCCTGCAAGGAATGCCACTGGCCCTAGCCACCGACCACGCCAACGACATACTCGCAGTCGCCGCCGCCGACGGCGCGATCCACATCTGGTCACTGAACGACCTCACACCACGCACAATGCTGTCGGTTGCCGGAGCACCGATCCCCACCGTGGCACTCGGTTTTGGCGACTCCATCTACTACGGCTGCCGCGGCGGCGGGATCGCCGCGGCAGCAATTCCGTCTGCGTCATCACCTGGCGGGGTACCTGCACCGGCCGGGCAGATCTGGTCACTTCGCCTCTCGCTGCCAGCAGGGCTGGTCGCGTCGGCAGGGAGTGATAGCAGCATCCGGTTGTGGGATCTGTCCACAGGCAGACTGCGCCGCAGTCTGACCGGCCACGACGGTTGGGTCAACTCCGTGGCCTTCACCACCGACGGCCAGCTCCTGGCCTCCGGATCCGCCGACACCACCATCCGACTCTGGAACCCGCACACCGGTCAACACCTGCGCACCCTCACCGGCCACCAGGGCTGGGTCAACTCCGTCGCCTTCACCACCGACGGCCAGCTCCTGGCCAC
>NZ_JAMFLC010000010.1:0-290727 GCF_023501985.1 Nocardia sputi | reverse complement strand
CTCCTGGCCTCCGGATCCGCCGACACCACCATCCGACTCTGGAACCCGCACACCGGTCAACACCTGCGCACCCTCACCGGCCACCAGGGCTGGGTCAACTCCGTCGCCTTCACCACCGACGGCCAGCTCCTGGCCACCGGATCCGCCGACACCACCATCCGACTCTGGAACCCGCACACCGGTCAACACCTGCGCACCCTCACCGGCCACCAGGGCTGGGTCAACTCCGTCGCCTTCACCACCGACGGCCAGCTCCTGGCCACCGCATCCGCCGACACCACCATCCGACTCTGGAACCCGCACACCGGTCAACACCTGCGCACCCTCACCGGCCACAAATGCCCGGTCACGTCCGTCGCCGCAGCCGACACAACAATCGTCACGACCGGCCACGACACCAGCGTCATCGCGTGGAACATCACAGGCGAGCGCCTCATGACCGGTCACCACCAGCGTCACGTCTGGATGGCCACCATCACTCCCGACGGTGTCCTCGCCGCCACCATCGGCGCCGACAACACCCTGCGCGTATGGGACACACACAGCGCACATCCATCAACCACAATCCGCCTGCCCGACGTCGGCACCGCATGCGACCTCGCCCCACTCGATCACCAACGCGTGCTCCTCGCCACTGCCAGTCGCGACGGCGGCATAGAACTCAGAGCCCTCCGCACCAACACGCCAACCCAATCACCCATCCCTGTCAGAAACCGCTGACACGATGATCCGCAATTCAACCGGCCGATGCCCAGAGGTCCCAGCACCGGCGAAGCACAGTGGGGTTCTGCACTGGTGGGCTCGCATATTCAACTGTCGGGTGTTGGCCCGTCCATCTCTGGAATTGCTACTGATCGCGCGTCTGGCAGGGGCGCGGCTGATGTCAGAGGGATCCAGTTGGATGAGCCCGTGACTGCTTATGACGTAGCCCGCCAGCTTCCGACCATCGCCGACCTGCGGGACCCTTTCGATATCGAACACTGCGCGACGAGAAACGGAGGCCCCTTACGACCCACATTCGAAACTAGATGACCTGGTAGGTCCCTTCTGCGTGCACGAGCGCGCAGAAGGGACCACTGCTGATTGGGGCTATCCGCCGCCGCCTCGGGTGCGGGCGAAGAGGCTCAGCACCGCCAGCAATACCGTGACAGCCGCCGGCCAGCCCGCGACCAAGCCCGTCACGGCTGCTAGACCGACTGCCAGAGACAAGGCGAGCAGTGGGTGAATTCTGGGGTCGTCGGGCTCGTCGGGAGGACGGTGAGAAGAGTTCTCGACAGGGGGCTTCGATACTCTCATGGGTACTCGATGTTCCTTTCGGCTACACAGCGGAGTTTCGGGTATTGCGGCCCCGCCTGCTCACGACAGGCGGGGCCTGCTCGTGCGGGCCAAGATGCACCGCCTCGGCGCAGACACTGGGTCCGAATCCGCCTTGGATCTCTTGTCCGTGAGCGGCTTTCAGTTGAGCACAAAGCGCCGACACAGACCTAGCCCGACCCTGGGGACAGCCGCGATGAGAATGCCATATTCACAGCACGTTTAGACATATCCAGTCGTGTCGGCAACCTGTGGTAGAGGAACACCCTTCCCTCACGTGAGCTGCACGTTCGCGAGTCAAGCCCGTCCGGCCAGATGACGTCGGTGGAGCGTGCTACGCCCACTTCTACATGCTCGAAACCTGAATAGGTTCTCGATGCAAAGGCTGTACTCGGTGCAGGACGCGGCGACGAAGCGCCGCCGCAGTTCGCTGTCGACACTCGCCCGATGGTGCTGCGACCCGAAGGGCTTACACCAAACCGTACTGTGCACACAGTTGTGGATAACTTCGCTGCACGTGTTGATCAACTGTCGAGATACTGTGGATGGTCGAAGGATCTGTCGTGCAACAGGTACCCTGTTCAGCGTTTCACCAGCAGATTCTGCCGACCGAATCCCGGACAGTGCAGCGTAACCGTGTTCTCGTCGAGCTGGCGATCCGGTTGTGCGAGAGAATGATCGCCAGGCGCAACGGGGCGCTCACCACTTCCGGCGAACCCGCCGTGCCCAACGCGCACTCTTAGTGCCGGCGATAGCGGAACCGACATAAGCGGCGTGTGCGTTAAACCATGCATGACACTTCACCTGCGTCCTGCACCGAACCCTGAACCGCCGCTAAACGGCGGTCCTCCGGCCACGGAATCAGCCCGGATCTGGACCGAGTTTCTCCGTCAGCGCCGCAATGCCGGGCGACCCGCAGGGAAAAGAGACGAGTCCTCCGAGCGTCCGCCTGCTGCAGCGATGTATCCGGCGCTCTGGTTCTCTCACCGCGTTGTTCTGTGATGAAGGAGAAGCGCAAAGGGAGGGGAGATACGCCACTGGGTTCGGGCCAGGAGTCCTATCCTCCTGGCCCGAACCCAGACGGCGGTGCCGGGTCCACCTGCGAACGGTGAGACCTATGAGTCAGCGATCGTGATCGTCCTCGCCAGCTGCACCCGCGAGCAGAACAGGCGGTTGTTTCCCGTGGCTATTTGCGCGTAGCACCTCGGTCAGCTGCTGGCGGTGCTCGCGGGCTGCACGGTCGGCCATGGCGTGGGCTGCGGTGATCGCGCGGGAGTAGTCGGCATCGCGGCGTTCGAGCTGCTGCCGGTGTCCGGTTCTCTCGTGGTCGAGTTGGTCACTTAGCCGCTGGTTCTCCGCGGCAGTCGACTCGGCTTGCTGACGGGCCGCATCGCGTTCTGCCTCGGCTCGCGCCTGTGCAACGCGAGCGTTGTCGACGTGGCCACGCATTTCGGTGAGTACCGTTTCGGCTTCGTCGTACACCCGGTCACGATCCGCCTCGGATTCCGCGATCCGCGCCGCCGCGTCCTGCTCGATCTGCTCGAGCCGGGCGTTGGCCTCCTGCGTCTTCGTGTTCGCCTCGTCGGCAGCAGCCAGCGCAAGCTCTTCCAGTTCGACGGCGCGCTCGAGCCGACGCGCCATCGCCGCGGATGCTTTCTCCGCATCGTCGCGGGCCTGCTCGGCGGCGGTGATCCGCAGCGTCGCCTCCCGCTGGATCTCCGCGATCTCCCGTTCGACGGCGGCAGGGTCGGCAAGGTCGGCGAGGACTTCGGCGGCATCGGTGGCCACGGCGGTCAGTTCGGCGCGCAACTGCTCGTAACGATCCAGCAGCCCGGACAAGGTCACGATGCCGTCGGTGACCGGGCGCAGCGAAGGACGGGTGGGCTCGGTGGGGGATTCGCGGTCGGCGTCTCTACGCCGCAACCGTAACGCCTTCTGGGCGGTGTGCTCGGGATTATCGCAGTACCCGCGGGGCGCCCCACGCTGGCCCGGGGTGCGCGCCGGAACCGGCGCGGTGCAGCCCGGGAACTGGCAGCGTCCGGACGAGTTGCTGGCAGCGGGTGTGGTGACGGCTTTCAGCATCGGAATTCCGTTCCAATCCATTCCATTGCATTCCGTTCACGTAACGGAATGCAATGGGATGGATTTCGCTCGGTGGGACGTGAAGGCGCTGGTCAGGCAGCGACGGCGAGCATGTTCACCCGGACGCGCGGGAGCCGCGCGGCGATGACCTGGGCGGCGGATTCGCTGGCGCGGCGGTCGTTGTGGCCATAGCGGCGGTCGGTGACGGTGATCGATTCGTGTCCTGCGTCGCGGGACACCACGAACATCGGCACACCGTCCTGCAGCTTCCAGGAAATCCCGGTGTGACGCAGCGTGTAGGGGGTGAGGTGCTTGATCCGCAGCGTCTTCAGCGCGGTGCCGTGCTGGGCGATCAGCGCCTCGGGGTCCGCGCCCCGCCACTTCGCCATGCGGCTGAACAGGCGCAGATGTCCGCGTGCGCGGATGTCCTCGTCCCGCTCGAAGGCCGCCGCGGCCTTGGCGAGGGCATCGAGCCGTCGCACGGCGGGCTGCCATGCCGCCTCGTAGAAGTATGCGGCCGTGATCGGAGTGTCGTTGATGGTGTGGAACAGCAGTTCGTCACCGTCGCGGGACAGATCGAGCCGTTCCAGGGTTTCCACCGGCACGTTCACCGTCCGGATACCCCGCTCGGTCTTCGGATCGCCGAGGGTGAGGCGGGAACCGCCGTCCTTCCACGCCTTGTTGATGCGTACCGCGCCGGTGACCGGGTTGACGTCGCGGACCAGCAGAGCCGCGATCTCACTCGGCCGTGCCATCGACACCAGACCGAATTCGGCTTGGGGACGCCACCGATCAGCTATGAGCTGCTCGAACAGTTCCCATTCGTCGTTGTCGAAGATGTCGATCTCGGCCTGGGTGTGGCGCGGCAGCCGCATACCCGCGCAGGGGTTGAACGGAAGAAGCGGGTTCGGGCGCTGCTGCACGGCCGCGCGCAGGCCGCCGGAGAGGAATCCGTGTTTGTTGGCGATGGTCTTGGGTTTGTTGCCTTTGTCCTGTTCGAGGTAGACGATCCAGGCGGCATCGGTGTCCTGGGTGACCGCATCGATCGTCGCGCGCTCGCCGAAGAACGGGGTGATGTCGTTGCGGATATAGCCGAGGTACTTGCGGTGAACCGGGCCGGAGATGCTGCGGATGCTCAGCAGCCGGTCGGCGTAGCGATTGAGCCAGTCGCCGAGCAAGACCGCGTCGGTGCCGGTGCCGCGCTTGGCTTCCAGGACCCGGAGCGCTTCGTCGGTGCCGACGCGTTCGACCAGTGCGGCCCACCATTCGGCTTCGTTGTAGTCGTCGAAGGTCTCCGAGGACTGCCGGCGCTTGCCGTCGGCGTCGTAGAAGTAGAAGTAGACCTGCCAGGCGACGGTGCCGTCTCTGCGGGGCCGCGGGCGGGGTGTGATCATGCGTTGCCTCCCGATGGTCGGAAGACGCGCCGCCTGAGAAACGGCAGTTGATGACCGCGGTGATGACGCGGGACCGGCTCAAGAGTACCGAAATGGTACCTGACCTGGTATTACCTGAGTGGGCCTAGGAGGACTTGAACCTCCGACCTCTTCGTTATCAGCGAAGCGCTCTAACCGCCTGAGCTATAGGCCCGTACCGATGTCGTCGCGTGAACAACAACGTGTAGAGACTACACAACACCTCTTCACTCAACCAAAACGGCTGGTAGAGGCCATGCTGCCCGTCGCTCGCGGCAGTCGGGGCAGCGTCGGTCGAGGCGCGCCCGGCGGCAGCGTCGGCCGCACTGGCCAGCACCAACGGAAACGGCCGGTACCCGCGCCGTGAGAGCGGGTACCGGCCGTCCAGAACGATCTGTGATCAGTCGGGGTCGGCCAAGGTGACCTGGATGCCGCCGACGAGATCGCAGCACTGGTTGTAGATGAAGGTGCCGACAGTGCCGAGCGCGGTGAACAGCACAACGTTGATCAGGCCGATCACGCCCGCGTAGCCGAAGACCGTGCCCGCGTCGATCAGCCCCACCGAGCCGCTGTCCTGGGACACCATGTCGGTGAACGTGTTGTTCAGGCGCTCCCATACGCCCATGCCCTCGAGCACGATGTACAGCAGGCCGACCGCCAGCATCCATACGAAGAACATCGCCACGCTGATGACCAGCGAGATCTTCAGTGTCGACCAGGGATCGATGCGGCGGATCTGCACCGTGGCCCGCAGGGGCTCGCCGGAGGCGACGGCGGCGACCGCGACCGGAACCGCGGGCGAAACCGGCCCGGACTGCGGACCGGGGGCTTCGCTCGGCGGCAGCGGATGCCGGATCTCGGACAGGTCGGGCATGTCCTTGATCAGCTCCGGCCGCGCGATGCTGCGGGTGGGCCCGTCGATGCCGACGGACTTCACCATCGCCGCTTCCTTGCGTGCCGCCTTGGCCGCCAGGTCGGCGGTGGTGCGGGCGTTGGACGCCCCGCCACCGAGACCGACCGATCCGCCGCCCGCCGAGTTCGGGCGTCCGGTTACCGGCGCCTGACCAGGGCGGTACAGGTTGGACTGCGGCTCCCGCTGCGGCAGCTGCGACCACCCGTCCTGGTACGGCGACTGCTGCCCGCCGTTCGCGGCACCGACCGGTTGCTTGTCCTCGCTCTCGGGCGCGGACTGCGGGGCTTGATTGTTGATCCGCGCCGTCTTCTGGTCGAAACGGTCCTGGCCGTCACCACCGGGCCCCTGGTCCGGCGCACCTTGCTGCGGCGCGAAATCGCCCTGCTGATCACGCATCTCGGGCGGCTGGGTGTTCGGTTGGTTGCCACCGGGCTGGTTGGCCGGCTGCCCACCCGGGTGCCCGCCGGGCTGCGGCCCACCCGGGTGCCCGCCGGACTGCGGCCCGTTCGGGTGCCCGCCGGACTGCGGCCCATTCGGCTGGCCCTGGAGCCCACCCGGCTGCGGGCCGCCCGGATGGCCGCCGGGCTGCCCGGCGCCAGGGTGCCCGCCAGGCTGACCGCCGCTTTGCGGGCCGCCGCCGGGCTGACCGTTCTCGGCCGAGGCGACCGGCCGTGGGATCGGCCGCGGCGGGATCGGTGACGGTGCGATCCGCTCGGTCACACCGTTCGTCTGGTGCCGCTCGTCATTCGGCTGATTCGGAGTGGTCAATGGGAATCCTTAGATCCGTTCGTTGCCGCCGCTGTTGGGTTACTTCTCGGAGGAGCCGGTGTCGCCGCCGCCGACGATTTGATCGGGATCGGGCTCATCGGCATTGCGCGCGATCGCAAGCAAGGTATCGCCCTCCGCGAGGTTCATCAATCGCACGCCCTTGGTCTGTCGTCCAGCCTTACGAACCTGCTTGGCCGCCGTCCGGATGACGCCGCCACCGGAGGTGATCGCGTACAACTCATCTTCGTCGTCGACGATGAGCGCCCCGACCAGGGTGCCACGTTTCGCGTCGAACTGGATGGTCAATACGCCTTTACCACCGCGGCCCTGCGGAGTGTATTCCTCGATGGCGGTCCGCTTGGCGTAACCGCCGGACGTGGCGACCAGCAGATATGTGCCGTCTCGAACCACATTGAGCGACAACAGTTCATCGCTGTCGTTGAACCGCATGCCCTGCACGCCGGAGGTGGCGCGCCCCATCGGACGCAGCGCTTCGTCGGTGGCCGAGAAGCGGATCGACTGGCCCAGCGCGGAAACCAGGAGCAGGTCCTCTTCGGCCGAGCAGAGCACGGCGCCGACCAATTCGTCCTCGTCGCGCAGGTTCACCGCGACGATGCCGCCGCTGCGGTTGGAGTCGAAATCGGTCAGCTTCGACTTCTTCACCAGGCCGTTCTTGGTGGCGAGCACCAGATACGGCGCGTCGTTGTAGGACTTGATCTGGATGATCTGGGCGATCTTCTCGTCCGGCTGGAAGGCCAGCAGGTTCGCCACGTGCTGGCCGCGGGCGGTGCGGTTGGCCTCGGGCAGCTCGTAGGCCTTGGCACGGTAGACCCGTCCCTTGTTCGTGAAGAACAGCAGCCAGTCGTGCGTCGAGGAGACGAAGAAGTGCTTGACGATGTCGTCCTGCTTGAGGCCGGCGCCCTGTACGCCCTTGCCGCCGCGCTTCTGGCTGCGGTAGAGATCGGTCTTGGTGCGCTTGGCGTAGCCGGTCTCGGTGATCGTGACGACCACGTCCTCGCGCGCGATCAGATCCTCGTCGGCCACGTCGCCGTCCGCCGCGATGATCTTCGTGCGCCGATCGTCGCCGTACTTGTCGACGATCTCCCGCAGCTCGTCGCGGACGATCGCGCGCTGGCGCTCCGGCTTGTCCAGAATGTCCTTGAGGTCGGCGATCTCGAGCTCGATCTTGGCGAGCTCGTCGACGATCTTCTGCCGCTCCAACGCCGAAAGGCGCCGCAGCTGCATGTCGAGGATCGCGGTCGCCTGGATCTCGTCGATGTCCAGCAACCGCATGAGGCCGGTGCGCGCGGTCTCGGTGTCGGCCGAACGGCGGATCAGCGCGATGACCTCGTCCAACGCGTCCAGCGCCTTGACCAGGCCGCGCAGGATGTGGGCCCGTTCCTCGGCCTTGCGCAGCAAGTAGCGGGTGCGCCGCACGATCACGTCGAGCTGGTGGTTGACGTAGTGCCGGATCATCTGGTCCAGCCGCAGGGTGCGCGGCACCCCGTCGACGATGGACAGCATGTTCGCACCGAAGCTGGTCTGCAGCTGGGTGTGCTTGTAGAGGTTGTTCAGCACCACCTTGGCCACGGCATCGCGCTTGACGGTGACCACGATGCGCAGACCGGCGCGGTCGGAGGACTCGTCGTGGATGTCGGAGATGCCCGCGATCTTGCCGTCGCGCACCTGCTCGGCGATCGAGGAGATGAGGTTGTCCGGGTTGACCTGGTAGGGCAGCTCGGTGATCACGATCGTGGTGCGGCCCTTGTTGTCCTCCTCGATCTCGACCACGCCGCGCATGCGGATCGAGCCGCGGCCGGTGGAGTAGGCGTCGTGGATGCCCTGGCTGCCCACGATCAAGCCGTCGGTCGGGAAGTCGGGGCCCTTGACCCGCTCCATACACGCGGCCAGCGTGGCTTCCTCGTCGGCGTCGTAATGCTCCAGCGCCCAGTAGATCGCCTCGGCGACTTCCCTGAGGTTGTGCGGCGGAATGTTGGTCGCCATGCCGACCGCGATACCGCCCGAGCCGTTGATCAGGAGGTTGGGCACCCGGGACGGCAGAACCACCGGTTCCTGCGAGCGGCCGTCGTAGTTCGGCACGAAATCGACCGTCTCGTGGTCGATCTCGCGCAACATCTCCATCGCGATGGGCGTGAGCCTGCACTCGGTGTACCGCATGGCCGCCGGGCCGTCGTTGCCACGAGAACCGAAGTTTCCCTGCGGATCCACCAGCGGGTAACGCAGCGACCACGGCTGCGCCATGCGCACCAGGGTGTCGTAGATCGGTACGTCGCCGTGCGGGTGGTAGTTACCCATGGTCTCGGCCACCGGGCGCGCGGACTTCACGTAACCGCGGTCGGGCCGGTACCCGTTGTCGTGCATCGCGTAGAGGATGCGCCGGTGCACCGGCTTCAGGCCGTCGCGCACATCGGGCAGCGCGCGGCCGACGATCACGCTCATCGCGTAATCGATGTAGCTGTTCTGCATCTCCTGCTGGATATCGACCGGCTCGATGCGCTCGCCGCCGGTCGGGGGCAGGGTGGTGTCGGTCATGAGGTCTCCTGTGTCTTGCGGCTGCTCGGGCGTCCGCCGGGCGTCATGAGCGCCGCAAGATGGTGTAGTGCGGGATCGTGGGTTCGCGCGTCACGAGACGTGCACGGGCTCACAGATCGAGGAAGCGGACATCCTTGGCGTTGCGGGTGATGAAGCTGCGCCGCGCCTCGACGTCCTCGCCCATCAGGACGCTGAACAGTTCGTCGGCCGCGGCCGCGTCGTCCAACGTCACTTGACGCAACAGCCGCACCGCCGGATCCATGGTGGTCTCCCACAGCTCCTTCGGGTTCATCTCGCCGAGACCCTTGTAGCGCTGCACACCGTCGTCCTTGTTGATCTTCTTGCCCGCCGCGAGCCCGGCTTCCAGCAGACCGTCGCGCTCGCGGTCGGAGTAGGCGAACTCCGGCTCGGTGCGCTGCCACTTCAGCTTGTACAGCGGCGGCTGCGCCAGGTAGACGTGACCGTGTTCGACCAGCGGGCGCATGAACCGGAACAGCAGCGTGAGCAGCAGCGTCGAGATGTGCTGACCGTCGACGTCGGCGTCGGCCATCAGCACGATCTTGTGATACCGCAGCTTGCTGATGTCGAACTCGTCGTGGATACCGGTGCCGAAGGCGGTGATGATCGACTGGACCTCGTTGTTCTTGAGGACCTTGTCGATCCGCGCCTTCTCGACGTTGATGATCTTGCCGCGGATCGGCAGGATCGCCTGGTACATCGAGTCACGACCGGACTTCGCCGAGCCGCCGGCGGAGTCACCCTCGACGATGTAGATCTCGGACTTGCTCGGGTCCTTGGACCGGCAGTCGGCCAGCTTGCCGGGCAGACCGCCCAGGTCGGTCGCGGACTTGCGCCGCACCAGTTCGCGAGCCTTCCGCGCGGCGACGCGGGCCTGCGCCGAGGAGACCGCCTTGTTCACGATGGTCTTCGCGTCGGCCGGGTTGGCCTCGAACCAGTGGGTGAGGTGCTCGTTGCAGGTGCGCTGCACGAACGACTTCACCTCGGTGTTGCCGAGCTTGGTCTTGGTCTGGCCCTCGAACTGCGGCTCGCCGACCTTGACGCTCACGATGGCGGCCAAGCCCTCACGGATGTCGTCACCGGTGAGGTTGCCGTCCTTCTCCTTGATGAGCTTCTTGTCCTTGGCGTACTTGTTGACCACCGTGGTCAACGCCGCGCGGAAACCCTCTTCGTGCGTGCCGCCCTCATGGGTGTTGATGGTGTTGGCGAAGGTGTGCACCGACTCCGAGTAACCGGAGTTCCACTGCATCGCCACCTCGAGTTCGTGGCCGGTGCCTTTACCGGTGAACCCGACGACCGAATTGTGGATCGGCTGCTTGGTCCGATTGATGTGACGGACGAAGTCCTCCAGACCACCCGGGTAGTGGTAGGTCCTGGTCTTCACCTTGTGCTCGACGGGCGCACCGCTCTCCGCGGCGTGCTTGGGCGCATCGGCGGTTTCGCTGACCACCTCGTCGATGACCTCGGAGTCACTGACGCGTTCGTCGGTGAGCTTGATGGTCAGCCCCTTGTTCAGGAACGCCATCTCCTGCAGCCTGCGGGCCACCGTCTCGAAGTTGAAGGTCGTGGTCTCGAAGATCTCGGGATCCGCCCAGAAACGGATGGTCGTGCCGGTCTGCTTGGTCGGCTCACCCTGGGTCAGCTTGCCGGGGATGGCGTCCTTGTAGGTCTGGCTCCAGTGGTACCCGTCCCGGTCGATCTCCGCTTCCAAGCGGGTCGACAGCGCGTTGACCACGGAGATACCGACGCCGTGCAGACCACCGGATACCGCGTAGGAATCCGAGTCGAACTTGCCACCCGCGTGCAGTTGGGTCATGACGACCTCGATGGTCGGGACACCCTGGGCGTGCATCGCCACGGGGATGCCACGACCGTCGTCGACCACTTCGACGCCGCCGTCGGCCAGCAGGGTGACCTCGACCTTCGTCGCGTACCCGGCCATCGCCTCA
Organism: Nocardia sputi; assembly: GCF_023501985.1. Lineage (NCBI taxonomy): Bacteria > Bacillati > Actinomycetota > Actinomycetes > Mycobacteriales > Nocardiaceae > Nocardia > Nocardia sputi. The sequence goes on along the minus strand of NZ_JAMFLC010000010.1, from coordinate 279,718 downwards.
TCGACGGAGTTGTCGACGACCTCCCAGATCAGGTGGTGCAGACCACGCTCGCCGGTGGAGCCGATGTACATGCCCGGACGCTTGCGGACCGCCTCGAGCCCCTCGAGAACCGTAATGGAGGAGGCACCGTAGTCCTGCTTCCCGGTCGCTCTGGTCGAACCCGATGCGTTGGAGTCTTTGGCAGCCACTGGTCGGTAGCTCTCCTTACTTGCTGATCCCGGCATAGAGCGATCGGACAGCGCACGTGAGCCCTGATCATGTCTGCTCGAGAGATAGGGTCCACGCGCGGACTGTGCGGAACGCGCCGAAGGTATCGCCGCTAGTTACGTCACCATCCTACTGGTACACCCAACTTACAACCCACCTCCGACACCCCTCACAGCGCCGTGGATGCGAGAAATCGGATTCCGGCGACTCGGTTCCGCCTTCCGGCGGTTTTGATCCATCAGAATTGGGCTGAGAGATGCGTTGGCGGGGTCCCCTGTCGGCGGCCGTCGCGGATCAGCGCGCGGCGTCGATCCGATCGATGAAGGCGGCGGTGCGGCGCGCCAGCTCCGCCGGGTGCGAGATCGGCGACCAGTGCCGCGCCGGAATCTCGACCCGGGTCAAACGTCGTACCCAGCGGTCGGCTTCGGCGTTCGCCACCGGCCGCACGGCACGGTCACCGGTGGCGACGATCAGCTGGACGGGCACTTCGATCGGACGCGGCCGCGGATGACGCAGGTGGGGCCATATATTCGCGCGGTAGAGCTTCAGGCTGTTGATCATATCGGTGCGCAGCGTCGGCGCCGTCTCCACCAGCGCGGGATCCAGGCCGTCGAAGAATGCGAGGAAGCGCGGCCAGCGGCCGGACAGCAGCCGCAGCACCGGATCCGGCACTCTCGGGATCTGGAACGCAACGGTGTATGCAGAGGCAGCGGCTTGGGCGAGAGCGCCACGCAGCCGCGCCGGGGTGAGCGGGCCACGCAGATAAGCGCCGAGGAAGTCCAGATTCGGCCCGGAGACCGAGGTGAACGACGCGATCACGGAAGCGGCGTCAGCGGCGGCGGCCGCCTCCCATCCGATCACCGAGCCCCAGTCGTGTCCGAGTACGTGCACTCGCTCGCCCGGCGCGACCGCGTCGATGACCGCACGAACATCCGCCGCGAGCTCTTCGATCCGATACGCCTCGACCGCTGTCGGCGCCGAACTGTCACCTACACCCCGGTTGTCGAAGGCGATCACGCGGTGCCGACCGCCGAGCAGGGCCGCGACCCGGCTCCACAACAGATGAGTGTCGGGCCAACCATGGATCAGCAGCACCGGCACACCCTCGGGATTGCCGCACTCGTAGACCGCGAGTTCGACGTCGCCCCGGCGAACCGACCGGGTCGCGGCAGCCGAAAATGGTCCGACCGATGTGGTGATCGCCATGGAAACCCTTCCGCCCGGACGATTCGGCCCCGGTGCCGCGAGCCCGGAGGCGCGACGTCGTGCCGAAACGTTCCACGTGAAACGCCGATTTCGGATAAACGTAACACCAGGTATCAGATACTTCTCGGATAGGTCATCCGTAGGTGTCGCGCGGTCCTCGGCCTCTGATATGCCGCTCGCCCTTGCGCCAGCTCGGCGCGGCGGGCCCCGAGATCTTCAGAGACGTCACCACGCCCTGTCCGACCGCGGCGTTGATCTTCGCGAGGATCTGGCCCTGCAGCATCCGCAGCTGGGTCGCCCACGCGGTCGACTCGGCGGAGATGCTCAGGACGCCCTCCTTCAAGGTGACGGGTGTGGCGTGCGCGGCGATGTCCTCACCGACCACCTTCGACCAGCGACCGAAGACCATGCCCTCGGCCACCTTGTTCGACCATCCACGGTTCTTGGCGATGGAGCCGGCCAGCTTGGACAACGGCTGTGGATCGCGGTCGTCCGGGCCCGCGCCCGACCATCCGGTGCGCCTGCGCGCGCCGGGCCGCAACCTACGCTGGGGTGAGGAACGACCCTGACCGACAGCTTTACCACTCGCCCGTGCCGCGGCGCGCGCTTCCTCCAGGGCACGCCGCGCCAGGTCGATTCCGCGCAATTCGGGTTCCGAACCTGCGGATTCGGACTCCACGGGCTGATCGCTCATCGCCCCTCTCCCTTCGCGGCAGTACCTTGTCCCCAGCTTCGATCAAGTTGTCCCCAGCCTGCGCCGAAGGTTGCCGGGGGCGAGAAATCTCTGCACGAAGCGCCGAGATGGCTGACGAGACCACCTTCTCGCCGCCCAGAAGGGCGAATTCCTCCACTAGATCGGCTACTTGCTTGACAGTTGCTGAATCGAGTGCGGCGGCATCGCCCACCAGGGTCGGACAAGTTTTCCACAGGTGTTGGGGAATCGGTTTCAGCTGTTGAGAACTCGTCGTTCCCGACGAGTGGTCACTGTAGTGGACCTGGGCGGCGGATGCGGAGGCGCGGATCGCCTGTCCATTCCGCCTGTGGATAGCTACGGCGGCCAGGATTCGGTCGAGCCGGTGACCGGATCATCTTGCCTTTCGGATGTCGGCCACGCGGCCTCGTCGTTCGGCTGTTCGCCACCGAGATCGCCGCTGCCGGGCGAGTCTTGCGCGAGTATCCGGGACACACGGCCTTCGGGAGCGCCGGCGGTTTCGACTCGCAGCGGCACGGCGGCCAGCTCGGCCGGCACGTCCTCCGGTACGGCCGCCGTGATCAGCACTTGCTCCGCGCCCGCGGCGACGGCCGCCAGGGCAGCGCGGCGACGACGATCGAGCTCGGCGAACACGTCATCGAGCAGCAGCACCGGTTCGGCGCCGGTCGCGCGCAGCAGTTCGAACGCACTCAACCGCAGGGCCAGCGCGAACGACCAGGACTCGCCGTGACTGGCGAACCCCTTCGCGGGGGAATCCCCGAGCAGGAGGTCCAATTCGTCGCGATGCGGGCCGACCAGGCACACCCCGCGGTCGAGTTCCCTCGGCCGGGCGGCGGCGAGTTCGCGCAGCAGGATCGCCTCCAGTTCCCCAGCGTCCTCCGAGCCCGGTGGTCTGGCCGGATCCAGGAACTCCGGGGGCAGCGCTGCGCTGCGATAGGCGATCGAGGCGGGCCGCGACTCGGGAGCGATCGAAGCATAGGAATGGGTGAGATACGGCGCGAGATCGTGCACCAGGCGCAGCCGCTGGGCAAGTAGAACGGAGGCATGTGCGGCGAGGTGTCCGTCCCACACGTCGAGGGTGCTCAGATCCGTCTTCGACCTGGCTTGCCGACCGGCGGTTTTCAGCAGCGCCGAGCGTTGGCGCAGTACCCGGTCGTAGTCGCCGCGGACGGCGGCCAGTCTGGGCAGGCGGGTTGTGCACAACTCGTCCATGAACCGGCGGCGCTCTCCGGGATCACCGCGGACCAGTGCGAGATCCTCGGGCGCGAACAGCACCGTTTGCAGGATCCCCAGTATTTCCCTGGTCCGGCGGACCGGCGAGCGGTTGATCTGTGCGCGATTGGCGCTGCCCTGATTCAGCTCGATGTCGATGCGCAGTTCGCGGCCGGTGTTGACCACCGTGGCGCCGATCCGAGCCCGCGCGGTACCGGTCCGGATCAGCGGCGCCTCCGTGGCGACACGATGTGACCCGAGGGTGGCCAGGTAGCCGATCGCTTCCAGCAGGTTTGTCTTACCGTTGCCATTCGATCCCAAGAAGACGGTGCGACCTGGGGATAATTCGAGTTCCGCATGCTCCCACGAGCGGAAGTCACGCAGCGACAGAGCCCGGACGAACATCCGCTATCGCGCCCCTGCCTGGGCCGAAGCGGACATTTCCGCCGATCGGTGCATCGCGACCGCGCCGGTCACTGTTCGTGCGGCGTGCGGTCTCCTTGTGGAACACCTGTGGATAAAGCGTGACCCCAGCTGCGCGGGAACAGAACTCCGCGACGTCGCTGGGGATTTTCCGGCGGCATGGTCGCGCACCCGCGCCGGACCACGCGGCGCGGATCCGCACGATATCCGATCATGCACAGGCGATCAGCCCGGCAGCCGGACCGGCATCAGCAGATAGATGTACGGGCTCGACAGCGCCGCGAACGTCCCGGAGTCGAGCACCTCGGGCTCGTCTTCGGACGCAGGCAGCAGCACGGCGGGCCTGCTCGGCGTGGTGAATCCGAAGGTGACCCGGTCGGCATGCAGTGCGGACAAGCCGTCGACGAGATAACCGGGGTTGAACGCGATGGTGAGCGATTCACCGCGGAAATCGGCCTCCAACCACTCTTCGGCCCGGCCCGCGTCGTCTCCGCCCGCGGACAACAGCAGGCCGTCGGAAGAGAACTCCAGCCGCACCTGAGCGCCCCGTTCGGCGACCAGCGCGACGCGCTTGATCGCGTCGGTCAGCGTGGCGACGGCGAGGGTGGCGATCGAGGTGTGTTCCTTGGGAAGCAACTGGCGGAACTTGGGGAATTCCGCATCGAGCAGCCGGGTGGTGGTCCGGCGGCCCGCGTTCACGATGCCGAGCAGGCCGTCCGCCCCCGCACCGGTGCCCAGGGACAGCTGGACGGGCGCGTCGGAGGGTCCGAGCGTCTTGGCGGCTTCCGAGAGCGTCCTGGCCGGTATGAGCACCGAAGTCTCGATGTCGGCGCGCGCGGGCTGCCATTCGATGTGCCGGACGGCGAGGCGGAACCGGTCGGTGGCCGCGAGCACGACCTGCGATCCCTCGATCTCCACCCGGATACCGGTCAGCATGGGGAGGGTGTCGTCGCGGCCCGCTGCGACGGCGACCTGGCCGACGGCTTCGGCGAAGACATCCACACTCAGCTCACCGGTCTGCTGCGGCACCTCGGGCAGCTGGGGATAGTCCTCGACCGGCATGGTCGGCAGCGAGAACTTCGCGCTGCCACAGGCGATCAGTACGCGGGTGCCGTCCACCGAGACGTCGACGGGCTTGTTGGACAGCGCCTTGGTGATGTCGGCAAGCAGGCGACCGGAGACGAGCACCTTGCCGGGCCCCGCGACCTCGGCCGCGACCCGCACCTGCGCAGAGACCTCGTAGTCGAAGCCGGAGACGGTCAGACCGTCCTCATCGGCGACCAGCAGCACACCGCCGAGCACCGGAACCGGAGGCCTGGACGGAAGACTGCGCGCCACCCAGGCGACGGACTCGGCGAAATCCTCGCGGGCGACCCGAAACTTCATGCTTGCAAGCTCCATCGCCCGATCTGTCCTCTCCCGGTTCCGTGATCTGTTGTCGGCTCGTCAGTGTCGGTGCTCGAAAGGGTCCTGCCGAATCGGCCGCCTTCGCAGTCTGGCACAGGCGACCGACATCAAACCGTACCCGCGCGCGGGGCGTGCACCTAGCCCGACCCTCCGGCGCCACGAATGGCCGCGTCCTGAGCACCGCCGGAGAGGCCGGTGACAGCGGGAGGCGGCGGGTATCTCGCGAAGTGGCGGGTATACCCCGATCGCCCTGTGGGACAGACAGGACCGAGTCTCGTGCCGCTGTCGTCCTTGCGGGAATCCGGGGTGGTTCGGAAGGTGCGTCGCTCGATCGACTTTCCACACACCCTGTTTTGAAGAGAGATCTCTAATGAGAAGAACTGAAGTAGTAGTAGGCACTGTGGATTCTGTGGACTGCGGCCGAATCCGCTGCTCAGGGGGCGTGGTGCCGTGGGGATGGCCAGGGGGTGTCTCGAGGATGAACACCCGGCGTCTGTGGAGGCTTCTCGGTTGTCCTCGAGTCATCCTCGAGCGCTCCTCGAGTTGTTCCACCGGATTCACCCAGTTGTTCACACATGTGCACGAAACCGTGGACAGCTCGAGGAATCCTCGAGGACTCCACACGGACTCCTCGAGGATTCCACAAGGCCAGATCCGGACACCCTGCTGGTCAGCGGGTGTGTGCAAACCAGCCTGGGGAAACTGTTCATAACGGGCTGTGAGGAAACTCGAGCACGCGCTCGCCCCGGCCTGTGAGCGAATCGGTGGACAAACCAGCGTTTCCTCGAGGACTCCACAAGGATTCCTCGAGGAATCCACAGCCCACAAAAAAGCACCGCCCCAGGTCAGGGGCGGCGCTGGGGTGTGGATACCGCTCAGCGGGAGCGCTGTTTGATTCGGGCTGTGAGTTCCTGCACCTGGTCGTAGACGCGGCGTCGCTCGGTCATCTCCTTGCGCACCTTCTTCTCCGCGTACATCACCGTGGTGTGGTCGCGGCCGAACGCCTGCCCGATCTTCGGCAGCGACAGGTCGGTGAGTTCGCGGCACAGGTACATGGCGATCTGCCTGGCCTGGGCCAGCGGCCGCGCTTTGCCGGGACCGGTGAGTTCTTCCAGCGTGGTGTTGAAGTACTCCGCCGTGACCGCCATGATCGTGGCGGCATTGATCTCCAGCGCCGCGGTATCCGGCATCAGATCGCGTAGCACCACCTCGGCCAGCGGAAGATCCAGCGGCTGACCGTTCAACGAGGCGAACGCGGTCACCCGGATCAGCGCGCCCTCCAACTCCCTGATGTTGCGCTCCACCCGGCTGGCGATCAGCTCCAGCACGTCGTGCGGCACATCGAGCCGGTCCATCCGCGCCTTCTTGCGCAGGATGGCGATGCGTGTCTCCAGCTCCGGCGGCTGTACGTCGGTGATCAGTCCCCATTCGAACCGCGTCCGCAGCCGCTCCTCCAGCGTGGCCAACTGTTTGGGCGGACGATCCGAGGAGACGACGATCTGTTTGTTCGCGTTGTGCAGGGTGTTGAAGGTGTGGAAGAACTCCTCTTGGATGCCTTCCTTGCCTTCGATGAACTGGATGTCGTCGACCAGCAGGATGTCGGTCTCGCGGTAACGCCGCTTGAACGCGACCTTCCGGTCGTCGCGCAGGCTGTTGATGAAGTCGTTGGTGAACTCTTCGGTCGAAACGTACTTGACCCGCATACCCGGGAAGAGCCGCTGTGCGTAGTGGCCGGCCGCGTGCAGCAGGTGCGTCTTGCCCAAGCCAGAGGCCCCCCAGACGAACAGCGGGTTGTACGCGCGGGCAGGTGCTTCGGCGATGGCGACGGCCGCTGCGTGCGCGAAGCGATTGGACGCGCCGATGACGAACGTTTCGAAGGTGTACTTCGCGTTCAAGCTGGCCGAGGACGTCGACGGAGCGGGCGACTCCTGCGACTTGGCGAAGTAGGTGGGCCAGGAGTTGCGCACGTTCACCACGGGCTCGTCGTCGTGATCGCCGCGCTGGTGGTCACCGACCGGCTCGCGCACCGAATCGTGTGCCAGGCCGGTGTCGTCGTCGAGGGTTTCGCGCACAGGGGCACGATGGGGGCCGCGCATAGCGCCCGGGGACGGTTCGGGATTGAACAGCGACTCCTGCCCCGGCGGGGTGGCAGGCTCTCGTCGCGGCGGAAGTCCGGGTTCTCGGCGCGGTGCTACGTCCGGCGGGGACATCGTGGGCAACTCGCCGGTCTGGGAATACTCGCCGCGCGGAGGGTAGTCGGCACGGGCGTACTCCGACTGGCGGTACTCCTCCGGCGGCGCGAAGTCCTGCCCGTAGTCGGCGCTCGGGTAATCCGAGCCGTCGTTATACGCGGATGCGGGCGTGAAGTCGGCGGGCTGTGCATAACGCGGCCCCGGGTAGGCGTCGCGGCCGGGGAAGTCCGAACCCGGGTAGGCGGCGGGCGCCCGGCCTTCGCGTGGGCGCTCGGGCCTGCTCGTCATCCGCGCGTGCCGGGGAGTGTTGCTCTGCCGGTCGACGGTGGGGGTGGTCGGGGCGGCGATGCGGACGCCGAGTCCTTCCACCTGGGGGCCGAGCCGACGAGCCAGGGAACGGAGGATGGGCTCGCGCAGATCGCGTTCGATGGCCTCTTGGGCCAACGACGAGGGTACCGAGAGCAGGGCGAACCCCTGTGCGACTGTCAGCGGCTTGACCAGCTTCAGCCAAGCCTGCTGTGCTCGGGTCACCGGCGGAATGGCACCGTCCGATGAGCCGGTGGTCAGCTCGGTGACAACCTCGGGCCATACGGTGGCCAGCACGTTCTGCTCGTCGTCCATGCAGTTTCCTCCCCGGAGTAGGTCGATAGGAGCAGACGGCCGGGGCACGCATGAAGTGTGATTCTCGGGGGTCGGTCCCGTGATCCTGCGTACGTCCGTAACCGGTTCGGACGCTGCCCGGGTCCCCCATCTGGACAGCGGCTCGGCACCGTCGGCCCTACGAATATGCCACTCCAGGGGTCTTTCCACACAATTATCCACAGATGTGGAGAACCCTGGGGAACTGGAGAACGCGTATACGCGGGAGGGCGGCAACGCCGCGACCTGCGCTTCTGTAGCAATCGTCTGGCTACGTCCCCTGGTGGCCGAGGTGTGCGATGGCTAGGGGTGTGGACGAACTCACGGTCATGGGAGTACGCCTGACCGGACCGCGCCGATTCTGCCTGGTCATCGGCTCCGGCGCGAAAGGTGGGGCGAGTTTGACCCGTCACGGGCCGATCAGTACCCTCGTACAGTCACCCCTTGGTGCGGTGGCGGTCCTGTGCTGACCGCGTTTAGGTCGTGATCGACCGACTGTGCGCCAGGACCGACACGCGCCGATGATGACCAGACTTGCGATTCATTGCGCAATACACGTATCACCGACAAGCTTCGGGCACTACCTGGTGCCCGCCTACTCGAGGAGTGTTGACCGTGGCCAAGGGCAAGCGGACGTTCCAGCCGAACAACCGTCGTCGGGCGCGGGTTCACGGCTTCCGCCTCCGGATGCGTACCCGTGCGGGTCGCGCCATCGTCTCGGCGCGTCGCCGCAAGGGCCGCGCTTCCCTCACTGCCTGATCCTCGCTCTCGGACGCTCGGGTGTTGCCTGAGCCGTATCGGTTGCATCATCGTGCCGACTTCTCCCGGACGGTGCGCCGCGGCCAGCGAATCGGGAGGCGTGATCTGGTCGTGCATGCGCTCGCACACGGGTATGACGGAGTCGTGGGCGCGAATGGACGACATGATCAGGTCCCGGACGATGTGCTGGTCCGCGTAGGTGGACCCCGTTTCGGGTTGATCGTCAGCAAGGCGGTGGGCAACGCGGTGATTCGACACCGCGTGGCCCGCCGCCTGCGTCATATGTGCGCCCAGGTGGTGGACGAAGTGCCACCCGGAACCGATGTTGTGATCCGGGCGCTCCCTGGCGCCGCTACGGCGTCGTCGGAGGACCTGCTGCGCCAGCTGCGCACCGCACTGCGCAAGCTCCGCGTCGGCGCCGAGGCGGGCGTGCCGACGGGTGGTCCGGCATGAGCCTCTCGGCGAAGCTCGCCCGACTGCCCGCGAACGCGCTGATCTTTTTGATCGAGCTGTATCGGACCTACGTCTCCCCCACCCGCATGCCGGTGTGCCGATTCACCCCGACCTGTAGCGAGTACGCCGTTACCGCCTTGCGCAGTCGGGGCCTGTTCATCGGGCTGGTATTGACGGTCGTGCGCTTGGCGAAATGCGCGCCCTGGCACCCTGGTGGGTGGGACCCCGTCCCGGAGCGGAAGCGGAGCACACTGCGCGCCGAGCCGGCGGACGGGGCAGCGACCGATGTGGCGGCGCAGGAATCGAGCCTGCCCGCCGGACCACGGTCGGAGCCGAACGCTTGTAAAGGATCGCCGCACGCGGTGATCGGCGACACGAACGACGGGAGTGCATAGAGCCGTGCTCGACTTCATTTATTACCCGGTGTCCTGGATCCTCTGGTTCTGGCATCGAGTCTTCGGGTTCGCGTTCGGCGCGGACAACGGTCTCACCTGGGCGCTGGCCGTGGTGTTCCTGGTGTTCACCCTGCGTCTGGTGCTCTACAAGCCGTTCGTCAAGCAGGTGCGCACCACCAGGCAGATGCAGGAGCTGCAGCCGCAGATCAAAGAGCTGCAGAAGAAGTACAAGAACGACCGCCAGAAGATGGCGCTCGAGATGCAGAAGCTGCAGAAGGAGAACGGCTTCAACCCGCTCATGGGTTGCTTGCCGATCCTTGCGCAGGTACCGGTCTTCCTCGGACTCTTCCACGTGCTGCGGTCGTTCAACCGGACCGGCCACGGCTTCGGACAGCTGGGCCTGACGCCCGAGCAGAACGCGAACACCGCGAACTATGTGTTCAGCGCCGCCGACGTCCAGTCTTTCCTGAGCGCCCGCATCTTCGGCGCGCCGATCTCGGCGTTCATCACCACACCGGTCGCCGAGTTGCAGGCCTTCGCCGACTACGGCGGTGTGCCGAGCCGGTTGAGCATCGCGCTCGTCGCGATCCCCTTGATGGTCATCGCCGGTCTGGCCACCCACTTCAACGCACGCGCTTCCGTGGCGCGGCAGACGCCGGAAGCGGCGGCCAACCCGCAGGCTGCGATGATGAACAAGCTCGCGCTGTGGGTGTTCCCGCTCGGCGTGCTCGTCGGTGGTCCGTTCCTGCCGATCGCCATCCTGCTCTACTGGGTCGCCAACAACATCTGGACTTACGGGCAGCAGCACCTCGTCTTCGGGCGCATGGAGAAGGAAGACGAAGCCAAGAAGCAGGCGAAGCTGGAGCAGCGCGCGCAGAACGCGCCGAAGCCCGGCGCCAAACCCGTCAACGTGAAGAAGAAGCCCGCTCCTACCGCCGCTGCTGACACCGCGTCGGACGACGACAGTGCCGCCCCGTCGACGAATGGCACCGCTAAGCCGTCCAAGCAGGCCGCAGGCCCACGCCGTCCGGCAGGCCAGAAACGACCGGGCAACCGGGGCAGGGCGAATCAGAAGCGCAGGCGCTGACCACACGATGGGTGGCTCGAGCCGCCCACCTCGATCGCTGAGCAACCCCCTTGATCGCGAGTACCGCCCGGCGGCGATTGCCCGGCGCGCGCGATGAGCAGATGAAGGAAATCAAATGACTGTTGAGACCGACGGAGGGGACGCCACCGTGGCGACGACGATGGCGAATGACGGAGCGGACACCGGCGATGTCGTGAGTGATACCGAGGAGGCGCTGATCGAGGAAGGCGAGATCGCCGGCGACTACCTCGAGCAATTGCTCGACGTCCTCGACTTCGACGGTGACATCGATCTCGACGTGGAAGGCGACCGCGCTGTCGTGAGCATCGACGGCGGGCGCGACTTGACGAAACTCGTCGGACGCGATGGCGAGGTGCTCGACGCCTTGCAGGAGCTGACTCGCCTCGCCGTCCAGCAGGCGACCGGAGTGCGCAGCCGGCTGATGCTGGACGTGGCGGGCTGGCGGGCCAAGCGGCGATCGGAGCTGAGCGAACTCGGCGCGGCTGCGGCGCAGCGCGTGCTCGAATCCGGTGAGCCGGAGTCGCTGGCGCCCATGACCCCCTTCGAACGCAAGATCGTGCACGACGCGGTGGCCGCCGTGGCGGGCGTGAGTAGCGAGAGCGAAGGCGTGGAACCGAATCGGCACGTGGTGGTCGTTCCCGGCTGAGCGTCTGCTCGAAGCGGACGGTGTGTTTCGCTGCCCGGATGGGTAGTGGTTGGATAGGGCCTCTGGTCTTTCGGACCGGGGGCCTTGTTCGTGTCCGAAGCCCGATTGCTCGCTCGTAGATCGACCCGAGTTCGGAAGGATGTTTCACGTGGAACGAGATCTCGGTGGAACGGCCGCGGTGCCCGCGGAACCGGAGCCACCCGCGTCGGCGGCCACCGTTTTCGGCGACCGACTCGATCTCGCGCGTCGATATTGCACGGCGCTCGCGACCGCGGGCGTAGAGCGGGGACTCATCGGCCCACGTGAGGTGCCTCGCCTCTGGGACCGCCACATCCTCAACTGCGCGGTTCTCGGAGAGTTGATCGCCGAGGGCGCCTCCGTGGTGGATATCGGCAGTGGCGCGGGCTTGCCCGGTATCCCGCTTGCGATCGCGCGACCGGACCTCCGGATCACCCTGGTGGAACCACTGCTGCGCCGAACCATCTTCTTGAGCGAGTTCATCGAGTCGATCGGATTGGACGTGACCGTCGTGCGCGGGCGCGCCGAACAATCCGGGGTGATGAAGGAAGCTGGTGGATCGGACGTGGTCACGTCGCGCGCGGTGGCCCCACTCGGGAAGCTAGCCCAGTGGTCGCTCCCCCTCCTCCGCGACCACGGGCACATGCTCGCGCTCAAGGGCGCCAGCGCGACAGAGGAATTGGAACGCGATGGCGACGCACTGGCGAAAGCCGGAGCGGGCAATGCGGTGGTATTGGAATGTGGCGTCGGGCTGGTGTCCCCGCCCACCATGGTGATCAGCGCCGAGCGGCTCCCTCGCGCCGAGCGGACTTCCCGTCGGCGCGCCGAGCGAGCGGTAGAGCGCGGAGCGAAGACGACGGGTGAAACCGCGGCGACGGAGCGTGGGCGTACCAAGCGTGCCACTCGTAAGTCCAAATAGCAGCTCGTCCGAGCAGGCTCGAGGATTGGACCTTGGGACCCGTAGTCGTTTCGTCACCCTGACGGAATGGTGAGCGGGACGCGGTGGAACGGTAATCGCCGAGCGCTGACGAATCCGGTTTCCAACCCACGTCGGTGATGAATGTTGGTCGAATCCTGTCGCGAGATGGTTGCCGCCGCTGTGGAGCTGAACTAGCGAGGGTAGGTGATGCGCCCCGCCGAGCATTCCGAGCATTCCGCGCATTCCGCTTCAGGACCACTGCGGCGCAGCGGAGCTCACATCCGGGGACATCCGGGGGACATCCCGGGTGCGGTAGCGACGGTTCCCCGCAGCGTCTTGTTTCACGTGAATCGGTTCAGCGTCTATCTGCCGCGACTTTCAGTCGAACTCAGAAACTCAGCCTATCTACTTCTCCGCGCACTCTCGCCTGGAGTCGGAGCGCGGCGCACCCATCTTTTCCTGCGCGTCGCCCCCTGACCCCCGCGCTGCGGACGTGCCGCACAGTGACGCGCACTGCACCGGCGAGGTCGCTCGCCGTGCCGTCAATCACCTTTGATTGAGGAAATCTCGATCTGCTGCCCGCGCGGGCCTCACGCGGTACTGAAGATGCCGTACAAGCCACTCGGGTGACGAGGAGATTCGGCAGCGGGTTGAGGCGTGCGGAAGCGCCGCTTGCTTGGTTCTGGTGCGGAGCGAAGGGGCTCGCCCCTGCGGCCGCGGCACCGCTGCCATTCAACGTTTCACGTGAATCAACGCCCCCGGCTTACGTGGGCAGCAGCGAGCACTCAGAGCTCTATCTCGGGATGCGCCGCGCGCGCGGACTGAGACCATCGTCGGCAGAGAGGCACTTCTGGATGTGCGCGCCTACCTGCCGGGAATGCCGCATGCTTCACGTGATCAAGCTCCCGTCGTGGGTGTCGAATCACCGTTCTGCTTGACAACGAACGATGGGCACCGGGCTAGGAAGTAGGTCGGTAGTCTCGTCGGCCCCACGGCCCCCACGGCCCCACGGACGCCAGCACACGAGCTGCGAGCAGGCCGGATAGGGGCAGATTGGTGATTGTGTGCGCCGCAGCTGTAAAGCGTGGGGTGCAAAGTGAAGCCGCGCCCGGCGATGCACGCGGCGATGTAGGCGTGCGGCGATATAGGTGTTCGGGCCGCGCGTGACTGTGTAAGCAGGGCCGGGAAGGCGAGCGCCGCTGGGCTGGGAGCCAGTTCGCGCATTGCATGATTCACGTGAAACATCCCTGGGCCGTGTTCCTGATCAAAGGCCGCCACACCTCAACCTCTGCCCTGACGCTCGGCAGCTGCCGTGCCACGGACGAGCTCTCGGTGTCCCCGCGCGTCGGATACCGGATAGCTACGGGGAATGGCGGTTTGGTCGGCAGTCATATGCACCTCCGGTTCACGCTTTCCGTCATTGCTCGTGGGCACCGGACTCGGTCGCGTCGCAGATGACGAACAGGAGTCGCGTCCGGCGCAGTACAGCTCACGCGGTGGCTGACGGCAAGACAGCCAAGAGAATCACGAACGTCGCCTTCTACGTTCGGGAACCGCCGCACGCCCGGAAACCGTGCAGGCCTGTGTAATCAACCGGCCCGGACTGTCGGTTCCTGTCGGGTCAGGGCGATGTTTCATGTGAAACAACGGGCGCGGCGAGGTGAATTCATGCGGATTTGCGTGTCGCTCTGCGCCTCGCCGCGATTCGGCTTTCTTAAAGCGCTCAGTGCTGGCAAGCTAGTGTGCGTCGGGCGTGAGCGTAGATGCCACGGAGGAATCTGGTTGTCACAGCGGCGAGGAGCTCCGCTCGGTCGATCGGGCGCTGCGAACCCGGTTGTGCATCGTGTTCGATCCGACAAAGGCTGTTGCAGACACGGCGCCGACCCGTCCCTCGCGCGCACGTGTTCTGAAAGTTTCTCGGGTTAGGAGCTGTCTATGTCGAGCGGTCCGGCGAATGTTTCACGGGAAACGGCGTCGCGCGTGCCGGGGATGCTGGACTCCAGCAATTTCGACACGGAGGCATTCGGAAGCACACCGTTCGGGCACATCTCGCCTAGTGAGACCCCGATAGCCGCCGAAGCCCAGCGTGCAAGTCAAGTCCTCCATCCAGGAAAGGTGACTGTGCCGAAACCGCACGAGCAACGCATCATCACGATCGCCAATCAGAAAGGCGGCGTCGGCAAGACAACCACCGCCGTGAATCTGGCGGCCGCCCTGGCGCATCAGGGGATGACGGTTCTCGTGATCGATCTCGATCCGCAGGGCAACGCCAGTACCGCTCTGGGGATCGAACACCATTCTGGCGTCCCCTCCAGTTACGAGTTGCTCATCGGCGAGGTCTCGGTCAAGGACGCGATCAAGACGAGTCCGCACAGCGAGCGACTCCTGTGCATCCCCGCGACCATCGACCTGGCAGGCGCCGAGATCGAACTGGTGTCGATGGTGGCCAGGGAAGGGCGGCTGAAAGCCGCGATCCAAGAGGCGAATATCGCCGGATACGACATCGATTACGTGATGATCGATTGCCCACCTTCGTTGGGGCTGCTGACGGTCAACGCACTCGTCGCGGCGAAGGAGGTGCTGATTCCGATCCAGTGCGAGTACTACGCGCTGGAAGGCGTCGGGCAGTTGCTTCGCAACATCGGCTTGGTGCAGGCGCACTTGAATCCGGAACTCCATGTCTCGACCGTGATCCTCACGATGTACGACGGGCGCACCAAGCTGGCTGACCAGGTTGCCGAGGAAGTCCGCGGACACTTCGGTGACGTCGTGTTGCGGTCGGTGATTCCGCGCAGCGTCAAGGTGTCCGAGGCGCCGGGTTACGGCATGACGGTGCTCGATTATGATCCAGGCTCCCGGGGCGCGATGAGCTACCTGGATGCCGGACGCGAGATGGCGGCCCGTGCGGTGGCCCCGCACGCCGCCGCTACGAAGTCGGCGGAGTGACTCGGCCGGCCGAGTCGATGCTCGGCACAGTCCGGTTTGGCGGAACGAGGAAGGGGTCGGTAGACCGATGAGTCAGGCGAAGAAGGGTGGGCTCGGGCGCGGACTCGCCGCGCTGATCCCGACGGCACCGACGGCATCACCGGGCCTCAGCAGTGCTGCCGCGAGTGTCATCGGTTTGGATCCGGTCGGGCCGCAGCCCCCCTCCACCTACCTGCATCGGGTACCCGATCCCGCCGAGAATGCCGAACTCGAGGCAGGCGGCGCGGTCTACCGGGAGATCCCGCCGGACCTGATAGAGCCGAATCCGAAGCAGCCACGGACGATCTTCGAAGAGGAAGCACTGGCCGAGCTGGTGCATTCGATCCGCGAATTCGGTCTGATGCAGCCGATCGTGGTACGACGCACCGAACCGGGCGTGGACCGATATCAACTGGTAATGGGAGAGCGGCGCTGGCGGGCCTGTCAGGAGGCCGGCCTGGCGACCATTCCCGCGATCGTCCGGGAGACCGCGGACGAATCGATGCTGCGCGACGCCCTGCTGGAGAACATCCACCGGGTGCAGCTGAATCCGCTCGAAGAGGCGGCAGCCTACCAGCAGCTGCTGGAAGAATTCGATGTCACGCACGAGGAATTGGCAGCCCGAATCGGTCGCTCTCGCCCGGTTGTGACGAATATGATCCGTCTACTGAAGTTGCCGATCCTGGTGCAGCGCCGGGTCGCGGCGGGCGTACTGTCCGCCGGGCACGCGCGAGCACTGCTCGGTCTCGAGGCAGGTGCGGAGGCTCAAGAGGCGCTCGCCACCCGAATCGTCGCCGAGGGTCTCTCGGTCCGGGCTACCGAGGAAGCCGTCATGCTGGCGAACCGAGAGCAGGCCGCGGCCGCGCCCTCCCCCGTCGCCCGTCGTAAGCCGATCGAGATGCCGGGTCTGAAGGCCGTGGCCGATCGGTTGTCCGGCTCCTTCGACACCCGGGTACTCGTGAGCATGGGTAAGCGCAAAGGCAAGATCGTCGTCGAGTTCGGGTCGGTCGAAGACCTCGAACGAATCGTCGCCCTGATGGAGCAGAACACACCCGATGTGCGACAGAAGTGACGAATTGTAACTTGTGGTTCCAATAGGTGCGGCTTCCCGGCCGAAACGTCACTGTGACGGCTTGGGTTCGCGCGGCCGTGGAGCGTGAGCCGCTCCCCGGCGCAGCAACACAAGTTCTTCTGACCAACAGCACAGCGACATGGAATGAGGCGGGTTTCCCTTGATCGCTTATTCTTGCTGGCGAGCAAACTTTGATGCGACGTGAGCGTGGATGAATCGGACAGCTGGAGGCTGAGCAGAGCGGTGTCGACCAGCGTCACAGCACTAACCCTCGGCGGACTGGAAAAACTTCCCGCGCATGCGCGCCGCTGTGTCTTCTGGGAGATGGACCCCGCGGTGGCGGAGGACTCGCGTAACTTCAGCGACCCGGTCTTCGAGAAAGAAGCCTGGCTGTCCACGGTCATGCTGGAGTGGGGTTCGTGCGGACAGGTAGCGAATGTCGACGGCAACGTCGCCGGCTGTGCCCTCTACGCACCCCCGAGCGCGGTACCGCGGGCCACGCTCTTCCCCACCTCCCCCGTAAGCCCGGACGCGGTCCTGCTGACCACGCTGCGGACCGAATCTCCCTATCAGGATGCCGATGTGGCCCATCTCCTGATACAGGCTGTGGTAGCCGATCTGGTGCGCCGCGGTGTGCGCGCACTGGAGGCGTTCGGCATCCGCACCGAACCGTCGTCGCAGGCGCTGTCGGAGCGTTTCGGCTCGATGACTCTGCTGGAGCGAATCGTCGCTCCGATCAAGGGAGCGAGCGCGAGCGCGGCGACCGAATGCTCACCCGAGGGGTGCATGATCGAAGCCGACTTCTTGGAGGATGTCGGCTTCGAGGTGGTGGCCCCGCATCACCGCTTCCCGCGTCTGCGGTTGGAGCTCGACTCCGACCACGGCTGGAAGGAAGACGTCGAACGGGCGCTGGATCAGCTGCTCGCGGCGGCATCGATGACCGCGCCGACCCGCATCGGGGCACGCTGAGACAGACGTAGCAGCGCCCCCTGTCGGATTCGAAAGGACAGGGGGCGCTTCGCGTTACGGAGAGTACGGGGCTACATGCGATCCGCGGCGGCAAGTTCTTCGGCCAGCAACTCCGCGAAAGTATAGGTGCCCGTGGGCTGATCGTCCTGGCCGAGCAGGTACAGCCGCTTCACTGAGATCAGAATGGCTTCGGCGATCACGTCGCGCATGCGCGGGTTGGTGAGCACCGAGGCGTCGTATCCGTTTGTCAGGTAACCGATGTCGACCTGCACGGTCGGCATCTTGGTGAGGCGCAGCAGGTCCCAGGTACGCGCATGAGTACGGCAGTCCTGCAACGAGGTTCGTGCGACGACTTCCCGCTGGATGAAGCCCGCCAGGACCTGTCCGATCATGGAGACCGAGCCGTGCGAGTTGCCGAAGTAGAACCCGGCGACGCCGTTGGCCAGCGGGCTGGGGTTGGTGGCGCAGCGCAGCGAGATCATCAGATCCGCGTCGAAGGCGTTGGAGGTGTCCGCGCGTTCGGCGTCGGTGGGGTTGGCGCCCCACGGACGCGACAGGAAGGTCTCCATACCCGTGGCCGCCATCCGCCCCTCCAGACGGCTTGCCAGGTCCCAGAGGATTTCCGACTCGTAGACGTCGCCGTACTCGGTCGGTACCGCCCAGCCCTTGTCCGGACCGCCGAGACCCGGATCGATGACGATCCGCTTGCCGGTCAGCTGCGGACCCGCTCGGTGCACCACCTCTTCTTCGGCGATCCGGTGGGGATTGCCGCCGGTCACGCGCGCGCCGAGCAGGTCGAGCGAGCGCAGCGTGTCGGGACCGCAGATGCCGTCGGCCGACAGCCCGATCTCCCGCTGGAACGCGGTCAGCGCGTCATGGGTGTGTGGACCGAAGTAGCCGTCGACGCGGTGCACGTAGAAACCGAGGTCCTGCAACCTGCGCTGGAGCGTGGCCACGTCATCGCCGTACAGCGGCGCGGACAGCTGATAGATCAGCGTGCGCGCGCCGAGCCGGTAGGACGCTTCCTTCAGTGCCCGGTAGGTCGCCGGGCCGACCACTCCGTCGACGAGCAAGCCGCGATGCTGCTGGAACGCGCGTACCGCGGAGTCGAGGTGGTGGTCGAAGTACACCTCGGTGTCCTTCCAGTACTCGCGTGCGTCCGCGTTACCGGTACCGACGTGCGCGTGTAGGAACCCGAGGCTTGCCAGGGTGCTCCGAACCTCTGCTACGGCTGGACCGGAATCGCCGTGACGAAGTCGGTGCATGCGTGAGAGCCCTTTCCTTCCGTCAACCCGCGGGTACCCACTCATGCGATGGGATACACCTTCGCACGACCGGAGCGTCGGTCGATTGTCTCAGACCTGGACCGGGTTTCGACAATCCCCGGGTCCAGGCATCCTACGGCGAGTCGTCGGATCGTGTCGTCAGATGACGTCTTCGAGTTCGCGCAGAAGGGCCGCTTTGCCCTTCGCTCCGACGATCTGCTTGACCGGCTTACCACCGCGGAACAGCATCATAGTGGGCAGCGAAAGGATCTGATAATCGCGGGCGGTGCTCGGGTTGGCGTCCACGTCCAGCTTCGCGATGGTCAGCTTGTCCGCGTGGGTGCCCGCGATCTCCTCCAGGACGGGCGCGACCATCTTGCACGGCCCGCACCAGTCGGCCCAGAAATCGACGAGGACGGGCTTCTCACTCAACAGCACATCGTCGGCGAAGGACGCGTCGGTGACGACGACCGTGTTGACGGACTTGGACATGAATATTCTCCTTGCGATACAGCGAGACGAAAGCTGGGCGGGCTCGATGGACTCGAGCTCAGTTGGCGGGGACGCTCACCGACCCGCCCGCGTGGGCGAGGGTGTTCGAGGTGATGTCGCCCTGCTCGGCCAACCAGCGCTCGGCGTCGATGGCTGCTCGGCAGCCGGTGCCCGCGGCGGTGATCGCCTGACGGTAGGTGTGGTCGACGAGATCGCCCGCGGCGAAGACGCCCGCGATGTCGGTCGCGGTCGTCGGGTGCTGCACCAGCACGTATCCCTCCTCGTCCAGTGCGACCTGGCCTTTGACGAGTTCGCTGCGCGGGTCGTGACCGATCGCGACGAACAGGCCGGTGGCGGGCAAGTCGGAGGTCTCACCGGTTCGGGTGTCGCGCAAGGTCAGATGGGTGACGCTGTTGTCACCGTGCACCTCGACCACTTCCGCGTTGAGCACGAACTTGATCTTCTCGTTCGCCTTCGCGCGCTCCAGCATGATGCGGGAGGCACGGAATTCCTCGCGGCGGTGCACGATGGTGACGCTGGAGGCGAACTTGGTCAGGAAGGTCGCCTCTTCCATCGCGGAGTCGCCGCCGCCGGCCACCACGATGTCCTGGCCCTTGAAGAAGAAGCCGTCGCAGGTGGCGCAGGCGCTGACACCGCGGCCGAGCAACCGCTGCTCACCCGGGACGTTCAGGTACCGCGCGGCCGACCCCATGGCGAGGATGACGGCGTAGGCCTCGAAAGTCTCCCCGCCGACGACGACCTTCTTGATCGGGCCGGTCAGGTCGACGGCATCCACGTCTTCGGTGCGGATGTCCGCGCCGAATCGTTTGGCTTGCTCGCGCATCTCCTCCATGAGATCAGGGCCCATGATGCCCCCGCGGAAGCCGGGGAAGTTCTCGACTTCGGTGGTGGTCATCAGCGCACCGCCGAACTGGGTCCCCTCGAACTGCAGCGGCTGGAGCTCGGCGCGACCCGCGTAGACGGCGGCGGTGTAGCCGGCAGGTCCGGAGCCGATGATGATCAGGTCGCGAACTGGCGCGCCGGTGTCGCTTGTTCGCTCGCTACGCTCGCTCATGGGGCCCTTCCGGGAGGATTCGTTGGGACGTGTCGGTCAACAACAGGGTAATGGCTGTTGTTCCCGCGTCACCGGGGTCACACCGTGCACGTGGTCCAGATCGCAGGAGCCGGATCGCCTCAGCCGATGTCCTGCAAAGCTCTGCGCTGTGGATCGCCTGTAGCGCAACCGGTCCCGACGACCAGCGCGGTGATCTTGGGCGGGTGGGGGCCGTTGAGCAGGATGAGCACCGCGTTGCCGCCGCGGAACCTGATGTCCGTGGAACCGAGTACCGTGCGGTCGAGCCCGTTCGCCTGGATACAACGCTCGAGTGCGCCCGGCCGGGCCAGCGATCCGGTGACGTTGTTGCGGCCGAGCGCGCTGAGGGCGACCGTGGCGGTGAGGTCGTCGCCCACATCCTCGTTGCCGGTGGTGGGCTGCGCGGTGGGTGCGGGGGCGTCGCCGTCGCGCATCGTCGTAACGAAGACACTCGCGCACGCCACGGTGACGATGGCCGCGGCGGCCGCGGCGAACCAGCGCAGCCTGCTACGGCGCCGGTCGTCGAGAGCGACCGGTGCGGAATCGGAAGCCCTTGACGAGTCGGGGATCTCATCCGCCGACGGGCGCGGCAGCTCATGAACCGTGGCGGCCCGCGCCGGCGCATCCTCGGGCGGTTCCAGCTCGTCGGCGAACAGCGCGAGCCGGGCCGCCACGTCCTCGGGCATCCGATGGATGACGCGCTCGTCCCGGCCGAGGGCACGCAACTCGGCGCTGACGTTGTCGAGGGAGCGCAGGTAGCGCATCGCTTCCGGATCTCGCGAGACCATCGGCCACAACTGCTCGCGCTGTGCCGGTGACACATTGCCGGCATGCAGGTCGGCCAGCAATTCGGACGTGAACGGGGGCTGCGGTACGGACCGGGTCGCCATCGCACCTCCGTTGTTCGCATCTGACATCGCGGGGATCCCCTCATCATCGGGGACGGCCTCTGGATCGTTCAGTGGTTCGTCACTGTTAATGACGCATCCCAACTACCTCCGGTTCCCCGGATCACGCAGAAAATCCAATCGCTCTTTCAAACGCTGCCGTGCGCGGGCGCACCGGCTTTTGATCGTTCCTTCGGGCACACCGAGCAACGCGGCTGCCTCGGCCACGCTATACCCCTCCACATCGACCGCGACGAGCGCGGTCCGCTGGTCCGGCGGCAACGAGAACAGAGCGCGATCGATGACCATGGACATCTCCACCTCGGCCATCTCGTCGCGGGTGTCCTTGGGCTCGGGCATCGTTTCCGGCGACAGCGACAACGCGTACCTGGTCTTGTTGCGGCGGATCCGGTCCAGGCAGGCGTTCACCACGATGGCGTGCAACCAGCTGCGGACCTCCGCTTCCGCGCGGAAGGAGGCAGCCGTGCGATGTGCCGACAACAGCGCGTCCTGAAGCGAATCCGCCGCGTCCTCACGTGTGTAGGACGTGCGTAGCGCGGTCTGCCACAGATGATCGTTGTGCCGGCGCAGCAGCTCGGCGAACGCGTGCCGCTGACCACGAACATGCGCCCGCAACAACTCCACATCGGTGCATTCACCGGGTACGAAGGAACGTTCGTGACATACCACCGGTCGCGACGACCCCCCGCCGAACTCCTCGTTCACTTCGGACGACAATGCCAACCCCTTGGACGGCCCTCACGGCGGCAACGGGCAGTGTTGACCATCACCAAGATTCGCAGCATCCAGGATCGAAACTCGGAACCTGGGAAGCTCCCCTGCTGAGAGCGCCCGAAGATCATATCGTCCGTAACGATTCGGCAGCAACCAAGTGATCGAGCCGGGTACGGAGGAAGACGCCACGCTCTGCGTTGCGCTACGAATGGCCTGCACGAACGAGTGTGTGCGGCGGAAGCGGAGCCGGGCTAGGGTGCGGCGTCGAGACGAATATCGGCGATCGCGGTCTGGAACTGTCCTCCGGAGTTGCCGAGTCCGGTGATCCAGACGAGAACGTAGCGAGCGGCTTGGTCGGCCCGCACCGGGATGTCGGTGACGCCGTCGTCGAGCCGGGCGGAACCGATCAGCTGGGTCTGATCCAGCGTCGGCGAACCGGTGGGCGAGGTGCGGATCTCCACCGACGTGCCCGCGCTGGGCGAGTTGATCGAGACGTTCGTGAGCTTGGCGGGAGCGGGGAGCGTCGCCAGCAGCCCGACCCCCTTCTTGAGCGCCGGGAACTGCTGGAAGTACTGATCGGTGCGCCACTGGGTGGCCGGGTCGTCGTCCAGCACCGCCTGCACGTTGGCGACGCCGTCGGCGGTGCCCTCCGGCGAGAACACCGACACGCCGGTCACCGGGACCGGCACACCGTTCGAATTGAGGTTCGGGCCCGCGGCAGCGGGCGTCGGCACGGGCTGGTTGTTGGTCGTCAGACCGATGTTGCGTTGTTCGTTCAGCGGCGCATCGGAAGCGCCCGGCGCGAACACGCTGACCATCCACCAGATCACGATGCCGACGACCAGCGCGGCGAGGATGCCGAGGCCGACCATGATCCACATCATGCGCTGCGAGCGTTCGCGTTCGGCCGCGAGCAGTTCCGGATCGGCGAGCGAGTCGTCCATGTTCGCCGGCGCGCGCTGCCCGAGCCGCAGCACCGGAATGAAATCGGTCTTCTGATCGACCACCGACGCCTGCTCCAGCACGTGCTGAACCGTCGCGGCGGTGCGCACGCCCTTGTTCGACTCCAGCGAGCGCACGGCGACCGCGGAGATCTCGAACGGTACCTCGGGACGGATCTGTCGCGGTTCCACCGGCGTGCCATCCGGGCCGAGGTCGGCCAGCCGGAGCCCGCCGACCGTTGCGGCGGCGCCCGTGACACCCCCGGAGCGGATCGGCCAGCGCGCCGTGATCAGCGCGTAGAGCATCGCGCCGAGACCGCGCACGTCGGATTGCGCGTCGGAGTCGGACAAGGTGCCGGGGAAGGCGAGCACCGCGTCACCGGAGGCGCTGATACGCACCCGGTCGGGATGATCGATGGACAGCGACCCACCGCCGCGGTGAGCCAGCTCGGCCGCCGAAGCGAGGGCGCGGATGGCACGCGCCGCGCCGATCGGCGAGGGCACCGTCTCGGCCATCTCGCGCAGCGAGCGGCCCGGTGTCCACTCCGCCACCACGATGCCGCCGGAGCTGCCGCGCACGACGTCCAAGACGCGGGCCAGACCCGGCGAGTTGATCCGGCCGAGGCGCAGCGTCCGCGACAGGATCGCCTGGGGGCCGTCCTGGCCGGAGTTCTCGGTCGCCTTCTGGTCGGCGTCGACGAAGGTCAGCGCGACCTCGCGATCGAGTTTGATGTCCAGCGCCTGCCAGAACTTCAAGCCGCGGGCGCCGCCGTGACTGGCCAGCAGGCGATAGCGCCCGCCGGCCACCGAAGCGCCCGGAATCAGCTTGGGGCCGCGCGGGACTCGCCGCGCGCCCAGGTTCTCGCCACCCATCGGCGGCATTTCCGGCGATCCGATCGGGATCATCCCGGTGTCGTACATCGGATCGCGCGCAGGCAATTGGTTCTCCTGCGATCTCGGCGCGTCCTGATCCGGCGGAGCCGTGCCCGGCTCCTTGCTCGCGTACGCGGGATCCAACGGCTCCCCCGCGGTCGGCGGTACATCGGTGGACAGTCCGCCGGGCGTGGTCGCAGAAGAATCGGCGGCTGGGACGCCGCCCACCGCGTCGTCGCTCACCCTCGGTCCTCCTTCGCCCTGATATGTCGAGGTTCCGGCGAATTCGCCACTTGTGCTTGTCTGCCGAACAGGGTACGGGAACTCACCCATGCCGGTGCGGTCAACGGCGTCGGGTCTGATCACAGGCAGCACCATGGTCTGGGCGTCCATGTACGGATCGAACCGCGGGTACGCCAAGTAGGGGTCCGGCCTGCGGAGTACCTGTGTGACGTACGGGTCTTCGGCCGGGCTCTCCAGATCCAGCTCCGGCGCGGGCGGCGTCCAGCCGAGACGCCGGGAGATGGACACGGTTATGGCGACGATCTCCGGGATACCGGCCAGTCGCATCAAGCCGAAGGCCACCGCGAACATGACGATCGCGGTGATCGCCACCCGGATCAGCGAACCCGGTCCGTGGAATGCCGCGGTCAGCCGATCCAGACCGAGTACCCGGTCCACGATCCACATCACCGCCCCGCCCGCGAGTGACGCGAGCACGACACGTGTCACTGTGCGGCCGACGTTGGCCATCCGAAGATCCCCGAGACTGCGGTGCAAGAGGTAACCGCCCACCACGGCGCCCACCGCGAAGCCGAGGCCGTTCGCGACGCCGAGCGCGATCACCACGTGCTCGGCGTCGGTGAGCACCGGAGCCAGCGCCGAGAAGACGATCTTGGCGGCGGTGATGCCGAGGATGATCCAGGTCGGAATCCATGCCTGCTCCCTGGCGTAGAACACGCGCAGGTGGATCAGCACGAGCGAGTACGGGATCAGCGCGAACGCCGACCAGCTGACCGCGAGCCCGAGTCGTTCGGCGTCGGATCCGAAGTTGCCGTAGCCGTAGAGCGCCTGCCCGACCTGCGGACCGGCCAGCGTGAGGAAGGTGACCACCGGGACCAGCGCGATCATGGTCAACCGGGTGGCGGCGGAAAGATCGTCGACCACCGCGGGCGTGTCGTCGGCGGCGGCATTGCGGCTCAGCCGAGGCATGATCGCGGTGAGCACCGTCACACCGAGTACGCCGTACGGCAGTTGCAGCAGCAGCCAGGCGTTGTTGTAGATCGCCGGGCCCGCCGCGTCGGCATGCGAGGAGATCCGCGTGGCGAACACGAAGCCCGCCTGGCTGATCAGGACGTACAGGATGATGGCCGCGCCCATGCCGCCGAACTGCTTGAGGCGGTCGTCGATGCCCCAGAGGGGGCGCAGGTCGATGCCTGCCCTGCGGATCGCCGGGATGAGACTGACCGCCTGTACCACCACGCCGATCGTGACGCCGACGCCGAGCACCAGCAGCTTCGGGTCGCTCATGCGGACCGGGTCCAGCGTGATCTCTCCCGGCATCAGGACGTACAAGCCCAGCACGGTGAGCACCACGAGGTTGTTCAACACCGGGGCCCATGCGCCGGGCTTGAACATCTGCTGGGTGTTGAGGATCGCCGTGAGCAGCGCCGACATGCCGTAGAACAAGATCGCTGGCAACAGCAGGAAGGCCAGCGCCGTAGTGAGCGCGGTGTTGACCTTGCCGTCGTCGGAAAGGAAGACGTGGGTGGTCAGTACCGGCGCCGCGGCCGTCGCCAACAGCGCGGCGGTGGCCAGAACCACGAAAGCGGCGGTCACCAGACGCCGGACGAACGCGGCTCCGCGATCCGGATCCTCCTGCTCCGCGCGCACCAGTGTCGGCACCACGATCGCCGTGAGCACCGCGCCGAGCACCAGTTCCGCGATCATGTTCGGGATCTGGCTGGCGACGGTGAACGCACTGGCGATGGCGGGGCCGAGCACGGTCAGCAGCAGCAGTTGCTTGCCGAACCCGGTGATCCTGCTGATCAACGTCGCGAAGGCGATCGATCCCGAATCGCTGAGCAGCCGGGAACTCGAGCTCTGCTTCGAATCGTCCGCCTTCGGCTCCGCGGTGGCGGTGGCGGTGGCGGCGGGCCACTCCCTGGTCCGCGGGCGACCCGGTTCGGCGGGCTCGCGCCGGACCGGGGCAGCCGGTCGTGGCCGTGGCGGGGGCGGGAACTGCTGCGGCTGCGGCGGGGCGTAGCGGGGCGGCGGCACTCGATCGGATTCCGGCGCGGCGGCCGGGATCGGCCCGGAGTGTGGTGGCCGCTGCGCGGCGGGGATCGGACCCGACTGCGGGGGCCGGGGCACAGCCGGAATGCCACCGGGCCGAGGCGGACGCGGTGCGACCGGAATCCCGCCGGACCGCGGCGCGCGTGGCGGCACGGGCGGCGGCGCTTGCCTCGGGGCGCCGGCTGATGGGCCGGCGGGCGCTGGACGAGCGGGGGCAGGCGGTACCGGTCGCGGTTGTGCGGGACCCCCGGCCGGGCCCGCCGGCGGGGCAGGATATTGCCGTTGGTTCGGGTGTGGCGCGGGGCCGGGGCGCGGCGGTGGCGGCACGGGCGGCCGCGGCTGGGCGGCAGGCGGTGGCGGCGGTGGCATGCGCTGACCAGGCCGCGGCTGCGGCGCGGCCGGAGGACGACTCACCTGCGGTACCCGAGGCGGCGGTCCGTCGTGGTACGGGCCGCCGTTCACGCCGGGATTCTCCGCATCGGGCTGTGCCGGGCCGCGTTCCCACGGAGCGGCGGGAGCTCGGCGAACCGGCGGCCCGTCGAGGCGCTCGCCTGGTCGAGGGCGATGAGCCGATATGTCATCGTCGCTCATCATGCCTCCTGTACCCGCCGGGATATCCGCACCCCCATCGGTGCGGTGAGCCGCGGCCCGCCGCAACGGTCCGCCGTGATCGGCGAACATTCTGTCAGTGGTTCCCTCCCGGACCGGGCGGGCCCGGGAACACCGTAATTGTCCTCCACCGTGCCACACCCCACCGCGGTACACCACATCGACGCAGGTAGACGCAATGTGCGCGGCCCCGTCGAAGCGGGATCGGTCACCGCGTCTCCTGAAGCTGCTCCTGCTCCTGCTCCCGCAGCATCCGCCTGCGCGCGCGCCGGTACCGGTTGACCCGGCGTCTGGTGCCCGGATCGAAGCCCTCGTCCGCCGGATCGGGCTGCCCGCGGAACCGGCGCCACAAACGGCGACCGGCCAGCAGAAGCAGCAGGAGTGCGGCGCATCCCGTAATTATCGCCAAGGCCTGACCATAGGCGTTCGAACGCACCGAGACCTGCGTGGGATTGCCGAGCGCGACACCCTCCGGTGTGGTGAGCGAGATCGGAATGACCAGGTTCCGGCTGTCGCTGACCTCCGTCGGAATCTGGAACGACCGCGATCCGTTCGCCGGGAGCTGCTGTTCGCCGGGATCGGTGATCTCCGTCTCCGCAGGCGCCTCGATCCGGAACCTGACGCGGATGGCCACCGGCAGATCATTGCGTGCGACCAGCAGCAAAGGACTCTGCTCGGAAGCGAGGGTGTACACCCCGCCCGGTGGAAGCACGGTGACCGAGCGATAGAGCTTGTCCATCGTCCGCGTGTTCTGGTCCAGTCGGCGCTGAGCGAACGTGTCCGCCGGCGCGGCGTCGCCCGTACGCCGATCCGAGAGGCTCAGCACGCGCAACAGGTCGTCGCGCAGCGGCGTCAGGAAATCGTGTGGCGTCGGCTCGGCCTCCGGCACGTCCACCAGCGCGCGCATCATCTCGGTGATCCCACGGCCCTGGTCGCGCACGGGCAGCACGAACCGGTCCGGGACCGCGTCCTGCGCCGCCTGCGGGAGGTAGTCCAGCTCGTAGGGCTGTGAGTCCGGCGGCAGCGCCACCAGCTCAGGGAACGGACGTGCGGTGGCGAGGTTGCCGCGCAGCAGCAGGTCGACTTGGCGCAGCAAAGCGGTCGCCTCGTCCTTGTTCGCACCCCACTGCTGTGGCGGGACGAGTAACAGCGAACGCGGCCGGTTCGTCTCCGGATGCAGCGCGCTCCACGAGATCGCCCCGAGCGCGTCCTGCAAGCGTGCCGCGCGCGAGTCGTTGGTGACGTCGTAGCGGACCCGGGACGGGGTGAACGGCGGGGTGGGCGGATTCGAGCCCAGCGCGGCGAGCGCCGTCGCGGACCAGATGTCGAACGTCACCGCGCGCAGCGCGGGGTCGGCGGGCGGGATGGGTGGACTCGCGGCAGGTGGTGCGGGGTTGCCCGCGACCGGCGGCGTCGGCGGCGCGGGTGCGGGCGGCCGACTCGCGGTGATTTCGGGCAGCCGAACCACTTCCGGGATGGCCGGGTCCGGGGTCGTCACGTCCTCGCTCGAACCGCTTGTGGTGTGTCCGCTGTCACTGCTGGACTGCGCCCAGTCCATGCTTCCCTGTGGAACGGCCGCCGTCGAGGCGAGCACAGCGGTGTCGAAACCATGGTCGCGCAACAGCTGGCCCGCCCCCGCGTCGATGCTGCCGGAATCCGGCAGGCTGACCCCGCGCACCGAGCGGGTGGCCAGGATCGAGTCGACGACCTCGGCCGGTTCGTTGATCGCGCGCGCGGACAGCGCCGGATCTTCGACCGCGGCGAGCGCGGTGAGATCGACCTGCGCGAACGGCAGCGCCACCGTGCACATCGACCCGGACAGCGCGCGCAACCGGTCCAGCCAGATCTGCGCCTGTTCGGCGCCCGCGCCCGCCCGCGTCGCCCCGTCGGGATCGGACGGGCTGGCGAGCACGCGATAACCGTTGGTCATCGCACGCACCGTGAGCAGCAGGTCGGGATCGATGGCGACGCACACGGCCGAAGCCAGTTCGGCGTCACGGACCGCATCCGGACCGGACATTCCCTCCAGCGCGGCCAACAACTGATCGAGACGGCCGCCCTTGCCGAGCGAAGCGGCCAGTTCGTCGTCGGTCAGCTCCACCTTGCCGTCGACGCTGCCCGGATGGCCCGCGACGAGCCGCGGCCGGTCGGCCAGCGGCCACAGCAATGTCGTCGCCACCGGCGCGTCGGTGGGCGCGGACACCGGCGGGGCGGCGGAGGCGGCGCCGTCGCTGGGCGCGGGCGGCACGCCGAGCACCGGGAGCAAGAACCGGGCGTCGTCGAGCCTGGCCTGTGTGCCGTAGGCCGGTTCACCGTTCACGTTCAGCAGCAGCGGGTAGACACCCGGCTCCGTGATGCGCAGCGACGTGGCGCCGGTCTCGGAGCGCAACGGGATGCTCAGTGTGAACTGCTTGCGTTGCCCGGGATTCAGCCGCTGCGCGACATCCTCGAACTCGCCGTTGACGTCGTAATTGACTTCGTCGAGGCGCAAAGTGGCGCGCAACCCCACCGGCGCCGTGATCGCCGCCGCACGCTGGATGCGGATGCTGACGTCGTCCACCACGCGATCGCCGATATTGGTGACCGTGCCCGCGACCGTGAGCACCGAAT
This sequence comes from Nocardia sputi, assembly GCF_023501985.1. Taxonomy (NCBI): domain Bacteria; kingdom Bacillati; phylum Actinomycetota; class Actinomycetes; order Mycobacteriales; family Nocardiaceae; genus Nocardia; species Nocardia sputi. Next base: position 250,617 of record NZ_JAMFLC010000010.1, on the reverse strand, counting down.
CGCTGGTGGTGGTCACCGTGGTCGGCGTCACCGAATCGAGCGACAGCTTCAGGAATCTGGGATTCGACGTGGCGCCGGACCCGGTCGGTTGCGCCACGGCCGACGCGGAATCGAGCAGTGGCAGCGTCGTCACCGGGCCGAGGATGGTCAGGACCGCCACGAAGATCCGGAACAGTCCACGCGTCATCGCTTGCCGGTCTCCATCCGGTCGATCAGCTTGTTCGCCATCTCCGCAAGCCGCCGCTCGTCGGCATAGGCCAGCCGAGAATCCAGTTCAGTCAAGGGAACCCAGGCGACCTGGGTCACTTCCACGTCGGCGTCGGACAGTTCGCCACCGACCGAACGCAGCAGATAATGATGCACCGTTTTGTGTACCCGCCGACCGTCGGTCACGAACCAGTAATCGATGCTGCCGAGTTCGGCGACCACCACGCCGTTGATGCCGGTCTCCTCGGCGACCTCGCGGATCGCGGTCTGCTCGGCGGTCTCACCTTCTTCGATATGTCCTTTCGGCAGCGACCACAGTAACCGCCCGCGGCGATCGGTGCGTCCGATGAGCGCGGCGCTGCGTGATTCCCGAGGACCGTCCAAGCCGTCGACGACCAGCCCGCCCGCCGAGGTCTCCCGGACCGTGCGCATCCGTGGCTTCGCGGCATTGGCGGCCGAACCGCGGCGCCGAGGCTGGCGGCGTCGACTGTTCGCACGATCGGCCGGAGACACCTGGCAATCCTACTGTGTTGAATTTGTCCCGCCTGCGTCGCGGCGTGTTGTGGTCTTCAGCACTGCGGGCTGCGGTGGATCGCGTGAAGCGCGGAATGGCGGGCAGGTGACTCCCTGGGTGTGCGGAGGCTGCTGGCTGGGTAGATGCCGGTGTCCTTATATATCTGGGCTGCTGCGTGGGCCTGCGGCGCGATATCCGTTCGCGCGGCTCGGTAAGCTGCTCATTCGTGGTTTCGCCGAAGTCCAAGGACGCTGCGCTGGATAGACGTACCCGACTGCTGGCCGCCGCGGCGGTGACACTCGGGGGGCTGTCGGATGTGCTGACGCCCCTCGGCGAGATGTTCGCGGCGCGGGGGCACGAGCTGTACTTGGTCGGTGGGAGCGTGCGGGACGCGGTGCTCGGCCGGCTGGGGACGGATCTGGACTTCACCACCGACGCGCGGCCGGAAGTCGTGCAGGACATCCTGCGCGGGTGGGCCGACCATCTGTGGGATACCGGTGGTCTGGCGTTCGGCACGGTCAGCGCGGCCAAGGCCGGTCACCAGCTGGAGATCACCACGTTCCGCGCCGACAGCTACGACCGGGTCTCCCGCAATCCCCAGGTGACCTTCGGTGACTCGCTCGAGGAAGACCTGGTGCGCCGGGACTTCACGGTGAACGCGATGGCCGTGAAGATCGGCGCGGACGGCGCGCTGGAGTTCGTCGACCCGCTCGACGGCATGAACGCCCTGCTCGAGGGTGTGCTGGATACGCCTGCGGCGCCGGAGGATTCGTTCAACGACGACCCGCTGCGCATGCTGCGCGCCGCACGGTTCGTCTCCCAACTGGGCTTCGAGCCGCTTCCCCGGGTGCGGGCCGCGATCACCGCGATGGCCGACCAGATCGATCGCATCACCGCCGAGCGGGTGCGGGTCGAACTGGACAAGCTCATCGCGGGCGCGCACCCGATCGACGGCATCAACGTCATGTGCGAGACCGGGCTTGCGCAGCGGGTGCTGCCCGAGGTGCCCGCGATGAAGCTGGAGATCGACGAACATCACCAGCACAAGGACGTCTACTGGCATTCGCTCACCGTGCTGGAGCAGGCCATCGACCAGGAGGAGGGCGACCCCGATCTGGTGCTGCGCTGGGCCGCGCTGCTGCACGACATCGGCAAGCCAGACACCAAGCGCAACGAGCCGGGCGGCGGCGTCAGCTTCCATCACCACGAGGTGGTCGGTGCGAAGATGGTGCGCAAACGGATGCGGGCGCTGAAATACCCGAAGCAGTTCACCGAGGACGTGGCCCGGCTGGTGTTCCTGCATCTGCGCTTCCACGGTTACGGCAAAGGTCAGTGGACCGATTCCGCGGTGCGCCGCTATGTCACCGACGCCGCCGAGCTGCTCCCCCGCCTGCACAAACTCGTCCGCGCCGACTGCACCACCCGCAACAAGCGCAGGGCCGCCGCGCTGCGGGCCACCTACGACGAGTTGGAGGCGCGGATCGAGCGGTTGCGGGAGCAGGAGGACCTGGCCAAGGTACGTCCGGATCTGGACGGCAACGCGATCATGGAACTGCTCGGTGTGCCGCCGGGCCCCGAAGTCGGCCGGGCTTGGCGCTTCCTGAAGGAGCTTCGCCTCGACCGTGGTCCGCTCAGCCGGGACGAGGCCGAGGCGGCGCTGCTCGAGTGGTGGAAGTCGCAGAGCTGATCGGGTCAGAACACGATCAGGGTGGTACCCGCCAAGATCGCCGAGCGCATCTGGGCCAGGTCGAACGACCCGGTGATCTCCGGCAGTTCGACGCGGAAACGGATCAGGTCGCCCTCCCGATCGGCACGCGCGATCCGCGCGTCCTTGGGCAGGTGCTCGAGCGGAACGGCGGGAACGTCGATCATCCGTCGCGGTATCCGGACGCCGAACCAGCTCGCAGCGCGTACGTCGATGTCCAGTCGGTTGTCCCTGATCGACGCGTCCACCAGGGCGGTCAGCAGCCGTCGGCGGTGCCGGGCTCGGATCAGTCCGCTCGGGTGCACGTCCAGGGCCCAGTCCAGTGGCTGGGTGTTGAGCCATCCGACCAGCGCCGCGGTGCTGACGGTGCCGTCGAGGTCGAGCCGGGCGGTACGGATCTTTGTCGGCACGCCCGGAATCAGGCGGACGCCGTGTGCGATGACGGTCACGGCCTCGATCGGGTGATCGTCCCAGCGCAGCCGCGACAGCACCGTCTTGGTCTGGAAGTGCGCGCCGCGGCGACGCACCTTCAGCACTTGCAAGGTGGCGTGCAGATCGTGACCCAGCAGGGTCGCGCTGACCTCCTGCCCGCCGAACCGGCTCAGGATGCCCTCGCTGAGCATGGTCATCAGCACGTCCGGCAGCAGCGCCGTGACGGTGCCCGCGCCGAGGTCGGCGACCGGATCCACCCAGGCGGTGCTGAGCGCGACCCACTGCTCCAGCCAGGATTGATCGAACAGGCGCTTTCCGAGGTCGACGGCCCGCATGGGCGACCAGGACTTCGGATCGAAATACGTGGCCATGATTGGACTGAGCGTACTTGGCGCGGCGGTCCGGACCCGCGCGTTGTGATCCACCTCGCGCGGACCGGACGTCCTTGCCGAGGGCCACGCTCGGGCACGAGAATCGGAAGGCCGCCTGCGACACACTGCTGGGAGGACGCACATGGCGCTGGACCTGAACAGTGATCTCGGCGAGGGCTTCGGTCCGTGGACGATGGGCGACGACGCCGCCATGCTCGACATCGTCACCAGTGCGAACATCGCCTGCGGATTCCACGCGGGCGACCCTGCGATCATGCGCAGGACCTGCGCTCTCGCGGTCGAGAAGGGTGTTCGGATCGGCGCCCACGTCGGTTATCGCGACCTGGCCGGTTTCGGGCGGCGAGAGATCGCGGTCGCGCCCGGTGAGCTGCGCGACGAGGTGCTGTATCAGATCGGCGGCCTGGACGCTTTCGCGAAGGCCGCGGGCGACCGGGTCCGCTACGTGAAACCGCATGGGGCGCTCTATCACTCGGCCGCGCGAGATCGGCAGCTGGCCGACGCGGTGCTGGCCGCGATCGCGGAGTACGACCCGCGGCTGGCCCTGCTGGGCCCGGCGGGCACCCAGTTGGAGTCGGCGGCCCAGGCAGCCGGAGTGCGATTCGTCGGCGAAGGTTTCGCCGACCGGGCCTACACGCCCGATGGCTCGCTGGCCGCACGCGGTGCGGCCGGGGCGGTGTTGGGTTCGCGGGAGGCCGTCGCCCAGGCGGTCTCGATCGCCAAGTCCGGCGCCGTGCGGACGGCCGATGGCTCCAGCGAGGTCGCGGTGCGTGCCGCGAGCATCTGCGTGCACGGTGATTCGCCCGCCGCCGTGGAGATGGCGCGGCACATCCGCACCGCGCTGGACGAGGTCGGCGTGCCGGTGGAGCCGTTCGGCTGAGGCGTGGATATGACGGCCTGGATATGACGACGAAGGGCGCGGGAACCCACGCGGAGCGGAAGGCGGCGGAGGACGCGATCCGCGCGGCGGGTGATCGGGCGCTGCTGATCACGCCGCAGCGGCGCGAGGTGGTCGCGGCACTCGTCACCGCGCTGCGGGACCGCCCGGTGCCCGGCGTGCAGGACCTGCTCCCCGCCGCGGAAACGGTACTGCTCACGCTCGATTCACCCCGTGACGCCGAAGCCGTCCGCAGGGTGTTGACAACGCTGCTGGTCGCGCTGCACGCCGAGCAGTCGCCCGGTGTTTCCCGTGGAACATTGCCGGACCTGGCATTCGGTGCCGACCCGGTGTCGATTCCGGTGCGCTACGACGGCGCCGACCTCGATGACGTCGCCCGGGCATTGGAACTCACGACCGCGGAAGTGGTGGCCGCGCACACCGGCACGGTGTGGCGGTGTGCTTTCGTCGGATTCGCGCCGGGCTTCGGCTACCTGGAATCGCCCGACGGCAGGCTGTCGGTTCCGCGCAGAGCCCAGGCGCGTACGTCGATTCCGGCGGGTGCGGTAGCACTCGCCGGTGGATACAGCGCCGTGTATCCACGCAGCACACCCGGCGGGTGGCAGCTGATCGGGACCACCGACCTCAGGATGTGGGATGCCGAGCGCGACCCGCCCGCGTTGATTCGCGCGGGCGCCACGGTCCGATTCCTCGACGCGGGGGGTGGCGGATGATCGTCGTCGAGCAGGTGGGTCCGTTCGCGACCATCCAAGATCTCGGGCGGCCGGGCTGGTTCGATTCCGGTGTCGGTCCCGCTGGGGCGGCCGATCGCGGGTCGTTGCGGTTGGCCAATCGGCTGGTCGGCAATCCGGAGGGTCACGCGGCCATCGAGGTGCTGCTCGGCGGGCTCGCCCTGCACGCCGAGGAGCACGTCATGCTGGCCGTCACCGGCGCGCCCGCGCCCGCTACCGTCGACGGCAGGCCCGTCGGCCACGCGAGCGTGCTGGAACTCGAGCCCGGGCAGGCGCTGCGGCTCGGTTACGCGTCCACCGGACTGCGCAGCTACATCGCGGTGCGTGGCGGCATCGATGTGCCGAAGACGCTCGGGTCTCGCAGCCGCGACACCCTGTCCGGACTGGGGCCGGAGCCTCTGGCGAAGGGCGATCGTCTGCCGGTCGGGCCTTCTCCGCGCACCATTCCGGTGGTGGACCTCGCCCCTGTCGCCGATTTGCCCGCTGACGTCCTCACCGTGCGCGCCGTACTCGGTCCGCGCGACGACTGGTTCACCGACGCCACCGCCTTGTTCCACGGCGAATGGGAGGTATCCGCCGATACCGACCGGGTCGGCGCACGGTTGGATCGCCGGGCCGGGCAGCCGCTGACCCGCGCTGTCACTCGCGAACTGCCGACCGAAGGCATGGCCCTCGGCTCGATCCAGGTGCCGCCGAGCGGACAGCCGGTCGTCTTCCTCGCCGATCATCCGGTCACGGGCGGGTATCCGGTGATCGCGGTGGTCGTCGACGCCGACGTGGACGCGGTCGCGCAGGCGCGCCCGGGTCAGCCCGTGCGGTTCGAGCGTGCCGGCTGAATCCGGCTCGCGCTCGGATTCAGCCGGGCGTGCATGAGATATACGTTGTAGCTGTCCCACTCCGAGAGGAGAAAGTACAGGTCCTCGCTGGTCGACCACGGATGGATGAACCCGCCGTAGGACTTCGGATAGTCGGCGGTGGACACCAGCGCGATCGCGTCCGTCCAGGCCCCCTGCGGGCTTGCCGCGGTACGCAGAACGATCGCGCCCCGCGCCGAATCCAGGTAGACCATCTGCCACTGCTCGGTCTCCTGGTCGTAGCGCACCGACAGCTCACTGGCCATGCCGAGCACCAATGGGGTGGCCTGGTTCTCGGCGGCGGGAGCCCAACTGCCACCTACCCAGTACTGATAGGCGGACTTGTTCAGGATGTGGCGCTTGGGCACGCGGGCCAAGCCGATCACGCCGATGCGTCCGTTGGGCGTGCCGAACATGTAGACGTGCTCGCCGTGGGGCACCATCGCCGCGACCTGGAACCTGCCCAGACCGAAGAAGTTCTCCCACTTGGCATGCTGGTCTTTCTTCCAGGTGCGCCCACGATCGTCGGAGTAGGCGATGCCGCCGTAGTTGGTCCACCACAGGCCGGGGATACGGCTCCACCTGTTCACCGACATGTAGCTGAGGTACTGCCGGTTCCCGACGGCGAAACCGGAGGTGGGGATGGTGGTGGTCTCCCAGTTCTTGATCTTGCGGCTGCCCAGGATCTCCGCGGCGTGGCACCGGCTGTCCTGCGCGAAGGTATCGAGCGTCAAGCCGTCGGACAGATCGCTGTCGGTGCTGAAACCGATGACGTTGCTGCGCCAATCCTGGTCGTCGTTGCCCGCGCCGCCACCGCCCCAGCCTTTACCGAAGGTGTCGCCGAAGACCACGGCGACCTCGCCGGGCTCCGTCTCCCACATCAGCCCCAGGTCGGTTCCGTCGACCTGCCAGCGCATGTCGGTGCGGTTCTGCGAGCCGTGCCCGGTCACCTGCTCGACCAGCCGCACCGACTCGACCATCGGCGCGGCCACCGGGGCCGCGAGCGGGCCCGGTTCGGCCGGATGCACCACATGCGGTGGAGCGGGCTGGGGCTCCTCGCCGGGACCGCCGGGCACCGGGACCGGGATCGGCTCGACCTCCGGCTCGAATTCGATGCGCGGCAGTTTGACCGGCTCGCCGGAACCCGAGCTGGAACCGGTGCCTGGACCACTGCTCGAACCGGATCCCGACGCGGAGCCGGAGGAGCCGGAACTCGAACCGGTCCCCTCGTCGGCCCCGGTCTCGGGCGTCGGGCTCGGCTCGGGATCCGGCTCGGGGTGCTTCGGGTTGTCCCTGATGTCCGGGCACGGGTTGTCGCACGGATTCGCGGGCAACGGGTCGGGCACGATCCGTGTGTTGTCCTGCGGCGGATCGGGCACGGGAACCGGCGTGAGTTCCGGAATCGGCACCGGGATGTTGATCTGCGGGGGCAGCGGCGGCGGCGGGGGTTGCGCGGGATCCGGCTCGCGGTTGAGCGGGTCGAATCCGATCTCGCCGCAGCTGTTCACCGGCGGGGGCGCCCAGGGGAACGGTGCGGCCTGCGCGGCGGGCATCGGCACGGTGAGGGCGCCGACGAGCAGTGCGCCGAACAGGGCCGGTGCACAGGGGGATTTGATTCCGGATTCGCGCATCAGGTCCGCCCGGCCGCGGCTATCCGGTGGTCGGACGCCCGGTGGCGGACCGAGTCTTCCACGCGCCCAGCAGTTGTCGTACCGCGTCGGGGTCGTGCACCGGAAAACCCATGTCGTGTGGACTCCTGTCGGTCGGCCGCTGACAGGTCAACTTACCGGAACAAGGCCCGCGAACGGGGGACGGCGAATCGAAAAAGCCCACGTGATGGAACCGGCGTCGCGGCGGGCGCGTCCAAAGACATATGAACGAGATCGAGTACGTGTTCGGTACTGGTGACGGACCCGTGCATGTCTGGACCAGCGAGGCCGATCTGGAACTCGGCAATACGGGCGCGGCCGACGCGGTGCGGCTGGATTTCGACGGCGACGGCATCGCCGACGACGCGCTGTGGGACACGGCAGGCTCGGGCCGCGCCGACATCGCGGCGCTGGATCTCGACGACGACGGTGTGCTCGACCATTTCTTCACCGATCCCACCGGCCTCGGCACGTGGAACCACGAGATCACGGGTCTGCCCGGCGATGCGGACAGCGAGCCGCTCGACTGGATCGTCCGCACCGACGCGGACGTGCCGGATCGTCTGCTCGGCGACACTCGACTACCGGATTCCGATCGTGCGGCCGCACGGCCCGGCGGCGCGGTGCCAGACGCGCTGCCCGAGCACCTCGCGCACTGGCTGAGCCGCGAAGACGAGCGAAAATCCGGCGACGAACCGTCTTTCAGCTGATCGCGCCGCGTCGCGTGTTCAACGCGATGGCCACGATGCCCGCGGCGTAGATCGCGGCGCCGGCCAGCACCACCCCCGCCGATCGGCCGTCGGCCGGAACGATCAGGGCCGCGGCCGCGATCGCCAGCACGAACGCGACGTTGAAGACGGTGTCCTGCAGCGCGAACACCTGACCGCGGCGGGCGTCGTCGATATCGATCTGGATGGTCGCGTCACCGGTCAGCTTGATCGTCTGTCCGGCGAGTCCGAGGAGGAAGGCGCCGGCCAGGAGAAGTTGGTGCGCACGCTCCACCGCGGCGCCCGAGTCTGCGAACGCGATCGGCGTGACCAGCGTCAGTTGCACCAGCATCGCGGTGATCAGGCCGACGACCACGGTGCGCGCCCGTCCCAGCCGGGGGATGAGCAGTGGCGCGACGCCGGCGGCCACCAGCATGCCCGCCGCGGTGGCGGCGATCGCGACGCCGAAGCCGACCAAGCCCCCGCTGAGTCCGGAGCCGTCGATCGGAGTCTGGCGTAACACCAGCACCATGATCAGCGTATTGACGCCAAAGACGATCCGATGCGTGCCGATGCCCAGCATCGCGGTCGTGACCGCTCTGGACTCCCACACCGCCGTCGCGCCGGTACGCAGACCGGTGGCGATCGCGTGCACGGTGTTGTCCCCCTTCGCCGCGTCCGGCGCGGGACCGAGCGCCCGCGGCCGGAACCCCGCCGCCAAGGCCGCACCGAGCACCGACCCGGCGCCGCTGATGGTGACCGCGACCGCCGAGGCCCAGTCTCCCGCCCCGATCAGCCCGATGATTCCCACCGCCACGGCCGCGCCCAATCCGGCGCATCCGGACGCGACCGTGGCCAGCACCGAGTTCATCGGCACCAGCCACTCCTGCGGCAGTATCCGCGGCAGCGCCGCCGAGACCCCCGCCAGGACGAAACGGCTGACGCCGACCACAGCCAAAGCCAGCAGCAGCAGCGGCGTCTCGCCGACCCCGGCCAGCAGGCCCGCGCTCACCAGCGCGATCAGAACGGCGCGCAGTACGTTGGCCACCAGCAGCACGGTGCGCCGGTCCCAACGATCCAGCAGCGCGCCCGCGTACGGGCCGATCAGCGAATACGGCAGCAGAAGTACCGCGAAGCCCGCCGCGATGGCCGTCGGATCGGTCTGCCGCTCCGGATTGAACAGGATCGCGCCCGACAGCGCCGCCTGGAACATCCCGTCGCCGAACTGCCCGGCGAAACGCACAACGGCCAGCCGCGACACGCCCGGGCTTGCCCGAAGTGTGGCGCGCAGTCCACCCGGCCGTTGCTCCGCGGGAGTGAGGCCTTCGGCGGGACCAGTCGACACGTCCGCGAGCGTACTGCGTTCGCCGACGTCGCCGCACGCTCGCGCGTCGGGCGCGAAGGACGCGGCGCGCGAGTCAGACCCGGTCGACCAGCATGCTCACCATCCGCCGCATATCCGGCGCCATCGGCAGCTCGTCGAGCGCGGTAGCGTCGATCCACGCGAACGCGTCGTGCTCCCCTGGCGCGAGGGCGACATCGCCTGGCTCCGCCTCCACGACGAAGCAATATTTCCGCACTTTCGACTTGGTCCGGGTCGCGTAATCGAATCCGTCGAGGAAGTCGGTGACGGCGCGCATCCGCAACCCCGTTTCCTCCAGCAATTCCCGCTCGACGCACTCGGCGAATGTCTCCCCCGATTCGACACCTCCTCCGGGCAGTTCGTACATACCGCCGTGATAGTCGTCCGCGACTCGGCGCACCACCAGGAGCAGGTTTTCGCGGAACACGGCGACGCCGACCACGAAATGCGCGATGCCATCGCGACGCGCTTCGCTGCGGAGTTGCTGCTCGATCCGGGCGAGGTCATCGGGCTGGAGCACGTCGTTACCTCCGGGCGGCGTTGCGGCGCTTGGCAATCGGGACCGGACCGCGATATCCGATGAGGTGGCCCGACGTTTCGACGTACCGGTTGGTTCTGCTCGCCTCCCGTTCACCTTCCGGTCGCTCGCGTAAAATGCCGAGTGCGGCACAATTTACTAGGAATGTGGAGTACCGCGGTGGAAGTGCTCCTACCCTGAATGGCGATCGGTGCACGGTCCCGAGAGGAGGACCATGATGTCCACACTCACGACACCACACATCGATGTCCACCGTGGCGGCGACCGCATGAAGACGCGGGTCTCCTGGCTGGATTCGAAGCATTCGTTCTCCTTCGGGGAGCACTACGATCCCGACAACACCCACCACGGCCTGCTGCTGGTCAACAACGAAGACGTCGTCTCCCCGGGCCAGGGTTTCGACACCCACCCGCATCGGGACATGGAGATCGTCACCTGGGTGCTAGGGGGCAGTCTGGTGCACCAGGATTCCCTGGGCCACAGCGGCGTCATCTATCCGGGGCTGGCCCAGCGTATGAGCGCGGGCACCGGCATCCTGCATTCGGAGAAGAACGACGCGTGGCGGTTGGACGGCCGAGCCCCCGAACACGACGAGCCCGTGCATTTCGTGCAGATGTGGGTCGTGCCCGACGAACCGGGTCTCACCCCCGGCTACGAGCAGCTCGAAATCGATGACGAACTGGCAGGCGGTGGCCTGGTGACGGTCGCCTCGGGACTGCCCCGGTACCGCGATCGGACTGCCATCGCCATCAACAGCAGCCATTCGGCGCTGCATGTGGCGCGGATGGCCGGCGCGGAGTCGGGCGAGCAGGTGATCGATCTGCCCGATGCGCCGTACTTGCATTTGTTCGTGGCGCGCGGGGAGGTGGACATGGAGGGTGTCGGCCCGCTCTACGAGGGGGACGCGGTGCGTTTGACCAGGTCGGGAGGCCAACGTGTGGTGGCGCGCAGGCCTTCGGAAATCTTGGTTTGGGAGATGCACGCGAGGCTGGGCGCCCAGTAGCCGTTTCGCATTAACATCCGTCCGCGGGGAGCGCGATCAGTAGGCGACCGCCGCGCACCTCCGGACCACCTCGTCCGGACCGAGCATCGCGAGGCACCGACGGAGAGGAAGTCCATGTCGCAATATCCGCCCCCGCCGCCCGGCCAGTACCCGCCGCCCGGGCAATATCCGCAGCCGCCGGGCGGCCAGTACCCGGGCGGCCCCGCCTACTGGCAGGAATCGCCGAAAGGCAGGGGCCTGGCGATCACCGCGCTGGTGCTCGGCATCCTCGCGCTGCTGTTCTTCTGGACGGTCGTCGGCGGCTACCTCTTCGGCATCTTGGCCGTCATCCTCGGGATCGTCGCGGTGTTCAAGGCCCGTGCGGGCACCGCCGGAGGCATGGGGATGGCGATCACCGGTGTGGTCCTCGGCGCGCTGGGCATCGTCGGCGCCATCCTGCTCACCATCGTGGGTTACAGCTTCTTCGTCGACTCGGGCGGAAAAGACTTCGTGGACTGTGTGAACAAGGCGGGCAACGACCAGGCCGAGATCGAGCGGTGCGAGCGCGAGTGGAATCAGAAGCTGGAGGACAAGTTCAGCATCACGCTCACTCCACCGCCCGCGCCGACGCCCCGGTAGCCGCCGCGCACGCCCGGGTCGTGGCGATCACCTCGGCGAAATCACGGCGGAAGTCGCCGTCGGGCGCCGCGACCCAGGTTCGGTAGCCGCTGTGCTCGTCGGTCGGTGAGGGCAGCACGATATGGCTGCCCGGCAACCCGATCGAGGCGCAGACCCGGAAAAGGTCGGTGAACAGTCCGGTATCCAGGTACGAGTTGTCTGTAGGCCCGGTCAGGAAAGTCCAGCGATCCGCGCGCGGATGCGCGATGATCGGCCCCGGCCGGGCCTCGGGCCCCGCGGCCAGCCGCTCGCGCACCTGTCGGCCGAACCCGCTCGGCATCACGACCGCGCCGACCGAGCCCACTTCCAGCATGATGCGACCGAGGAGCGGGTCAACGAGACCGTAGAGCCCGTTGTCATCGCGGTAGCGACGGCAGCGAGCGAACGCGTCCTGGATCGACGGGAAATCCGTGGACGCCAGATGCCTGCCCGATTGGATGCGCGATGTACTCATGACGAACAACCTCGCCTCGCTGTGGTGGACGCGTGCTCGGAAGAATCGATCGCTGGACCCGACCCTAGTCCTGGGCAAGTCACTTGACAATAGTCACCACGACCGCGCGGCGGAGTGGGCGTAGCATCCCCACACATGGCACCCGTCTCGCCCACCGTTGCCCGCTGGGAACTGGTGCTTCGGCTGCGGGAACTGCGTGAACAGCGCGGGTTCGACTCCGCGGGCTTCGCCAGGCGGGTGGGCTTCACGCCGGCCAACTGGTCGCACGTGGAGAAAGGCAGGCGCGTACTGACCACCGAGACCATCGGCCCGGTGCTCGAACTGCTGGAGGTGGAAGCCGAGGAGCGCGCGGAGCTGCTCGCCTTGCTCGAGGCCAGCAAGCAGCGCGGATGGTGGGCGAGGTCCTCGGCGTTGATCGGACCGGAGCTGCAGCGGCTCTACGGCATGGAATACGGTGCGCAGAGCATCCGCAGCTACGACAGCCTCGTCGTTCCGGGGCTGCTGCAGACCGAGGACTACGCTCGCGCGTTGATCAGCGCCGACGTGATGATCCGGCCTGTCCAGGTCGAGCAGCTGGTGGCGATCCGGATGCGGCGCCAAGAGCGGCTGCGCGGCGCGGACCCGGTCGAGTTGACCGCGGTGTTCGGTGAGGGCACTCTGCTCCAGCAGACCGGCGGCCCGGACGTATTGCGGGGACAGTTGCGCTACCTGGCCGATCTGATCGAAGAACTGGACACCGTCGAGGTGCGCGTGATCCCGTTCGCGGCCACCGCGGGCGCGGTACTCGGCGGGTCCAGCTTCCACCTCATCGACTTCGCCGGCGAGCAACTGCCCACCTTCGGCTGGGTGGAGAGCGCGGTGTTCGGCGGGGCCGTCGAGGACCCGGATCTGGTCCGCGATCTACGCTTCGCCTACCTGCGCGCGGTGGACCAATCGTTGTCACGGTTGGACTCATTGGCCCTGATCAGACGCTATTCCGGCGTGTAAAATCCTGCCCATGGCCATCACCGCGCGGCCGGTACGTACCGGCTGGTTCACATCGACCAGATCGAACAATGGCAACCAATGCGTCGAGGTCCGGTTCGATGGTGATGCGGTGCTCATCCGTGACAGCAAATATCGCCGCGACCCGGCGAACCGCCCCGCCGAAGAGCCCGTCATCACCGTCACCGCAGCCGAATGGACCGCGTTCCTCGATACCCTGCGCACCCGCGGGCGATCGAGTGGCGAACTGCGCGCACACACCGCCGCCAACGGTCACACCACTCTGCGTCACGGCGGAATCACCCTCGTCTACACCCCCGAGGAGTGGGACGCCTTCCTGCTCGGCGCCTACGACGGCGAATTCGATTGCATCGTCTTGCCTGCCTGATTTCCCTGTTCGACGCCCCCGGTCGGCTGCGGCCGGGGGCCGACTCATCCCCCACATCGGCATACTGGAGACCGTGACTTCCGAACCGACCCGTCCTTCCGGTATCGATCTGTCCTACCTCGACCAGGGCGTGCGGGTGCAGGATGACTTGTTCGCGCACGTAAACGGCAAATGGCTGGCCGAGCACAAGATCCCGGCCGACCGGGCCGTGGACGGCGCCTTCCGCGCGCTGTACGACCAGGCGGAGCTGGACGTCAAGGCAATCATCCAGAATGCCGCGGACGCCGGCGCCGAGCCGGGCAGCGACGCCCGCAAGATCGGTGACCTGTACTCCAGCTTCATGGACACCGACGCGGTGGCCGCCGCCGGGCTCGCGCCGATCGCCGCCGAACTCGCCGCGATCGCCGAGGTCGGCGACAAGGTGGCTTTCGCGTCGCTGCTCGGCTGGTTGCAGCGCACCGGCGTCGGTGGCGCCGTCGCCGTGTTCGTCGACACCGACGACAAGGACTCCGACCGCTATCTGGTGCACGCCACCCAGTCCGGCATCGGCCTGCCCGACGAGTCGTATTACCGGCAGGACGAGTTCGCCGAGATCCGCGCGAAGTACATCGCGCACATCAACCGCATGTTCGCCCTGGCTGCCGCCGACCCGCAGGTCGCCGGGCTGCTGCCGGACGAACTCGACACCGTGGGCGAGCGCGTCTTCGCGCTGGAGCGGAAACTGGCCGCCGGGCACTGGGACGTGGTACGCCGCCGTGACGCCGAACTCAGGTACAACCTGACCACCTTCGACGCGTTGGCCGCCGAAAACCCCGAGTTCGACTGGGCCGCGTGGACTTCCGCGCTGGCCGAAGGCGTCGAGGGGGCAGGGTCCGAGCTGTTCGCCGAGGTGGTCGTCCGCCAGCCGGATTATCTGCGCACGTTCGCCCGGCTCTGGGCCGACGAGCCGCTCGCGAACTGGCGGGCATGGGCGGCGTGGCGGGTGCTGCGCTCGCGTGCACCGTATCTGACCGACGAGGTGGTCGAGGAGAACTTCGACTTCTACGGCCGCACGCTCACCGGCGCGGAGGAGAATCGGGAGCGCTGGAAGCGCGGCGTCACGCTGGTGCAGGACCTGCTGGGCGAGGCGGTCGGCAAACTGTATGTGGCCGAACATTTCCCGCCGCAGGCCAAGGCACGGATGGTCGAGTTGGTGGCCAATCTGCAGGAGGCCTACCGCCGCAACATCGCCGAGCTGGAGTGGATGGGCCAGGGCACCAGGATCGCCGCGCTGGAGAAACTGGAGAAGTTCACCCCGAAGATCGGCTATCCGGACAAGTGGCGGGACTACTCGGGCGTGGTGATCGACCCGGCCGACCTGGTCGGCAACTACCGCAGAGGCTACGCCGCCGAGCACGATCGGGAGTTGAGCAAGCTCGGCGGTCCGGTCGACCGGGACGAGTGGTTCATGACGCCCCAGACGGTGAACGCCTACTACAACCCGGGTATGAACGAGATCGTCTTCCCGGCCGCCATTCTCCAGCCGCCGTTTTTCGACATGAACGCCGACGACGCGGCCAACTACGGCGGCATCGGCGCGGTGATCGGTCACGAGATCGGGCACGGCTTCGACGACCAGGGCGCGAAGTACGACGGCGACGGCAACATGGTCGACTGGTGGACCGACGAGGACCGCGCCGAATTCGGCAAGCGGACAAAGGCGTTGATCGATCAGTACGACGTGCTCTCCCCCAAGGATCTGCCGGACGAGCACACCGTGAACGGCCAGTTCACCATCGGCGAGAACATCGGTGACCTCGGCGGCCTCTCCATCGCGCTGGAGGCGTACAAGATCTCGCTCGGCGGCGCCGACGCGCCGGAGATCGACGGGCTCACCGGCCTGCAACGGGTGTTCTACGGCTGGGCGCAAGTGTGGCGCACGAAAGCCCGCACAGAGGAAGCCATTCGGCGCCTGGCCACCGATCCGCACTCGCCGCCGGAGTTCCGCTGCAATGCCGTCGTGCGCAATATCGACCGCTTCCACGAGGCGTTCGGCGTCGAACCCGGCGATGCGCTGTACCTGGAACCCGCTGAGCGCGTGAAGATCTGGTGATTGCCGGGCCCGAGCGGTCTTGAAGAAAGCAAAAGCCGAACACTACGACCGATCGCCTCGAGCAATCGTTCGTAGTGTTCGGCTTCAGGTGGACCCGGGGTTGCCGGACCCTCAGTTCCAGTCGCCCAATCCGTCGCTCGCGCTGAGCGTGCCGCCCTGGGTGTTCTGCACGATCACCGGGTCGCCCCGCCGCGCGTTCTCGAAGAACCACTTGCCGTCTTCGGTGCTGACGTTCAGGCAGCCGTGGCTGGCGTTGGAGACGCCCTGCTGCGCGACCGACCAGGGAGCCGCGTGCACGAAGATGCCGCTGTTGGAGATGCGGGTGGCGTACTCGACCTCGAGCTTGTAGCCCTCGGGGTCGGTGATCGGCACGCCGTAGGTCGACGAGTCCATGATCATCTTGCGCTGCTGCTCGCCGACGATGTAGATGCCGTTCGGCGTCTCGTGCTTGGGCTTGCCCATCGAGGTGGGCATTTCCCGCACCACCTCCCCGTTGCGGGTGACGGTGATGGTGTGGGTCTCGTCGTCGGCGGTCGCAACGAACGCGTCACCGATGCGGAACGAGCTGGTGGTGCCGCCCGCCTGCACCTGCACGTCGGTGTTGTCCGGCCAGAAGTCGTTCGGCCGCCAGCGCACCTGCTTGTCGCCGCGCCAGTAGAAGTGGCCGGGAACAGGCTTCGACGAGGTGATCTGAATGGCCTTCTCGGCGGTGGCGTGGTCGGTCACCGGTTCCTTGAAGGTGATGATGATCGGCTGTGCGACGCCGACGACCTCGCCGTCGGCGATGTTGATCGAGGGCGGCGCGAAGTTCGCCTGCGGGGTGGGCTCGGTGGCCGCGGCGGCCGAGCCGGTGCCGATCCCCGGGATCGGTTCGGCGTGCGCGGGCGCGACGAGCAGAACACCGGCCGTCGCGATCGCGGCGGACAGCAGGACGCCCTCGCGCATCCGGCGGGTCAGCCGCGCTCCCCTGCGGCGAGCAGGCAACGACCCGGTGTGCAAAGCGGCATGCATAGGTTAATCGTCCATTCCATCTCTCGCGCGCACGCAGACGCACGCGTAGCGAGATCTTTCATTTCAGCGCGGAGTCAGAAGAGCGGCCCCACTGGTATCGACGGCCCGACCCGTTGTCCATTCCTACCGTCCCGGCGCGTACCGAAGCCAGTTGTATTTCAGAGTTATTCACCACAGCGAGTTGTTGTGGCTCAGGTCACAATTGATTACGTCGGGTATAGATGAGGGGAAACGTCCCGGTCACGCGGGATCGCGCAGCGCCGAGTCGGTAGCCGAGCGGTCGCGAAATATGGTTCGCCACAAACCTGTTAGTGATGAAGCTCACTGAGGATGGCGGACGAAATCGGGCGATACGGACCGGTAGTGATGGTGTGCGGCGCAGAGCCCGCGACCACACCGGTTCGGTGCGCCCGGCAGCCTCGTAGAAGCGGCCGAGCCTAGTGTGCGGCCTGCTTGTGCTTGTGCACCGTGGTCTGCGCCGTTGCCGCCAGTCGCGCCAGCCTGGCGTCGCCGAGCGCGGTCACCATGCTGCCGAGCCCGTTGGTCACGAACGCGATCGACATGCCGAGATCCAGGTCGGCGTACGCGCCCGAGCCGCCCACCCCGTAATGGCCGAACGCATGGTGTGGTTGCTGCTTGGACATCAGCACCGGACGGTGATAGCCGAGCGTGAAGCGAATCGGCACGCCGAGCACGTAGTCGCGGCTCTGGGCGGGCTGCACCCGACCGATCGTCTCGATCGTTTTCGGGTCCAGGAACCGCACGACCCGCTCTGATTCGGCCGCGCCGACACCGTACACGCCCCGATCCGCCCGGCCCGCGTAGACGACGCCGCCGTTGGCCAAGGCCCCGTACATCCGCGCCAGCGCGCGCGCCGAGAACACCCCGTTCCAGCCCGGCATCACCGAGTCGTGCACCCGGGGGTCGCGGACCAGCTCGTCGAAGCTCTCCGGCATGCCGGCCTCGGCCAGCCCGCGCACCGGCCGCACCCAGGACAGCACCGAAGAGGCCGTGTTCCAGCGAATGCCCGGCGGACCGAGGGGGCGGAAGATCTTGGCGATCCGGTGTCGTTCGGATTCCGGGACGCGGAACCAGTACTCATCCAGGCCGAGCGGCTCGGCGATCTCGCTGCGCAGCACATCGGTGAACGACGCGCCCGTCACCCGTTGCACGATTTCGGCGACCAGCCAGCCGAAGGTGATCGCGTGATAGCCGGAGGTGCGGATGCGCCGGGGGTCCGGCGGGCTGTCGGCCAGCGCCCGCACCACGGCGTCGTAGTTCAGGATGCCTTCGCGGCCGGGGACCAGGCCGCGCACCCGGTGCAAGCCGGCGCGGTGACACAGCACGTCACGAACCGTGATGTCGTCTTTGCCGTGCGCGGCGAACTCCGGCCAGTATTCGGCGACCGGTGTGTCGTAGCCGATCAGCCCGCGTTCGGCCAGGCGATGCACCACAGTCGAGGCCACGCCCTTGCCGGTGGAGAAGGTCAGCGCGACGGTTTCGCCGTTCCAGCGGCGCTCCTTGTCCGCCCAGCCGGCCCAGATGTCGACCACGGGGCGGCCGTCGAGGTAGACCGCCAGCGCGCCGCCCCCGCGCGCGGGCTGGGCGAACATGCCGAAGAACTGATCGGCCAGCCGGATGAAACGCGGGTCGACCAGCATTTCGCGCGGTGCCGCCAGTTTCGCGCGCGTGGAATCAGCGGGCTCGAAGCCGTCCGCCGCCATTGCCGAAACCATGGGGTCACCTCCTGACCGCCGTTATCCGGGCTGGTCAACCAGGGTAACTCGTTCAGTCGGTCTGCCAGAGCCCGAAAGGCGTGGCCAGGCATGCGTCGCCGGTACCCGCGTTCCACGCGAAGGCAGCCACGCCCAGGCAGACGACCGCTTGTTCGGCGGTCTCCACCCCCGCTCGCGACCCTTCGAACGCGATCGAGACCGCGAACGTCCGCGCCTCGGGATCGTCGGTGGTCGAGGTCAGCGCGACGGCGTCCGGGCCGAGGCCGACCGCCACCGGAACTCCACCGGCACCCGAGCTCGCGCCGACGCCTCCCGCCGCGCCGATGCCGATGGCCGTCGCGCCGAGGGTCGCGTTGGCGTAGCCGACCCCGTCGATGCCGGTGGCTGTGGCCGTGGCTCGGCCGTGACTGTCGGTCGCCGCTCGGCAGGCCGTCTCCCCGTCGATGACGGTGATGTCGGTCCCGTGTTCGGATCGGCAGTGCACATCGACAGCGGCAGCCGTTCCCGGAAAGACGAGGGAGCCTCCGATCGCGGCGGTGGAACACGCGATTGCGCTGATCAGCTTCACCGGGGACTCCTCTCGCACCAGAAATCCCACCATACCCAGACCTATTGACCGCCGCGCGTTTCCGGCTCCGGCTCGACGTGCGCTCGGTCCATGGTGTATTCATGGCGTGGTATTTCAAGCACAGCCATGGCAACTTCGGATTCCGGGGGCGTGAGTTCGCCAAAGCGTTACAGCTCGGGAGGACTGTACGTGTCTCGTCAACTGACCTGGGGTCGTCTCGCCTTCGCCGGTCTCGCCATCGCGGCCGGGCTGACGTTGGTCGGGTGCAGTTCCACGATCAACGGTACCGCCCAGCCCGCCGTCGACAACGGCACGATCGACGCGGTCTCGGTGACCAACACGCCGAAACCGTCGTCCGGCAAACCCACCCCGAGCACCGGCAAGCCGACGACGAGCAAGCCCAGCGGCGACACCGACTTCCAGGCCGAGGTCGGTGACTGCGTGACACTCGGCGGCACCACCACCAACGCCACCATCGAGAAGGCGTCCTGCGGTAGTCGCGCCTCGAACTACAAGGTGATCGACAAGAAGGCCAAGAGCTCGCAGTGCAGCAGCGACGCCGACAACTACTACGCCGAGACGATCAACGGCATCGAACAAGGCGCGTTCTGCCTGGACATCGACTGGGTGGTCGGTGGCTGCATGGACGTCGGCGGCGATGATCCCAAGCGCATCGACTGCGCTGGTTCGTCGCCCGTGAAGGGTGTGAAGGTGGTCAAGATCCAGCAGGGCGCCGACGACGTCAGCGTCTGCGGCAGCGGCACCGGGTACGTCTACGACAAGCGCCGTTTCGTCGTCTGCGTCCAGGAACTCTGACCGGAACTTCCCATCGCCGGTGGACCGCTAAGTTGAGTTGGTGAGCACCACCGAGCTACCGCGGCTGCGGTCCGGCAGCGGTCGTTGGATTCTGCTGGCCACCATCCTCGGATCGTCGGTGGCCTCGCTCGACGCGACGGTCGTGAACATCGCGCTGCCGCGGATCGGCGAATCGCTGCATACGGATGTGGCCGGGCTGCAATGGACGCTGAACGGGTACACCCTCACCCTCGCCTCGTTCATCCTGCTCGGCGGCTCGCTCGGCGACAAACTCGGCCGCCGCCGGGTCTTCGTGTGGGGAACCGTGGCCTTCGCGATCGCGTCCGTGCTCTGCGGCGCCGCGACGAGCATCGAAATGCTGGTAGGGGCCCGGATCCTGCAGGGCGTCGCGGGCGCGATGCTCACCCCGGGCAGCCTGGCCCTGATCTCCTCATCGATCGATCGGCGCGACCAGGGCGCGGCGATCGGCCTGTGGTCCGGATTCGGTGGTGTGGCGGGCGCGCTCGGGCCGTTTCTCGGTGGCTGGCTCATCGAGGTCGCGGGGTGGCGGTCCATCTTCTTCCTCAACATTCCGCTCGCCCTGGTCGTGGTGCTGGTCGCGCTGAGACATGTGCCGGAAAGCCGCGATCCGAACGCGGCGGGGAAGCTCGACGTGCCCGGCGCGCTGGTGGTGGCGGTCGCGCTCGGTGCGCTGACCCTGGGACTGATCGACACCATGCCCCTGCTCATCGTGGCCGGTGTGGTGCTGCTCGGGGCCTTCGTTCTGATCGAATTGCGCAGTGACCACCCGCTGGTGCCGCCGTCGCTGTTCAGTTCCCGGGTGTTCACCGCCGCGAATCTCGTGACGCTGGCGGTCTACGCCGCACTCGGGGGCGTGTTCTTCCTGCTGGTGCTGGAACTGCAGTTGGTGGCGGGATACTCGCCGCTGATGTCCGGCGTCGCGACCGTGCCGGTCACGTTGATCATGCTCGTGCTCTCGGCTCCGGCCGGGCGCTGGGCGCAAGTGCACGGGCCGCGAATCCCGATGACCGCCGGCCCGCTGCTGGCGGCGGCGGGTCTGGTGCTGTTGCTGCGCATCGGACCCGACACCGGGTACCTGACCGATGTGCTGCCCGGCGTCCTCGTCTTCGGGCTGGGGCTCGCGGTGCTGGTCGCGCCGCTGACCGGGGCGGTGCTCGGCGCGGTCCCGGCCGGTGAGGCGGGCATCGCCTCGGGCGTGAACAATGCCGTGGCGCGGACCGCGCAACTGCTCGCCGTCGCGGCGCTGCCCGGGCTCGTCGGTATCTCGGATGCCCTGGATGATCCGGCAGCCTTCGACGACGGCTTCGCCGCCGCGATGTGGCTGTGCGCCGGACTGCTGGTGACCGGGGCGGTACTCGCAGCGGTGCTGCTACGTCCGGAGCGGCGCGCGCCCACATTGGACAGCGTCGACTGCATGCCGCAGTGCGCGGTCGCCGGTCCGGCGGTGGCGCCGGCCGGAAGCGAGAAATAAGCGGCCCGAACGGATCGCTGTCCGCTCGGGCCGCTCATCGAATGGCGTCGGTGTTCGATTCAGGTCGGTATTCGATTCAGATCGGAATGTAGCCCGCGCCGACGCCGCCGCGTCCGTTGACGTCGGCCATGATCGCGCTCATGTTGGTGCCGACCTCAGGACCGAAGCAAGCCAGAGCCAGGTAGGCGTTCACCATGCCCACCAGCGTCGAGCCGACGACGACCGGAGCACCGGAGTCGCCTTCCACCACGCACATCTGGCTCCAGGTCTCGACATTCGTCCGGAACACGTCGCCCCACGCGATACCGCAGGTGTTACCGGTGGTGCGCCCTTCCTTGCAGACGATCTGCGGGAAGGTGGCCGGTGCGCCGAGTCCGGTGATGGTGACGTTGCCGATCCGGTTCACCGGGGTGATCCTGCCCGGATCGAACTGGATGACGGCGTAGTCGAGGTCGTGGTTGGAGTAGACGAACCGGCCGATCACGCCCGCGCCCCGATCGGCTTCGGCGTAGACCTGTGCGCCCGGGTCGCCGCAGTGGCCCGCGGTCAGTCCGACCAGACGCCCCGCGTTGTCGTGGCCGACAGTCGTGACCGTGCATTCGAATTGGTTGTCGATGATGATGCCGGATCCACCGCCCAACACCGGCGGGCCCGTTTGGGCGTTAGCGGCCCCAGCGCCCGTGCCGAGCAGCGCCGCGCCCAGGGCGACGGCGAAGGCGGCGTTGGCCACCTTGGCGAGTTTGCTGAACATGTCCCTCCAGACGTCGGAAGCCCGCACGATATCAATCTGTCGCACCCATCGTGTCAGTAATCGACCTCGGGCGCGTCACCTACTCCGGGGTTGTCCCCACTGCTCGGCGCTTCAACCCTATTTAATACATTCTAGATCAAACGTATCTTACCTCTTCGATAGCATTCGGCTATCGCATTTGTGAAAATCCCGTGGCCGTTAGTGATTCGGTGATAGTAAGGAGTCGTCGTGTTGGTCTCCGGAAACAAAATTGATTTTCGATGATAAATCTCCAAGTAATTCGTCGATCCGCTCGGCATAGCTGCGGATTCGCGCAGGTGGGCTGTGGCTTGTGCTAGAGGTCGGGCACCTGACTTTGGGCTCGTTCCCAGTGTTTCCAGGCGTCGACCATTGCTTTCCGGCAACAGTGAGCGACATCTATGACTGCGATCACAAGGGGGTGGTGTGTTCCGCACTACTCCGTAGTAAGGTGCGTCAAGCAAACGAGTCGTCGGGGCAGCCAACCGGCGTCGAGGAGGATTAGCCAGTGCAGTCGACCGAGAGTCCACCAACAGGGTCACGGTTCAGTGATGCGGTCGATTGGACGAGGTCTTACTGGCAAGATCATCCGAAGCGTTCGCTGGAGACTTTCGGCAGGCAGATCACCATGGGCTTCGCCGCCGTCGCCGAACTGTTCGTCTCGATTTTCCGCAGGCGCTTTCCCTTCGGCGAGTTCGTCCGGCAATGCGCGTTCATGGCCAGTGTCTCCGCGGCGCCGACGCTGCTGGTCGCCATCCCCATCGGCGTGATCGTCTCCATCCAGGTCGGATCGGTCGCCGGTCAGGTCGGCGCCACCTCGTTCATCGGCGCGGCCAACGGCCTCGGCATTATTCAGCAGGGCGCCCCGCTGGTCACCTCGCTGATGATCGCGGGCGCCGTCGGCTCCGCGGTCTGCGCCGACCTCGGCTCGCGCACCATCCGCGAGGAGATCGACGCCATGAAGGTCATGGGCGTCGACCCGCTGCGCAGGCTGGTGGCTCCGCGCCTGGGCGCCGCGATGCTGGTGAGCGTGCTGCTGTGCGGCTTCGTGGTCTTCGTCGGATTCTTGACCGGCTACATCTTCAATATCTTCGCGCAGAACGGCACGCCCGGCTCCTACGTCGGCACCTTCTCGTCGTTCGCGGTGACCACCGATCTGCTTGTCGCTCTCGGGAAATCGCTGATTTTCGGCCTGCTCGCGGCAATCATCGCCTGCGATACCGGATTGAACACCCGGGGCGGCCCCGGCGGTGTCGCCAACTCGGTGAATTCCGCAGTGGTGAGTTCCGCCATCATGCTGTTCGGGGTGAACCTCATCATCACCCAGGTTTACAACGCACTATTCCCGTCACAGGTGGTCTGAGCCGGTGTCATCAACCTATGTACCGCCGCTGCTGCGGCCTCTCCAGACGATCCGGAAATCCGCGCACGCACCGGTCGATTTGCTCGCCAGGCTCGGCCACCAGGTGTTCTTCCTGTTGCGCTCGATCGGGTCGATTCCGCTGGCGCTCAAGCATTACCCCAAGGAAGTGTGGCGCCTGCTCTCGGACGTCACCTGGGGCAACGGCAATCTCATCGTCGGTGGCGGCACCATCGGCGTCGTCGTCATTCTGAGCGCCTTCGGCGGCATGACCGTGGGCATCCAGGGTTACAACTCGTTGAACCTGCTCGGCCTGAGTCCGATCACCGGTGCGATATCGGCGTTCGCGACCACCCGCGAACTCGGCCCGCTGCTGGCGACACTGGCCTTCGCCGCCCAGGCCGGCTGCCGGTTCACCGCGCAGCTGGGCGCCATGCGCATCTCCGAGGAGATCGACGCGCTGGAATCCATCGCCATCCGGCCGCTGCCCTATCTGATCAGCACCAGGATGTTCGCGGCGATGGTGGCCATCATTCCGCTCTACTGCCTCGGCCTCACCATGGCCTACGTCTCCTGCGCGCTGACCGTGCAGCTGATCGGCGGCACCGCCACCGGCACCTACCAGCACTACTTCTATCAGTTCCTCATCCCGACCGACGTCATCTACTCGCTGATCAAGGCGATCCTGTTCGTAGCGATCACCACGTTCATCCAGTGCTACTACGGCTTCTTCGCCTCCGGTGGCCCCGAGGGCGTCGGCGTGGCCGCGGGCCGTGCGATCAAGATGTGCATCATCGCGGTCGTTTTCGCGAACCTGTTCATGACATTGGCTATCTGGGGTGTCAACCCAGGCATTCGGATCTCGGGGTAAATACCAGATGATCATCGATCCCAGTGGGCGCGGGCCCACGATGCGACAGTTGCTGATCGCAGGCGTGTGCGGTCTGGTCGTCTTCGCGTTGGTGCTCGGCTTCCTGATGTTGCGCTACCAGGGGTATTTCCAGGAGAAGATCAACGTCACGGCGAACCTGACCACCACGGGTGACGGTCTGCCCGAGCAGGCCGACGTCAAGTTCCGCGGCGTGCTCGTCGGCGCGGTGAAGACCGTCGATGTCGCGGCCAAGGGTGAGCTGCAGAAGGTCCGGATCGAGATGAAGCCGGAATTCGCCGGCGACATCCCGGCCAACGTGACCGCCCGCGTGGTGCCGAGCAATCTCTTCGCCGTCACCTCGGTCGAACTCGTCTTCAACGGCCCGGCCGACCAGTACCTGCACGAGGGTTCGGTCATCGAGGAGGACCGCAGCAAGGGAACCATCGCGCTGCAGGACACGCTCACCACGGTGCGCAACATCCTCGACAAGATCGATCCGGTGCAATTCGGCCGGGTCCTCGGCACCCTGTCCCAGGCGTTGGACGGCAGCGGCCGGATGCCCGGCTCCACCGTCGAGCGGCTGGACCGCTGGCTGCTGGCCGTCGATGAGTCCATCCCGGATCTCGGTGTGCTGCTGAGCGACTTCTCCGCTTCGTTCAACGCGCTCAATCAGTCCGCGCCCGAGCTGGTCGACGTGCTCGGCAGCTCGGTGCAGACCGCGCGCACCATCGCAGACCGCCGCAGTGAGCTGGTCTCCCTGATCACCGGCACCGCCGGAACCATCGAGACGGTCAACGACCTGTTCGCCCGCAACCCCAACGTCGGCATCGAGGTCACCGCCGGTACGAACGACATGTTCGGCGCACTCGCCGCGGACCCGGACGCGATCACCAGGAGCCTGTTGAACCTGAGCGAGACGATGCGGCGGATGGACACCACGTTCACCTGGGGTCCGCAGAAGCAGCAGGTCTGGGACGCCGGTCTCACGCTCACCCCGTACCGCCCGTACACCGTGGCCGACTGCCCGCGCTACGGCGAGATGGTCGGCCCGAGCTGCTACACCGCACCCGCCGTCGCCGACGTCGGCGAGCTGCCCGAACAGCTGAAGCCGCGCGCGCTGGACTCGGCCGCCGGGCTCCCGCCGGTGGTGCCCATGCCCGGTCTGCCGCTGATTCCCGGCGTCACCACCCCGGACCCGAACCGCGCCACCGCGGCCGCCCCCACCGGCGGCGTGCCCGCGCCGTTCGCGGGCACCCCGCTCGAAGGTCTGTTCCCGATGCTGCCGCCGGGCTTGCTCCCGCCCGCCGCGGCACCGGCGCCCGCCGCTCCGGCTGCCGCGCCCGAGGGCACGCCGTCGGCGGCGCCGATCTCCTACCGGGGCGACTCGGCGATCACCGCGCTGCTCGGCCGCCAGCCGACCACCGCCGAATATCTGCTGCTGAGCTCGATTCTGAAGGGCGGAACCATGCAGGTGTCCGACAACGGTGCCCGACGATGAGCATTCGCAAACCGCTGATCGGATTCAGCATCTTCGCCATCGTGTCGATCCTGGTGACGGTGGTGGTGTGGAACACGCTGGCGCGCATCGTCAGCGGTGACACCTACACCTATTCCGCGACGTTCTCCGACGTGCTCGGTTTGCACGAAGGCGACGACGTCCGCATGGCGGGCGTGCGGGTCGGCAAGGTCGAGAAGATCGAGCGGGGCCGGGACGCGAACCTGAAGAAATCGGTCGCGAAGGTCACCTTCGTCGTGCAGCGCGACCAGACGATCTACGACGACACCAAGGCGCTGGTCCGTTACCAGAACCTGATCGGCCAGCGGTATGTGGCGCTGGCTCCCGGCAAGGCGCCGAACCCCGCGCCGCTGAGGAACAACGGTTCGATCCCGATCGACCGCACCGAGCCGTCGTTCGACGTGTCGGGTCTGCTCAACGGCTTCCAGCCCCTGTTCCAGGTGTTGCAGCCGGAGCAGGTCAACCGGCTGTCGGAGACGTTCATCCAGGCATTGCAGGGGGACGGCGTCTCATTGAGCGCGTTCATCGTCCAGGCTGCCCAGCTGGCCACCGACTTCCAGCGCAGAGACGCGATCCTGTCCGATGTGATCACCAACCTGTCGGGCGTGATGTCGGGGTTGGCGAAACGAGGAGATGAATTGGAGACCCTGGTAACCCAGACCCGGGCCTTGATCGGCGGGCTGTACGAGCAAGGACAGTCCTTGCTCGCATCCACCGAGCAGATCGCGAGCGCGACCACGTCACTGGTCGGCATGATGGACCAGATCCAGCCGAGCTTGCGCAACGCGCAGAACTCCACCAGCGCGGCGCTGACGCTGTTGCTGGACAACGGCGCCAAACTCGACCAGGCGGCGATCGACCTGCCGAACGTCTTGTCGGCGGCGGGCAGGCACACCTCCGAGGGCGCCTACGCCAACGCCTACCTGTGCGGGCTGGACGTGTCGCTCTACGGCATCCTCTTCCCCCGCGGTCTGTTCTCCCAGATCGGCGGAACCTCGCACTCGGCGGTGTGCCGCCCATGATGACCAGACTCAGGTCCAGGTTCGAAAGCAACCGGTACTTCTGGTTGGGCATCATCGGCGGCGTCCTCATCGTGGTGCTGCTGCTGGTGTCCAGCGTGTACAAGCTCATCGGCGTCGGCGAGCAGTCGATCAAAGCCGAGTTCGTGCAGGCCGCGGGCATCAAGGTCGGCGACAAGGTGAACATCGCGGGCGTGTCCTCCGGCCGGGTCGTCGACGCCGAACTGGAGGGCAGCCACGTGCTGCTCACGCTGAGCGTCAGCGACGACGTGAAGCTCGGCCCGGACGCCCGCGCCTCGATCAAGATGGCCACGCTGCTCGGCGCCAGGTACGTCGACCTGGAGCCGGGCGACGGCTCGGGCCTGAAGGGCAAGCGGATCCCGGTCTCCAACACCGCGGTTCCGTACAACCTGGCCGACGTGGTGCAGGTCGGCACCCCGAAGTTCGAAGCGCTCGACACCAGGAAGCTGGCCGAGTCGCTGAACCTGATCAACGAGCAGATGAACGGCTCGCCTCAGCTCACCGCCCAGGCGCTGGACAGCGTCGGCGCACTGGCCAAAGTGATCGATAGCCGCAAGGCCGAGGTGGACATCCTGCTCAAGGATTTGGACCGCGTCACCCAGATCCTCGGCGACAACCGCAACAGCATTCTGCTGGTGATCACCCAAGGCGAGGCCATCGCGAATCGGGTGATGGAGCGCCAGGCACTGCTGCGCCAGCTGCTGGACAACATCGCCGCCCTGACCAAGCAGCTGGAGGTGATCGGCGCGGAGAACAACGATCAGCTCGGCCCGACCATCCAGCAGCTGAACACCATGGCCGAAGGCTTGCAGAAGAACAAGGACAACCTGGACCGGATGCTGTCGCTCATGCCGCCGACCGTGCGCTACCTGGCGAACTCCTGGGGTGGCAGCGGTCCGTACGGTGACGTCGGCCTGCCGTGGCTGTTCCCGGACAACTGGTTGTGCTTCGCCGAAGTTATCGAGGGGTGCCAGGGATGAGATTCCGCATGGGCTTTCGGCCCGAGACCGTCGCGAAGACGCTGATGATCAGCGCCGCCGCGCTGACGGTCGGCAGTTGCTCGCTGCTGCCGAGCTCGGTGAACGACGCATTGGGTAATACCCTCCAGATCACCGCGGACTTCGACAACATCGCGGGCATCTACGAGGGCAACCCGATCACGGTGCTCGGGCTCGACGTCGGCAAGGTCGACAAGATCGTGCCCAAGGGCACTCTGGTCGAGGTGCACATGTCGATCGACAAGGACGTGAAGGTCCCGAAGGACGCGGTCGCCGCGATCATCTCGCCGTCCATCGTGACCGACCGGCACATCGAGCTCACCCCCGTCTACACCGGCGGCGAGACCTTGTCCGACGGCGCGCACCTGCCCAAGGCCCGTACCAAGACGCCGGTCGAGCTGGACACGATGATCAAGACCATCGACCAGTTCGCGGCCGCGCTGAAGCCGGAGCCGGGCCAGGAGGGCATCGGCCCGCTGTCCGGCCGGGTGCTCTACCCCATGCTCAACGGCAACGGCGAGAAGATTCGCGACACCCTCAACGCGCTGTCGAGTGCGCTGAAGGTCGGTGTGGACAACAAGGACGCGATCTCCAGCATCATCATCAAGCTGAACGATCTCACCACCATGCTGGCCGAGAACGACCAGTCGGTGCGCGACTTCAGCAACCGGGTCACCCAGATGACCGGCCTGCTCGCCGAGCAGGCCCCCGGCCTGCAGGCCACGCTCGACCAACTGCTCGCCTTCCTGCGGAACACCAGCACCACGTTGACCCAGTACGAGGATCAGTTGTCGGGGACCATGACCGGCCTGACCAACGTGACCCAGCAGCTGCGCGACAACGCTTACGGCCTCACCGAAGTCGCCGACCTGGCGCCGATGGTCATGCAGAACATCGACGGGATCGTCAACCGCGAGCACGGGTACGTCCGGCTGCACGCGGTGATCGGCACCGCGCTGTCGGGTGAGATCGTCAGCCTGTTCTGCGAACGCATCCAAATGAAGGCCGACGGCTGCCGCACCGGGAACATGCAGGACTTCGGACCCGACTACGGGCTCACCGCCGCACTGCTCGGACTGACGAAATGACGTACCGAATGACGATCAAGGCACGCAGGGCGCTGGTCGCCGTGGCCGCGGTGGCCGGTGTGGCGGTCACCTCCGGCTGCGGGCTCACCGTGGAGAAGCTGCCGCTGCCGAAACCGGGTCTGGCCGGAGAGACCTACACCATCCACGCGGTCTTCGAGAACGCGCTGAACCTGCCCGATCAGGCGAAGGTGAAGATCGGCGGCTCGGACGTCGGCGTGGTCACCGACATCAAGACGAAGAACTTCCAGGCCATCGTGGACCTGACCATCAGCAAGGACATCGAGTTGCCCAAGGGCAGCACGGCGGAGCTGCGGCAGGCCACCCCCCTCGGCGACGTGTTCGTCGCGGTGTCCAAGCCCAAGACCGAGCCCGGCGCGGAAATGCTGAACGACGGCGACACGCTCACCCTCGACAGCACCTCCGCGGGCGCGACCGTCGAGCAGTTGCTCATCTCGGTCTCCATGCTGTTCAACGGCGGCGGCATCGCCAGCCTGTCCAAGCTGGGCTCCGAGCTGGACTCCATCGTCGGCGGCCGCGGCGAGCAGCTGGCCCACCTGATCACCGAGCTGACCGGCGTGGTGGGCAGCTTGAACGCCAACTCCGCCCGGATCGACAGCGTGCTCGGCGAGTTCAGCACTCTCGCCAACACGCTCGAGGGCAGGCGGGCACAACTGGGCGAAGTGGCCGACACGCTGCCGCAGATGATCGGCGCCGTCGCCGAGAACAACCGGGCCATCGGCGATCTGCTGACCAAGTTGTCGACGGCCAGCGCCGCACTCGGCAATTACGCCGACACCTCCAGCGAACAGCTGACCGGACTGCTGGAGAACACCCGCCAGCTGATGGACGCGATAGCCAAGACCGGTGACGGCTTCGGCGTACTGCTGGACCGGCTGCGGGAGATCCGGCCGAAGGTCGACGCGACCTTCCGCGGCAGCAGCTTCGCGGTGTACGCGACCGCGACCAACCTGGACATCAGCGCGCTCACCGATCCGGAGCACGGCAAGTTCCAGGATCTGCACGACTTGCAGGACTTCGCGGGCAGCCTCATCCAGGTGCTGCAACTGGTGCAGGGCCGGATCGCGGGAGGACAGCGATGAGTTCCCTGCGCAAATTGATCGGACACAAGATATTCCTGTCGAACGTGGGCTTGGTGCTCGTGCTGCTGATCGGCGCGACCTACCTGATGGTGAACGTCATGCGGGTCAACCCGTTGGCGTCCGACTACACGGTGACGGTGAACCTGGACCGCTCCGGCGGTCTACAGCCCGGCAACGACGTGACGCTGCGCGGGTGGCGGATCGGCAAGGTGACCTCGATCGAGCTGACCGATCGCGGTCAGGCCATCGCCGCTACCGCGCAGATCGAGTCCAAGTACAAGATTCCGTTGGACACCCGGATCGCGGTGCAGGCGCTGTCCGGCGCGGGTGAGCAGTACATCGACTTCCGGCCCAACGCCGAGCAGGGGCCGTACCTGGCCAACGGCGCGGTGATCAAGTTCGATCCGGAGAAGATCTACACGCCCACGCCGGTGTGGTCGGTGCTGGACAACTCCAGCGCACTGATCGCGCAGATCAATCCGGACCACTTCCAGGTCATCCTGAACGAGCTGGACATCGCGCTCAGCGGGGGTCCGGATCAGCTGCGCGGCATGATCAACGGGATCAGCCTGGCGATGGCCGGCCTGGACTCATTGCTCCCCCAGACCACGAACCTGATCACCAACCTGCGTACCATCGCCAACACGACGTCCAACGCGCAGCCTGATCTCGCCACTCTGACCAGCAACTCGGCAGTGCTGTTCGAGCAGTTCAACAACGCGAACGCGGAACTGCAACGCGTGCTCGAGCAGGCGCCGGGTCAGCTCACCAGCCTCGGTGCGGTGGTGGACCGGACGGCCGATCCGATCACCAGCCTCGCGACCAACTTCCAGGCGATCACCAAGGCGGCGCAGCTGCGGCTGCCCGCGCTGCGCGCACTGTTCCCCTCGCTCGCACTCGGAGGCGAAGCGCTCGGCGTCCCGGCCCACAACGGCGAATTCCACGCCATGATCGACATCTGGCCGCGGCCGTTCTGCACCTACGACACCCCGAAGATCCGCAACGAGGTCGTGCAGGACGGCACGATCCCGAAGTGGAACTACTGTGAGAACCCTCCGCCGGGTCAGTTGATCCGCGGCGCCGCGAACGCGCCGCGGCCCGACGTGCCGAACAACGGCGCGCACATGCCGCCGGGTGTGGATCCGAACGAGCGGACCCTGCCTCCGGTGCGGTGAGTCGCACCCGGCCCGGCGGCCATCCCGTCGGCCGGGCATACTCGCTGGTGGAACGCCCAAGGTTCGCTCTCGCGAGCCGCTGAAGCCAATCGGGGCGCATCGACGCGCGCCGGGAAAGTGCAGGTTTTATCGATGTCTACCGACGACGCCGAGACCGACAAGGACGCCGAGAGCACGGCCGCCGCCTCCGACAAGGACACCGACGCGGTGACCGGGAAGTCGGAGGATGCCGCTGGCGCGGCGAAGCCCGAGATGTCCAAGGCGGAGAAGGCAGACAAATCCGAGCCGGCCGCGAAGCGTGACTCGCCCAAGGCGGCCGCGCCCTCCGGGAAATCCACGTCGCTCCCGCTGGTGGCCGCGTTCGTGGCCGGTGTGCTCGCGGTCGCGGCGATCACCGCGGTGGTCGTGTTCTTCATGCAGGGCAAGGACCGCGGCGACAAGCTCGACGCGATCCGCGACTCGACCAACGCCGCGTGCACCTTCGGCAAGGACGTCTCGGTCTACGACTATTCGAAGAACCTCGACGACTACTTCACCAAGGTGAAGGCCGGCTCGACGGGCGAGTTCCTCAAGGAGTTCGACGACGCGACCAAGGCGTTGAAGGACGCGATGACGCAGGCGCAGGTCAAGTCGTGGGTCGATGACGTGCAATGCGGCTACCAGTCGGGTGACACGACCTCGGCCAAAGTGCTGGTGACCCTCACGCAGTTCCGGACCAACTTCACCCAGACCAACCCCGAGCGCCAGTTCGTCGTGGTGATCGCCCAGCTGCAGAAATCGGGCGACAAGTGGCTGGTCGAGAAGCTCGATTCGCCGATGCTGAAGGGTGCGGGCACCGGACTGCCGGGCGCTCCCGCGCCGGGCGGAGCTCCGCAGCCCGCACCGTCTGGTCAACCCGCACCGCAGCCGGGCAACTAGCCGAGCGCCTCCGGCGGTGGGCCGAGCCACCACCGCCGGAGGTCATTCGGGCAGCTTTCGGCGATTCGGGCGCATCAGAACAGCGTCAAAGTCTGTGGCGCCGACGGCGCGGCCGCCTTCCCCGCGGCCTTGTCCTTCGGCGCTTCCGGCGCCGTCGACGCTTCCTCCACAGTCACCGCGAGCATTTCCACGGTGTTCGCCTCGGCGACAGCCGCGGTGACCGCGGCCTGCCGAGCCGCTTCTCCGGCCAGTGCGTCGGCCTGCTCGTTGAAGTAGTTACCGACATGTCCCCGAACCCAACGGAACCGGACCGGGCCCGGCCTGCTCGCGATGGCCCGATCGATCTGCCGGACGAGTTCGACATTCTTCACCGCGCCACCGGTGGACGTGCGCCAGCCGTTGACCCGCCACCCTGCCACCCATTCCGAGGCGCACTTGATCGCATAGAGCGAATCGCTCTCGATGAGCAGGGGTTCGGACCCGGGATGGGCGACGATCGCCTCCAGCACCGCGCGCAACTCCGCGACCTGGTTGGTTCCGGACGCGGCTCCTCCGCTCGCCGAGGAGCCCTGATGATTGACCCAAGCCCAGCCGATGGCGCCGCCGGGATTGCGGAGGCAGGATCCGTCGGTGCTCACGATGATCATGGCTGGCACCCTACGCAATCCGACCGACAAGATCGGTACCGTGGAATTCCTCTATCTCCCTCCGTAACCGGGACTCGGTACGCCGTAGCGCCGATTTGACCGCGGCGTCGACAAGGCCGGCGCCGAGTCGCCCGGTGACTCCGCGAGGTGGACTGTACTCCGCCTCGGAGGTCAGCACCGAGCGTCCGTAACCCAACGGGTCGAAACGCAGTCTCAGCGTTCCGGACAATCGCCCCCGCAACGTATACTCGATCACCGCATTGCGGCGGTATTCGGTGATCTCGCAGGCGGAAGTCGGTCGCCACAGCGCGAGGCGTGTGGTGGTGGCGAAAGTCGCGCCGAGTCCGCGGTCCTGATCGCTGGTCGGCACGAAGTCCGCGATGCCGAACATCCAATCCGGTACGAACAGATGGTTGTCCGTGTAGTTGAAAGCGACCTCGACGGGCGCTCCGACGTCACTCGCGTACTTGATGTGGCCCATAGGCCCTCCCTGTCCCACGACTGGCGTTAAAAGTACTACAGCTCTCCTATTTATTCGAGGGCTCTGCGCGATTCGGTGCGCCGTATTGCCGGATTCGACCGAATGGTTGGTTGGGAAGGGTTTGGTCCGGCGCCTGCTCAGAGCTGATCGACGATGTGCTCGGCGATCGGCATGGCCGAAGTCGCCGCAGGTGAGGGGGCATTGAGCAGATGGACCGAGCGCTCGGTGCGCTCGATCATGAAGTCGTGCACCAAAGTTCCGTCTCGCAGAACCGCCTGCGCGCGAATACCCGCTTCCCGCGGGAGCAGATCGGTGAGCGTCAGCTCCGGACAGTAGCGGTGGCACTGCGCGAGATATCCGCGCTTGAACAACGAGTTGCGCAGTTCACGCAGGCCGGTGCGTACGTTCGCCTTGGCGACCCGGTGAAATCCGGGAAACGCGAGAATTTCTCGCGCATCCCTGAGGTCGAGACTGCCTTTGCCGTAGCCCTCCCTGGCGAGCCCGAGCACCGCGTTCGGGCCCACGGTCAGCGCTCCGTCGATCGTCGGGCTCAAATGCACTCCGAGGAACGGCAATTCGGGGTCCGGGATTGGATAGATCAACGTGTTGACCAGTCCGTGCCGCTCCGGCGGCAGCTGGTAGTACTCACCGCGGAAGGGAACGATGCGAAAGTCGGTGCGCAGCCCGGCAGCTCGAGCCATCCGGTCCGCCTGCAGACCAGCGCAGACCACCAGGCGGCGTGCCGTCCACGAGCCGGTCGGGCCTGCGGCGACCACCGCGTCCGAGTTCTCGGTGAGCGCGGTGATTTCGGTGCCGAGCACGAATTCCCCACCCGCGCGACGAACTTCATCGGCGAGCGTTTCGGTCACCCGGCTGAAGTCGACGATGCCGGTGTCGGGAACGAACAGTGCGCCGACCCCGGTGACGCGCGGCTCGCGCCGAGCGAGTTCCGCCGCATCGATCAGCTCGACGGACACGCCATTGGTGATCGATCGTTCGTGGAGCGCGAGCATGCGTCCGTATTCGGCGTCGTCGGTGGCGACCAGGAGTTTGCCGCACACCCGATACGGGATGTCGTGGCGCGCGGCGAAATCCTTGGTCCAGCGCGCACCCCGGCGGCACAGCGTGGCTTTCAGGCTGTCCGGCGGATAGTAGATGCCGGAGTGGATGACGCCGCTGTTGTGCCCGGTTTGGTGGGCGGCCAGATGCTGCGCTTTTTCCAGCAGCACCAGGCTCGCACCGGGGTTGCGCGCCAGAATCCGGTGCGCGGTCGCGACGCCGACTATGCCGCCGCCGATGACGCAGAAGTCGTAGGCGCTCATGCCGAGCAGGGTAAACGGTAGGTCACACCGCCACGGAATTCGCTGTCCCGAGCGCGGGTTCGGCGGGGTGCTGGCGGCGGTCTCCGTCCGGCGATGGGGTTGCGGCGGGCGCGGCGTGACGATCGAGGCGCAGATCGTGCTCGCCGAGCTTCGGATCGGAGAACGCCAGTCGCACTTCACCGCTCCGAGTGTCGACGTCGGTGCGCATAGTGGTGACAGCGGACTCGTCCGGCTGCTGCGGCGCGGGTTCGGAATGGAGGAAATCCGTCAGCATCGTGAAGGCGTTCGTGTCCACGGTGACGGAGACGGTGTCGTGCTGGACTTCCGCGACCTGCGCACCGACATAGGCGTCGCCGAGCCGGACTTTGCCGCCGATAGGTGCGGGCGCGGTCGGCGCGGTCGGCTCTGTCGGCGAAATAATATGCGGGGCAGAGGTTTCCGGCTCGGCGGCACGTGGAGCGGAAACCGCCGCGGGCAAGACGAAGCTGCTGCCGGTCAATGCCGGATAGGGGACGGCTCTGTGTCCCTGGTCGGGCTCGTGCGGGGTCTGCGGGGCTGTCGGCGCGGCGAGCCGGGTATCGGGGCGCTGTGAGTCGGCGATCTGTTGGACGACATAAGCGCCGGCCGCGGCGGTCAGGCTCAAGCTGGCGGCACCGGCGAGCACGACGGCGGCATGCCGCGCGACCTGGGCAGGTCGGTGTGCTGTCACGATGCGTTCCTTTCCCTGCGATGCTGCTCCCACAGGCGACCAGCACCATGGGAAGCTGTACGCTCGTCCAGATTACCTGTGGGATCGGGGAGAGTGCCGCGTCGAAGAGAGCGGGATCACATCGACGCTCGGTCGTAAGGCCGAAAAATCACAGGTCCCCACCATGGACATGGCGTCGATGTTTCCGCGAACGCAGCGGCGGGTAAATATCATTCAGCTGGCGAGCGTCATTCTCGACTGCCACCTCGAGACACCCGGCCAACGGCGTCCGGCCGTCGACATGAACACGGCGCACCCAAGTGTGGCGCTCGCCCGCTCCCGAATCGTCATCGATCGGGTCGGGTGTGGGCGGGTCAGGCGAACTGGCCCGCTGTCCGCCCCGTACCCGTCGGACCTGCGAAAGCCTGCGCGATAGTGAGCCATTCCGCGGCGTCGTCGCCGTGCGCCACGAGCGCCAGGTCGTCCGGATGACGGCGCTGGGTCACCAGTAGGCAGAAGTCGAGCGCAGGCCCGGTCACGCGCTGCTCGGCGGTCTCGGGGCCCCACGACCAGATCGTGCGATCAGGCGCGATCAGCTCGACCCGGAATTCCGCCGCCGGGGCGGTCTTTCCGTGCACGGTGTAGGCGAAGTTCCTGGTGCGGACGCCGATATGGGCCACGGTGCGCAGGCGCTCCGTCGGCCTGCGGTACACGCCGAGCGCGTCGGCCACATCCTGCCCGTGCGCCCAGGTCTCCATGATGCGGGCGGTGATCATCGACGCGGCGCTCATCGGCGGACCGAACCACGGCAGTTTGACCCCCGCGGGCACGGCGCGCAGCGCGGCGGTGAGCGACGCGCGGCCACGCCGCCATCGATCGAGCAGGTCGGCCGGGGGTTCGGTGGCGGCTTTCTCGGCCGCCTCGTCGACGAACGTGAGAGCACGAGGGCCGGCCTCGGCCAGCAGCTTCTGAAAGCCTTCGGCGTCCGCGGCGGCGATCGTCGCGACCTCGTCGGTCCAGGCCAGATGGCCGATCTGATGGGCGATGGTCCAGCCGGCCGCAGGTGTGGCGCGCGCCCACTCCTCGACGGCCAACGGGCCGACGAGTCGTTCCAGGTCCGCGCATTCGTCGGCGAAATCGCCGAGCAGCGCCTCGAGGTCAGCCATCCGTTCCCCTACCGATCCGGGCACACCGCCTCGTGCGCCGCCGCCGTCCAGCATCGCAGCGGGACCAAAAAAAGGCAAGCATGCTTGTTTTATCTTGCCCGCAAAGAGCCTCGCTACCAGCCGAAAGCCACCAGGTGGGCCGCCCCGACGACGAGGCCGAGCACCGCGCCGTGCAGATACAGCAGCCAGGCGTCCTGTTCCACGGACGCGTAGAACATCTCCATGAACTCCCCCGGCGTAAGGTCTCGCAATTTGCGCGCCGCGAATTCATCGATGGTCTTGGCCTGCTCCAGGTTGAATTCTTCGTCCTCGGTCAGGGTCGGAGCCAGACCGACCGCGGCGCCCGCCGCGCCCACCGTGAGGTTGTCGAACTGGCGACGACCCAGAGCCGCCCGCACCAGTGTGGTGGTCGGCCCGAGTTGACGATTGATCTCGTCGGCGATCAACCGTTCCAGCAGTTGCCTGGTCTTGTCCCCGTTCGGGCCCTCCAGCAGTTCCTCAGACAGGTTCGGCAGCGTCAACACCTGGTAGGCCAGGATATGGGCCAGATCGGTCGCCGCCTGCGGCTGTCGTTTCGCCAGCAGCGCCTGCTTCCACAGGTACTTGTACCTCGGTTGCGGGTCGCCGGGCTCGAACACCATCTTCACCGCGATGACGTTGACGATCACACCGATCGCCGCCGAGGCGAGCAGGACGATCACCCAGCCCGGAACCCAGCCGAATACCGGAATGTGCTGGTGTACATGCAGATACAGGGCCAGCAGCACGCCGAAGGGAGCGCCGAGCAAGCCGATGCGCACCATGAAGCGCAGCTCGGGCGCCGCGATGGTGGTGGTCAGGTCCTTCAGGATGGCCGGGTTCTGCTGGAGGTAGCGGATCACGAAGCTCTTGATATCGATGAGCTGGTCGACGTTGTCGCCGAGCGAGGCGAAAGCGCGGCGTGACAGCGCGGGCAGTTCGCGATCCACCCGCTGGTAGATCAGCTGTTTGGCGGCGCGCGGCACCGTGCGCCACAGGTCCGGGTTCTCCCGGTACATCAGCTCGTCGACCAGCGGCCGCACCTGCTGGCGCGCGAGCACCGCGACGTAGTCGGCGATGCCGTCGAGGTCGAGTTCGTGGATGAAGTCCTTCGGGCTCCCGATCCGCATCAGCGCCTTGTCCACGCAGATGCTGGCCATCTTTTCCGCACGCGCCGGTATGAAGCCCTGGAATCCGAGGCGGCGGCCGTCGCCGGAGAAGGTGGGCAACACCTGGACCCGGCGCGGGAAGTAGGGATAGAGCACGTGCAGGCCCGGGATGCGGATGCCGCGGAAGCGGATCGGCCAGAACAGCATCAGCACGCCGGTCCAGTTGGTCAGCCAACCGGCCAGCGCGCTGAAGATCGGGAACGTGATCAGGTCGACCACGAATTTCGGCTGCCCGGTCAATCCTTCCCAGTCGATGAACACGCCAGCGGCGAGCGACGACATGGATAGGACTCCCTAAGCCGATCCGGCGGTACCGCCGGTATGAGATATCAAGGCCCCCACGTTCTCATTGCCTTGGACGGGGTGTCAACGAGGAGTATCCGGCGAATCGGAAGTCGAATGGCGGGGCGAGGATCCGAAGAGGCTCGGTGTCCGCGTCCGTGGCGCGCGTCACAGTTCCGAGTGGGGAATTCGCCGTCGGCGAACGTTCGGTCGTGGACGGAACAAACCCGAACCATCGCGGGTTGAGTAGGCATCGCTCAACTTTTGGAAGGGTCGAAGACGTGACTACACCACAGAACCTGCCGGTGCTGTTCCTGACCGATCCGATCGTGCTGCCGGGCATGGTCGTGCCCATCGAACTGGACGAATCGGCGCAGGCCGCGATCGATGCCGCGCGCGCCGCCGGGACCGACGCCGTGCTGCTCGCGCCGCGCCTGAACGAGGGCTACGCCACCTACGGTGTGGTCGCCACCATCGAACAGGTCGGCCGGATGCGCGGTGGTGCTCCGGCGGCCGTCCTCAAGGCCGAACGGCGCGCAAAGATCGGGCACGGGGTCACCGGCCCCGGCGCGGCCTTGTGGGTCGAGGCGGAGCCGGTCGAGACTTCAGCCCTGGACGGCCGCACCAAGGAACTGGCCGCCGAATACAAGAAGCTGGTCGTCTCGGTGCTGCAGCGCCGCGAGGCGTGGCAGATCATCGATGCGGTCAATCAATTGACCGATCCGTCGGCCATCGCCGACACCGCGGGTTACGCCACGTACCTCACTTCCGAGCAGAAGCGTGAACTGCTCGAGACCCCCGAGGTGGCCAAGCGGCTCGCCACCCTGATCGAGTGGACCAAAGCGCACATCGCCGAGGCCGAGATCAGCGAGAAGATCAGCGAAGACGTGCGCGAGGGCATGGAGAAGAGCCAGCGCGAATTCCTGCTGCGCCAGCAGCTCAACGCCATCCGCAAGGAACTCGGTGAGGACGAGCCGGACGGCGCCGACGATTACCGCACCCGCGTCGAGCAGGCCGATCTACCCGACACGGTTCGCGAAGCGGCGCTGCGCGAGGTCGGCAGGCTGGAGCGAGCCAGCGATCAGAGTCCGGAATCCGGCTGGATCCGGACTTGGCTGGACACGGTGCTCGAGCTGCCGTGGACGGTGAAGACCACCGACAGCACCGATGTGTCGGCCGCCCGCGCGGTCCTGGACGCCGACCACCACGGTCTGGACGAGGTCAAGGACCGCATGGTGGAGTACCTGGCCGTCCGGGCTCGCCGTGCGGCCCGGGGCTTGGAGGTCGTCGGCGGACGCGGCTCCGGCGCGGTGCTGGTGCTGGTCGGGCCGCCCGGCGTCGGCAAGACATCGCTGGGTGAGTCCGTGGCGCGGGCGCTGGGCCGCAAGTTCGTCCGCGTGGCTCTGGGTGGCGTACGCGACGAGGCCGAGATCCGTGGCCACCGCCGGACCTACGTCGGCGCACTGCCCGGTCGCATCGTCCGCGCCATGAAGGAAGCCGGTTCGATGAACCCGGTCGTCCTGCTGGACGAGATCGACAAGGTCGGCTCGGACTTCCGCGGCGACCCGGCGGCCGCCCTGCTCGAGGTGCTGGACCCGGCGCAGAACCATACGTTCCGCGATCACTACCTCGATCTGGACCTGGACCTGTCCGACGTGCTGTTCATCGCCACGGCGAACGTGATGGAGACCATCCCCGGCCCGCTGCTGGACCGGATGGAGCTGATCACCGTCGATGGCTACACCGAGGACGACAAGGTGGCCATCGCCCGCGACTTCCTGGTGCCGCGGCAGCTCGAGCGCAACGCGTTGACCGCCGACGAGGTGACGGTCAGCGAGGAGGCGCTGCGGGAAATCGCGGCCAACTACACCAGGGAGGCCGGGGTCCGGCAGATGGAGCGGCTGATCGCGAAAGCGTTGCGCAAGGCCGCCACTCGGCTGTCGGAGCGCGAGAGTGTTCCCGCTGCGGCGGGTTACGACCCCGAACTGGGCTACGAGGTGCCGGTCGAGGAAGCACTGACGATCGGATTGGACGACTTGAAGGACTACCTGGGTCGTCCGCGCTTCACCCCCGATTCGGTGGAACGCACCGCCGTCCCGGGTGTGGCCACCGGCCTCGCCGTCACCGGCGCGGGCGGCGACGTCCTCTACATCGAGGCGAACGCCGCCGAGGGCGAGCGCTCCCTGACGCTCACCGGCCAGCTCGGCGACGTCATGAAGGAGTCCGCGCAGATCGCGCTGACCTACGTGCGCTCCCACCTGGAGGAAATCGGGATCGAGCCGTCGGTGCTTGATCGCAACATCCACATCCACTTCCCGGCGGGCGCGGTGCCGAAGGACGGGCCGTCCGCGGGCGTCACGATGGTCACCGCTCTGGTGTCGCTGGCGCTGGGTCGTCAGGTGCGATCGGATGTCGGCATGACCGGTGAGGTCACGCTGAACGGCCGGGTGCTGCCGATCGGCGGCGTGAAGCAGAAGCTGCTCGCCGCCCAGCGGGCGGGGTTGAAGACGGTCTTCATCCCGGCGCGCAACGAGCCGGATCTGGACGACGTCCCGGCGGAAGTGCTGGCCGCGCTGGATGTCCGCCCCGTCGCCGACGTGGCCGACATCCTGGCCTACGCCATCGAACCGGTCACCGAATCGGCTTTGGGCCCTGCCTACGCGGCAACCGCCTGACCTGTGCTGGAAGGGCCGGGCACGGAGAATGCTCCGTGCCCGGCCTTTCGTCTGCCGCACGGCGCGCGAGCTGGGCGCACTGGGTCCACGACGATTCGCGCGTGGGGCGAGTCAGGCGGGGTTGGAGTTCGTCAGGTCGCTTTCCGCGAGCCGGGTGGTGCCTTGTGCCACCGCGCACAGGATCGGTTCACGGTCGGCGCTCTCCGCGTAGATCCGGCAGTGGGCAACCGCCTGGCGGCGCGTCGACCCGGTGACGGATGCCTCGGCGCGCAACCGAGTGCCCGCGCCCGGTCGCAGGTAGGTGATGGTGAAACCGCCGGTGAGCACGTTCGCGCCGAGAACCGTCCCCGCGGCGAAGGTGAGGGCGTTGTCGGCGGCGTAGGCGAGCACGCCGCCGTGCACGTAGCCGAACTGCTGGGTCAGTTCGCGGCGCAACGGGATGATCAGGGTGGCGGCTCCGTCGCCGAAGGCGGTGATCTCGGTGCCGACCAGGTCGGCAAAAGGCTGTGCGGCCAGCACTTTCCTGGCGCTGTCGAGGCTCATGGCTGTTGTCATCGGGATACCTCTTGCGCGGCTCGGGTGCGATCGGCGGCGAGGGCGAGCCATGCGGCGTCGGCGAGTTCGCCCGCGACTTCGGCCGGGGCGATGCGCATCTCGCCGCCCAGCCACTGCCGCGTGTATTCCTGCGCGGGGCCCAGCCACAGCGCGTAGACCAGATCGACCGGCAGATCACGCACCACCCCGTATCCGGCGTGCGTGCGCCACCAGCGCGTCACATCGGACAAGAAGCGGCGATTGCTCTCGCTCTCGCGCACTCCTGGCGGACGGGCGGAGGTGAGCACCGTGGCCCGGTACTGGTTCTCGCTCACCCACCGCAAGTGCTCGCGCACGCCGGAGGTGACGCCCGCACGCGCGTCGGTGCTGTCGCCCACTACCGCCCAGAAATGCTTCTGGTAGTCCGTCAGCGCGTTGGCCCACACCTGCCGGTAGAGGTCGGCCTTGTCCGGGAAGTGGTGGTAGAGCGCCCCCACGCTGGCGCCCGCCGCGTCCCGGATCTGCGTCAGCGTCGCGTCGAGCGCACCGTGCTCGGCGAACTGGCGCTCGGCCGCCAGCAGCAACCGATCTCGAATCTTCATATACCGAATTTAATTCTGTTTCTCGGGCAGCGCAATGCGCATGGCGAGACGTGCTTCCTCGACGGCATGGGACTGCCGGGCGAACATCGGCGGATCTGCCTGGCAGCGGCGGGCAGTTCGCACCCTGATGGCGGGTCCGGCACCCTGGGAACGGTCCAGCGAGGTGTCCGCGGGACACACGCACGCTCGCGGCGCGGTGGAAACGCCGGTCGGCCGCCGATTCGCACTGGAATTACGCATGGTGTCGCAGCACTGCGGTAAGAACGGCATGTGGCCAGATGGCTGTTGCACGTCGATCTCGACCAGTTCCAGGCGGCGGTGGAATTCCGCCGTCATCCGGAACTGCGGGGACTGCCGGTCATCGTCGGCGGCCACGGCGATCCCACCGAGGCGCGCAAGGTGGTGACCTGCGCGTCCTATCCGGCGCGCGCGTTCGGCGTGCGGGCCGGGATGCCGTTGCGCAGCGCCCAGCGCAAGTGCCCCGACGGCGTCTTCCTTCCCTTGGACATGACCGCCTACGAGGACGCCTCCGACGAGGTCATGGCGCTGCTGCGGACGTTTCCCGGGCGGGTCGAGGTGTGGGGCTGGGACGAGGCGTTCCTCGCCGCCGACACCGACGACCCTGAGGCCCTCGCGCACC
The DNA here is from genome assembly GCF_023501985.1 of Nocardia sputi. Taxonomy (NCBI): domain Bacteria; kingdom Bacillati; phylum Actinomycetota; class Actinomycetes; order Mycobacteriales; family Nocardiaceae; genus Nocardia; species Nocardia sputi. The sequence continues at coordinate 208,370 of NZ_JAMFLC010000010.1, read as the reverse complement.
AGGTGCGCGCCGCCATCGCCGGACTGGAACTGACCTGCTCCATCGGCATCGGTGACAACAAGCTCACCGCCAAGCTCGCGACCGGTTTCGCCAAATCGGCGGGCAAGTCCTCGGCCGAGCCCGTGGCCGGCGCGGGCGCCGCCACGGGCGTCTTCCGGCTCACCGCGGCGAACTGGACCGAAGTGATGGCCCATCGCCCGACGAACGCGCTGTGGGGTATCGGCGACCGAATCGCCGCGCGTCTCGCCGACCTCGGCATCCGAACCGTCGGCGACCTGATGGCGGCCGACCGGCATCGTCTCGCCGCGGAGTTCGGGCCGAACACCGGGCCGTATCTCCGGGTGCTCGGCCACGGCAAGGGCGATACGGATGTCACCACCGAACCGCGAATCCCCGTAGGTCGCAGCAAATCCGAGACCTTCCCGCACGATCTGACCGATCCCGGCGAGATCCGCGCCCAAGTCGCGCGACTGGCCACCGAGGTCGCCGAGGAGATGGCCGCGGCAGGCCGGATCGGCACCCGTGTTTCCGTGACGGTGCGCACCAACACCTTCTATACCCGCAGTAAACAGGAGAAACTCCCCGAACCGACCATCGACGTCGCGCGGATCGCCGAGACCGCGCTGCGGATCGTCGACCGGTTCGACCTCGACCGGCCGGTTCGTCTGCTCGGCGTCCGGCTGGAACTCGTGCCGCAGTAGCTCCCGGACCCGTCCGGACACTCGTATGCTCGTCCGCATGGAGTTCTGGGCGATGGTGGCACACGAATCGGATAGCGGGATCGTCCTGACCCGGCAGCAGGTCGGCGAGGATTTCCTCGGGCCGGGCGACGTGACGATCAAAGTGCACTACTCGAGCGCGAACTACAAGGACGCTCTGGCGATCACCAAGGGCGGCGGAGTGGTCCGCAACTACCCGATCGTGCCCGGAATCGATCTCGTGGGCGAAGTGGTCGAGTCCGCCGACGACGATTTCGCCCCGGGTGACCCGGTGATCGCGCACGGATACGACATCGGCGTTGCACACAACGGCGGCTTCGCCGAATACGCCAGGGTGCCCGCCGAATGGGTGGTCAAGCTGGAGGATCTGAGCCTTCGTGACGCCGCCGCGCTCGGCACCGCCGGTTTCACCGCGGCCCTCAGCGTGCAGGCACTGCTCGATCGCGGTCTCACCCCGGACGCGGGCCCGGTGCTGGTCACGGGCGCGACGGGTGGAGTCGGCAGCGTGAGTATCGACATCCTCTCCGGGCTCGGCTTCGAAGTTATCGCTTCCACCGGCAAGACCGATGCGGGCGACCTGCTCAGTGAGATCGGCGCGAACGAGGTGATCGGAAGGCTGCCCGAGGAGCCGAGCGCCAAGCCGCGGCCCCTGACGAAGGCGCGGTGGGCCGCGGCCGTGGACAGTGTCGGCGGCGCCTCGCTCGCCTACGTTCTCAGCGCCATCGGCTACGGCGGCGTGGTCGCGGCCAGCGGCCTCACCGGCGGATCCGAGCTGCCCACCACGGTGATGCCGTTCATCCTGCGCGGCGTCGCCCTGGAGGGCATCGATTCGGTCAACCTCCCGATCGAGCGCCGTCGCGAAGTATGGTCCCAGCTCGGCAAGGACTTGCGCCCTCAGCATCTTTCGACCCTGGCGAACCACGCCCCGATCACCGAGGTGGAGAAGGTGCTGCGCTCCATTCAGAAAGGCAGCCACCGGGGCCGAACCGTTCTCGGCGTCTCGGGCGAATTCTGATCGTCACCTGTGTGCCTGCGCTCGGCGGGCTCGGGTAGCGCTCGCGGAACCCGGACCGGACGCATGCGGCGCGCGCCGTGACGAGGCCCGGCTCGATCCGTTCGAGCCGGATTTCGGTGGTTGACGGGCCGGGGTTCGGTCCCGCATCGGCACCGGCGAGCGTTGTACGCATTCGCGAACACCGTGCGCTACGCTGGAGATGGACGAAAGGAGTGTCATGCCCGCGGAGAAGCAGCCGGTGGGATCGGTGTGGACGCGCCCGCGGCGCGGCCGGGAGCAACCGGCGCTGACCAGGAAACAGATCGTGGCCGAAGCGGTCGCGCTATTGGACGCGGAGGGCATGGAGGCGCTGAGCATGCGTCAGCTCGGCGCTCGCCTGAACGCAGGCGCCACCTCCCTCTACCGCCACGTGGCCAATCGGGACGAGCTGATCGAACTGGTGGTCGACGAGGTCTACGGTGAGATCGACGTCCCACGGATCGATGACCCGGCGCGATGGCGCGCCGCGGCGCAGGAGTGCGCAACGAGCCTGCGCGCGATGATCCTGCGGCATCCGTGGATGGCCTCGACCCTGGGCCAGGTCGGGCTGTCCTATCTGGGCCCGAACGTTATGCGGCTCAACGACCGGATGGTCGGGCTGTTCGAAGCCGGTGGCTTCCCCGCCGAGGAGGCGGGCGACGGCATCGGCGCCGTCATCAGCTACGTGGTCGGTATCGGCATCACCGAGGCGGCGTATCTGAGCATGCTGACTCGCAGCGGGAAGACGGAGAAGGAGTGGCTGGCCGAGCTGCGACCGGCAGTCGAAGCGGCGGCGCGCGAGTTTCCGCGAGTCGCGCAGGAGAACTGGAACCAGGATCCAGAACGGTTGCGCGAGCGGAAGTTCCGCTACGGACTGGACCGGGTGCTGGACGGGCTCGACGCACGCCGGGCCACCTGACGCGCACCTCGCGCGACGCCGCGCGTGGGAAGGGTGCCACCATCGAAGGCTCCGATCCGATACGGTTCTTCCGCATCCACCCACGTGCTCGCTCCGGTCGAGAGGCGAAGTCTGTTGCCCGCGAAGCCGTTCTGGCGTTCGATTTCGATAGCGGCGGTGTCCGTGCTGCTGGCCGTGCCCGCCTACACCCAGGCCGAGCCGGTGGCCGACCCGTACCCGGCCGGCCTGGACCGGTTCTATCGTCAGCTGCCCGAGTGGAAGCCTTGCGGTGTCGAGAATCTGGACAAAGCTGGTGGCGAGTGCGCCGAAGTTCTGGTGCCGCTGGACTACGGGCGGCCTGGCGATCGCACGATCACCGTGGCGATATCCCGGGTGAAGGCGGGCGATCCGGCACGGCGCCGGGGAGTCCTGCTGTCGAATCCCGGCGGTCCTGGCGGGCCGGGCCTGGACAGCGTGGATCTGCTCGGTGACGTGCTGTCGCCGGATGTGCTGGCGAGTTATGACCTGATCGGGATGGACCCGCGCGGGGTCGGCGAATCCAGCCGCAGTCCCCGGTGCGGGTGGCCGGTCGGCGAGATGGTGCGCTCGGCCGGCTTGGAACCGCTGGGTTTTGTGCACGACACCGTGCAGTCCGCGGGCATGGCCGCGAGCTGCGTCATCCGCGATCCGGATTTGGTGCGGCAGTTCACCACTCGCAACACGGCGCGCGACATGGACATCGTCCGGGCCGTCTTGGGCGAGCAGAAGGTCAACTTCTACGGCTTGTCCTACGGCACCTACCTCGGCGCGGTGTTCACGCAGATGTTTCCCGAGCGCACGGATCGAATCGTGCTCGACAGCGCGATCGACCCGGACCGGTACTGGACCGGCTTGGTGCAGGACTGGGGTCCCGCCGACGAGATCGCGCTGGACGACTGGGCCGTGTGGGCCGCCGCCCGGGACGACGAGTTCCGGCTCGGCGCGACTGCGCAGCAGGTGCGGGCGAAGGTCGAGGAACTGGTGCGCATCGCCGCACGGCAACCGATCGTCATCGATGGGTTCGCGATCGATGACCACTGGCTTCCGTTCATCCTGCACGCCTTGCTGACGAACTTCCGGTTGAACGAGCCGTTGGCCGCGACGGTGCGTGAGATCGCCGATGCCGCGGGCGGCCCGCCGACGACCTCGCGTACGCCCCGGTTGCGCGCCATTGTGCAGGCGCTGCGGGACAACGAGAACTCCGTGCTGGCGCAGATCGCCTGCGGCGATGTCGGCGCACCGATCGATCCCACCTGGTACTGGCGCACCATCGAAGAGAACCGGGCCACGCAACCGGTGTTCGGCGCGCTGGCGGGCAACATCCAGCCGTGCGCCTTCTGGCCTCGCCCGGTCGAACCTCCGACGGTGGTCCGGAACGCGGTGCCCGCGCTCATCGTGCAGGCGACGGGAGATCCACGCACCCCTTACGCCCACGGGGTTCGACTGCATCAGCATCTGTCCGAGTCGCGCATGGTCACTCTGCGCGATGTCCGTATCCATATGACGTTCCGGCCCGAATTGAGCAGTTGCGTGAACGACGCGATCAACACCTACTTCGGCGCGGGGGTGCTGCCGGACACCGACACCACCTGCACCGCGGACCAGACTGCGAGCTAGCCGGTAGCCGCGGTCAGGCCGCGGCCGTGACGGGCTCCTCGGCGAACTGGGTGCGGTACAGCTCCGCGTAGCGGCCGTCGGCGGCCAGCAGTTGGGTGTGCGTGCCACGCTCCACGATCCGTCCCTGCTCGAGCACCAAGATCTGGTCGGCGGCGCGGATCGTCGACAGCCGGTGTGCGATCACCAGCGCGGTCCTGCCCTCGAGCGCTTCGGACAGCGCTTCCTGCACGGCGGCTTCCGAGGTCGAGTCCAACGACGCGGTCGCCTCGTCCAGGATCACCACGCGCGGCTGCTTGAGCAGAAGGCGCGCGATGGTCAGACGCTGGCGCTCACCGCCGGAGAGCCGGTAGCCGCGCTCGCCGACCACGGTCTCCAGCCCGTCCGGCAAGGAAGCGACCAGCTCTCGCAGGCGGGCGCGTTCCAGCGCGTCCCAGAGTTCGTCCTCGGTGGCCTCGGGCCGCGCGAGCAGCAGGTTGGCCCGGATGGTGTCGTGGAACAGGTGCCCGTCCTGAGTGACGAGCCCGACCGTTTCGCGGATCGACCGGCTGGTCAGCTCGCGCACGTCGGCGCCGTTCAACCGCACCGCGCCGCCCTCGACGTCGTAGAGCCGCGAGACCAGCTGGGCGATGGTGGATTTGCCCGCGCCGGACGAGCCGACCAGTGCGATCAGCTGACCGGGTTCGGCCCGCAGCGATACCTGGTGCAGCACCTCCACCCCGCCGCGAGTGTCCAGGTTCGCCACGTCCTCCAGCGAGGCCAGCGACACCTTGTCGGCCGACGGGTAGCCGAAGCTCACCGCGTCCAATTCCACCGCGACCGGGCCCTCCGGAACTGATTTCGCGCCCGGCGCGTCCTCGATCAGCGGTTTCAGGTCGAGCACTTCGAAGACGCGCTCGAAGCTCACCAGCGCGGACATGATCTCCATGCGGGCGCTGGCCAGCGCGGTCAGCGGCGAGTAGAGCCTGGTCAACAGCAGCGACAGCGACACGACCGCGCCCGCGTCCAACTGTCCGCGCAACGCGTACCAGCCGCCGAGCCCGTACACCAACGCGATCGCCAGCGCGGAAACCAGCGTGAGCGAGGTGACGAAGACGGTCTGCAACATCGCGGTGCGCACGCCGATGTCGCGCACCCGGCGCGCCCGCAGTGCGAATTCCGAGGACTCCTGCTCCGGACGGCCGAAGAGTTTGACCAGCGTCGCACCCGGCGCGGAGAAACGCTCGGTCATCTGGGTGCTCATCGAGGCGTTCAACCGGGCCGCTTCCCGCTGCATGTCCGCCAGGCGGTTGCCCATCCGGCGCGCGGGGAGCACGAACACCGGGAGCAGCACCAGCGCGAGCACGGTGATCTGCCAGGAGATGCTGACCATCACGGCGAGCGTCAGCGCGAGGGTCACCAAGTTGGCCACCACGCCGGACAGGGTGTCGCTGAACGCGCGCTGGGCGCCGATGACGTCGTTGTTCAGGCGGCTGACCAGCGCACCGGTCCTGGTCCGGGTGAAGAACGCGACCGGCATCTTCTGCACGTGGTCGAACACGGCGGTGCGCAGATCGAGAATGAGCCCTTCACCGATCCGCGCCGACATCCATCGAATCGCCAGCCCGAGCCCGGCGTCGAACACCGCGAGCACGCCGATCATCGCGGCGAGCAGGACGACCACCCGTGGCGCGTCGCCGCCGACGATCGCGTCGACCACCCGGCCCGCCAGCACCGGCGTCGCCACGGCGAGCACCGCGGACACGACGCTGAGCAGGAGGAACGCGCCGATCCTCCGTTGGTGCCGCGCGGCGAACCGGATGATGCGCTTGGCGGTGGCCAGGCGGAACGGCCGCTGTTCCTGCGGCGCGTTCGCCCGTCGGTACATCTGGCTCCACGCCACGGATTCGATGCTCACGTTCTTCTTCCTCTCGCTCCCCGCCCCATCAAAGACCTGGCCACCGACACTAAGACCTCAACAATGGTTTAGTTCAAGTCGATTCCGCCCGCAGGGCGTTTCCGCCGAGGGCGAAACCGAGATCGTTCGAAGGACCGGCACATGGGCGAGGGCCGCGCGAACGGCCGTGCCGACGCCCCGATACGGACGACGCCACACCGCGGCAGAGAGGCAATGAAACCGCGAGTAGCGGCCCGCCCGAACCAGAGGTGCGGATGCCGAACGAGACCATATGGCGGTGGAAACGCCACGGGACCAGCCACGCCGAGCTGAGCTGGGGCGGCGCTGGAAAACCGACACCACCTAGGCTGGCGGAGTGACCGAGAACCGGATGGCGGCACTACGCGGCAGGATCGCGGGTGAGGTCGACACGTCCGAGCGCCGGCGGGCGGAGTACTCCTCGGACGCGTCGAACTACCGGGTTCTCCCCGCCGCGATCGTCTTCCCTCGGACCGATGAGGACATCGCGCTCACGCTGGAATTCGCCCGTGGCCACGGTTTACCGGTGACCGCGCGTGGCGCGGGAACCTCGGTGGCGGGCAACGCGATCGGCTCCGGGTTGGTGCTCGACTTCAGCAAGCACATGAACAGGATCGTGGCGATCGATCCCGTCGAGCATGTCGCCACCGTGCAGCCGGGCGTGGTGCTTTCGCGATTGCAGCGTGCGGCCCGGCCGCACGGCCTGCGCTTCGGACCGGATCCCTCGACGCAGGATCGCTGCACCTTGGGCGGCATGATCGGCAACAATGCCTGTGGCCCGCGCGCCGTCGCGTGGGGGCGCACCTCCGACACCGTGCGCGAGCTGCGCATCCTGGACGGCACCGGCGCCGAACGCAGGCTGGCCGCCGACCTGTCCGCGGTGCCGGGTCTCGCGGAATTCAGCAGGGCGCATCTCGCCGTGCTGCGCACCGATCTCGGACGCTTCGACCGGCAGGCGTCCGGATACGGCTTGGAACACCTGCTGCCCGAACGGGGCGCGTCGGCGGCGAAGGCGTTCGTCGGGAGCGAGGGCACCTGCGGTCTGCTGCTGGAGGCGACAGTCGAGCTGGTCGAGCTGCCCACGGCCACCGTGCTCACGGTGCTCGGCTACCCAGACATCGCCACCGCCGCCGACGACGTCGCCGCCGTGCTGGCCTGCGCGCCGATCGCGGTCGAAGGCATCGATGCGCGGCTGGTCGACGTGGTCCGCGCGCACGGCGGACGGGTTCCCGACCTGCCGCGCGGCGGCGGTTGGCTCTTCGTGGAGACCGTGGGCCGGTCACCGGCCGACGCGCTGGCCGTCGCGCAGCGCCTGTGCCGGACGGCGGGGGCGGTGGACACCCGGATCGTCACCGACCCCGGGGCCGCGGCCGCGCTCTGGCGGATCCGAGCCGACGGCGCGGGGCTCGCGGGTCGCACACCCGACGGGCGACCGGCGTGGCCGGGGTGGGAAGACGCGGCCGTCCCACCCGCGCGGCTGGGCGCCTACCTGCGTGATTTCGCCGCGCTGACCCGCGACCACGGCGTCGATGGGCTGCTGTACGGGCACATCGGCGACGGCTGCATCCACGTCCGCCTCGATCTTCCGATCGCCGACGCGCCGAATCGATTCCGTGCGTTCCTCTTCGACGCGGCGGAGCTGGTGGTCCGGTACGGCGGTTCGCTCTCCGGCGAGCACGGCGACGGCCGGGCTCGCTCGGAGTTGCTCTCGGTGATGTACTCCCCGGCGGTGCTCGACGTCTTCTCCGGCTACAAGGGGCTGTTCGACCCCGAGGACATCCTGAATCCAGGTGTGCTGGTCGCGCCGCGTCCGAACGATGCCGACCTGCGGCTGGCCGGACTTCCGCGCGTCCGGCCGTCGAGCGGTTACGCGTTCGGAGATGACGACGGCGATGTGGGCGTCGCGGTCCATCGCTGTGTCGGTGTCGGAAAATGCCGCGCCGACGGCGGTTTCATGTGCCCGTCCTACCTGGCCACCCGGGACGAGAAGGACAGCACGCGCGGGCGGGCCCGCGTCCTGCAGGAGGTGGTGCGCGGCGCGCTGCCCTGGTCTTCGGAGGCGGTCGCCGAGTCGCTCGATCTCTGCCTGTCGTGCCGGGCGTGCCGATCGGACTGTCCGGCGGGCGTGGACATGGCCACCTACAAGTCGGAGACGCTGCATCGCCGCTACCGCCGTCGGCCGCGCCCCATCGATCACTACGCACTGGGCTGGCTGCCGCGCTGGTTGTCCGCGGCGAGTCGCATGCCGCGCGTCGTCAACGCGCTGGCAGCCCGGGCCGTGCTGCGTCGAGCCGGTTTGCGAGTGGCGGGCATCGACCCGCGCCGTGACGTGCCACGCCTGGCCCAGCGCACGTTCCGCCGGATCTGGCGCGATCTCGACGAGGGCGCCTTGCTGGCCGAGTCGTCGTATGCCCCCCAGGAGCGGGCCGGAAGCGGCTTGGGCGAGGTGATGCTCTGGATCGACTCCTTCACCGACGCGTTCGATCCGGAGATCGCGCTGGCCGCGGCACGGTTGCTGACCACCCTCGGATACCGCGTCCGGATTCCCGAGCGCCGTGTCTGCTGCGGACTCACCTGGATCAGCACGGGGCAGCTCGAGGGCGCACGTGCCCGGTTACGGTCCACGTTGACCGCGCTGGAGGAGCATGTCGAGGCGGGTGGTCTGGTCGTGGGACTGGAACCGTCCTGCACCGCGGTCCTGCGCGCGGACCTGACGGAACTGTTGCCGGAAGACCCGAGATCGGCCCGGACCGCCGCCGCCGTGCGCACCCTCGCGGAGTTCCTCACCGAACAGCCGACTTGGCGGCCGCCGACGCGAACCGGACAGTCGGTGGTGATTCAGCCGCATTGTCACCAGCACGCGATTTTCGGATTCGATGCCGATCGCCGACTTTTAGCCGGTATGGGCCTTCGAGTGACGGAAATCACTGGATGCTGCGGTCTGGCGGGAAACTTCGGAATGCAGGCCGGCCATTACGACATTTCAATGGCGATAGCGGAGAACGGCATGCTGCCCGCCCTGCGCGCCGCGGGCGAGGACGCGATCTTCCTCGCCGACGGCTTCTCCTGTCGTACCCAAGCCGCTGCCCTAGCAGGGCGAAACGCACGCCATATCGCGCAGTTCCTCTGGGGTAAGTGACCATTTCGCGCGCCCGCCGAGAACTCGAGCGGGCGCGCCGCATGGTTCAGCTGCCGAACGGCAGGGTGCCCGGCGGAATCTGGTAACCCGAGCTGCCCGCGAAAAGCCCACCCCAGGCGTTGAGCAACCAGTTGAGCACATTGGTGATCATCAGAGAACCTCCGTCATGGCTACAGCCAGCTATTTGCCGATCGAGATCAATATCGCGGTGAATCCCATACCGTTACATCCGATTCAGGCAACTGTGATTATGCGCAAGCGGTATGAAAAGGCTTATGGTGTGTCTCGGATAATAATCCGTGTCGCCCGGGTGGAGGGGGACGCGGCACCGCGCGCCGCACCGGGCAGAATGATGCGGTGCGCAACCTGACGGTCGAGCCGGGAGCGAGCCGGACCGTGATCACGGATCGGCCGATCGATCTGGCGTCCACCGTCGCTCCACTCGGCCGCGGCACCGGCGATCCGTGCCACCGGGTGACCGGCGACGGCGCGCACTGGCACGCCTCCCGCCTGCCGACCGGGCCGGTAACCTACCGATTGACCCAGTCCGGTCCGTGCACGGTGCAGGCCCGCGCCTGGGGGCCGGGCGCGGCGGAATTCCTCGATGGTCTCGAGCACATGCTCTGTCTGGACGAGGACGTCTCGGCGTTCCTCCCGGATCATCCGAAGCTCGTCGATGCTTGTCACCGCTTCCCCGGCCTGCGCATGTTGCGCACGGGACTGGTGTTCGAAGCCTTGGTGCCCGCCGTGCTGGAACAAAAGGTGCACACCATCTCAGCGCGGGCGTCGTGGCGCAAGCTGGTGCGGCAGTACGGCGAACCCGCGCCGGGTCCCGCTCCGGAAGGAATGCGGCTGCCGCCGGACGCCGATACTTGGCGGCGGATTCCTTCCTGGGTCTACCACCGGGCCAATGTCGGACCGCAGCGCGCACAGACCATCGTGCGTGCGGCTCGGATCGCCGAGTCGTTGGAGCGCGCGGCGCGGGTCGATCCCGCGGAGGCGGCCCGCATGCTGCGCACTGTCCCCGGTATCGGGGTGTGGACTGCCGCGGAGATCGCACAGCGGGCTTTCGGCGACGCGGACGCGTTGTCGGTCGGCGATTACCACCTGGCCGCCGCCGTCGGTTGGACCCTGCTCGGCCGACCGCTCGATGACGACGCGATGGTCGAGTATCTGGAACCACTTCGTCCGCACCGTTATCGGGCGATCCGCCTGCTGGAAATCAGCGGCCACTTTCACAAACCCAAGTTCGGTCCGCGCACCGCGCTGACGGATCACAGCAGGCACTGAGTCCCCATCATTCACATGCGCACCGTGCCACCGCTATTTTTCCCATTTTTGCCCATTCTTTATCAGTCGATCCCGGTCGGCGCGACGCGAAACTAGAGGTAGTCGCGCCACACTCGGTCATCGCCGCATTCTCATCGGTACGCGAGCGGGAGCCACTGTCGGAACGTAGGGGCTCCGGTATGGCGCGCACCTAAATGGCGAACCACACAACTGCAGGGGGTTGTCAGTGGAACAGAGCTCGCTCAGGGATACACCACGGTCCAGATGTCAGTTCTATCGGCGCGAATGTGATCTGCCCGCCGTGGTCGACCCGCCCGAACTAGGGCGGATCGTGATGCGTGCCGGATCGGTATGGGCGTTGACCATGCCGAGCAGCCTCGGACAGGCGGTCAAGGCGCACATGCAGAGCACACGCGTCCGGCTGGGCCCGATCCTGGCGCACCCTCGCTCGAATCGATGGACTTTCCTGATCGCCCCGGACTTGCCCGAGAGCGATACGCGGCTGTTCGCGGAGCTGTTCCGGCTGAACGTGTCGGTATCCCGCACCGGATCGACGATCGCGTTGCCGTCGCCGACCGCGTCGGTCGGCGCGATCCGCTGCTGGATCATCCCGCCGCGAAACAGGTTTCGTCCCTCCGGCCGAGTTGTGGTCGCGGCCATTCGCGCTTGGGCAGGGCCGCCGTCGCGCCGCCGCTGAGCCGGCGGTGCCGCTGAAATCATCGAACGGAATCATCGTTGCCGCTCGACGTACCGGCCGATTCATGCGGCCGGATTTTCGCCCGACAGTGCCGGTCAGCGGCGGTACTATCGGGCGCGCGTGAGTGCGTCCAGCAGGAGTGCTGGGTTCTCGGTCCGTACACGTCTGCCACGGCAGACAGCGAAGGAGTGCAATTCGTGAGCATTCAGGGGAACGCGAACATAGACCTGACCGGCGCCACGTGGCGGAGGGCGGGGGAAGGCGAGGGGAACGACAGCGTGGAGGTGGCGCTGCTCGCCGACGGACACGTGGGTCTACGCAACGGGAAGGACCCCGACGGGCCGGTGCTGATCTTCACGCCCGGGGAGTGGGCCGCGTTCACGGCTGGTGTGCACGACGGTGAGTTCGACCGGCCGCAGTAGGGCACGAAGGCGTCCGAGGATCACGAAACGACACTTTTTCGGCAACGAAAAGGCGTTTGCCGAGGCCGAGCACGGGTATTTCTTTATGCGTGGACCGAGGGCTCAAAAGCTCCCATTCCCGGTACAAGAAATTGCGGCCTGGCGATTGGGTGGAATGGCTGATCGTCGCACTGTTGTTCGCGGTGTCGGCGGTCGGAGTCTTCGTCCTCACCAACTCGTTGCTGTCGGCTCTGTTCGTCGGCTTGCTGGTGTGGATCGTCGCCCTCGGTGTAGTGGCAACTCTGTAAGGGTGCGCCGACCGGCCGGGAATCTCCCGGCCGGTCGTCCTCGGCGGTCTAGCGGCGGAACAGCTTGTTGCCCAGCCACACCAGCGGGTCGTATTTCCGATCGGCCACCCGCTCCTTCATCGGGATCAACGCGTTGTCGGTGATCTTGATGTGTTCCGGGCAGACCTCGGTACAGCACTTGGTGATATTGCACAGGCCGAGACCGTGCTCATCCTGCGCAAGGTCGGTGCGGTCGCCGACGTCCAGCGGATGCATCTCCAATTCGGTGATCCGCATCAGATAGCGCGGTCCCGCGAAGGCTTGCTTGTTCTCCTCGTGGTCCCGCACCACGTGACAGGTGTCCTGGCACAGGAAGCATTCGATGCATTTGCGGAATTCCTGGGAACGCTCCACATCGATCTGCTTCATCCGGTAGTCACCCGGTTTCAGATCGGCGGGCGGCGTGAAAGCCGGTATCTCCCGCGCCTTTTCGTAATTGAACGACACATCCGTCACGAGGTCCTTGATCACGGGGAAGGTACGCATCGGCGTCACCGTGATCACTTCGTCCTGGGTGAAGGTGGACATCCGCGTCATGCACAGCAGACGCGGCCGGCCGTTCACCTCGGCCGAACACGAACCGCACTTGCCCGCCTTACAGTTCCAGCGCACGGCCAGGTCGGGCGCTTGCGTGGCCTGTAGCCGGTGGATGATGTCGAGCACCACCTCGCCCTCGTTCACCAGAACGGTGAAATCGTGCAGTTCTCCGCCGTCGAGATCGCCGCGCCATACGCGGAATTTGGCGTCGTAACCCATTGTTACGCCTCTCGCTCCGTCGAATGCCCGGCCGCGGCCGGGTGCCCGGCGAGTTCATCCGGTGTGTAGTACTTTTCGAGCTCGCCGAGATCGAAAAGGGCGAGCAGGTCCGATCGCATCGGGGGCTGTTCCTTGCGCGTGACGGTGACCTCGGGGATCGGTTCACCGGCCGTGTTCGGTTCCACCGCGCAGACCAGCAACTGGTTGCGCCAGGTCGGATCCATCGACGGGTGGTCGTCCCGGGTGTGCCCGCCACGGCTCTCCGTCCGCAGCAGCGCCGCGTGTGCCACGCATTCGCTGACCAGCAGCATGTTCTGCAGGTCGAGCGCCAGGTGCCAGCCTGGATTGAACTGGCGATGGCCCTCCACGGTCACGTGACGGAACCGGGCGCGCAGCTCGGCGAGCTTGTCGATGGCCTCCCGCACCTCATGCTCCTTGCGGATGATGCCGACCAGGTCGTTCATCGTCTGCTGCAAATCGGTGTGCAATGTGTAGGGGTTCTCACCGTTGCCGTCGGCGGGGGGATCGAACGGCGCTACGGCGGCCTTCGCGGCTTCGGCGACGTCGTCATCCGAGACCGACGGCCGCTCGCCGAGCTGTTCCACATAGGCGGCGGCGCCGAGTCCGGCCCTGCGGCCGAACACCAGCAGGTCGGACAGCGAGTTGCCACCCAGACGATTGGAGCCGTGCATGCCGCCGGAACACTCCCCCGCGGCGAACAGTCCTGGCACCGTGGCCGCACCGGTGTCCGGCTCGACTTCGATCCCGCCCATCACGTAGTGGCAGGTCGGACCGACCTCCATCGGCTCTTTGGTGATGTCCACGTCCGCGAGCTCTTTGAACTGATGGTGCATCGAGGGAAGCCGCCGCACGATCTCCTCGGCGGGCATGCGGGAGGCGATGTCGAGGAACACGCCGCCGTGCTCGGTGCCGCGCCCGGCCTTGACCTCTTCGTTGATGGCGCGCGCGACCTCGTCACGCGGCAGCAGATCCGGCGTGCGGCGCGCGGAGTCGTTGTCGCGCAGCCACTGGTCGGCCTCTTCCTCGGTCTCGGCGTACTGGCCCTTGAAGACCGGCGGAATGTAGTCGAACATGAACCGCTTGCCCTCGGTGTTCTTCAGCACCCCGCCGTCGCCGCGCACGCCCTCGGTGACGAGGATTCCCTTCACGCTGGGCGGCCAGACCATGCCGGTCGGGTGGAACTGGAGGAACTCCATGTTGATCAGGGTCGCGCCCGCGCGCAGCGCCAGCGCGTGCCCGTCGCCGGTGTACTCCCAGGAGTTCGAGGTCACCTTGTACGACTTGCCGATGCCGCCGGTCGCCAGCACCACCGCGGGAGACTCGAACAAGATGAAGCGGCCGGATTCCCGCCAATAGCCGAAGGCGCCGGCGATGCGGTCGCCGTCCTTGAGCAGTTCGGTGATGGTGCATTCGGCGAACACCTTGATGCGCTTTTCGTAGTCACCCGTCTCGGCGAAATCCTCCTGCTGCAGCGAGACGATCTTCTGCTGCATGGTGCGGATGATCTCGAGACCGGTCCGGTCGCCGACGTGCGCGAGGCGCGGGTAGGTGTGGCCACCGAAATTGCGCTGGCTGATGCGACCGTCCGGAGTCCGATCGAACAGGGCCCCATAGGTTTCCAGCTCCCACACCCGATCGGGCGCTTCCTGGGCATGCAATTCGGCCATGCGCCAGTTGTTCAGGAACTTGCCGCCGCGCATCGTGTCCCGGAAATGGACCTGCCAATTGTCTTTCTCGTTGACGTTGCCCATCGCCGCCGCACAGCCGCCTTCGGCCATCACGGTGTGGGCCTTGCCGAACAGTGACTTGCACACCACCGCGACGGACAGCCCGTGCTCCCTGGCTTCGATGACCGCTCGCAATCCGGCGCCGCCCGCTCCGATCACGACGACGTCGTATTTGTGCCGTTCCACTTCTGCCATGCAGAGAAACTCCTCAGTGAGGCGGTCAGTCGATGAACCGCAGGTCCGAAATCGTCTTGCTGGCAACCAACATGACGTAGAAGTCGGTCAGCACGAGCGTGCCGAGGGTGGTCCAGGCCAGCGTCATGTGCCGGGTGTTCAGCTTGGAGACCTGAGTCCAGAACCAGTAGCGCACCGGGTGCGCGGAGAAGTGCTTGAGCCGTCCACCCGCGATGTGCCTGCACGAGTGGCACGACAGCGTGTACCCCCACAACAGGATGACGTTGCCGAGCAGCACGATATTGCCGAGACCGAAACCGAAACCGCCGGACTTGCCGTGGAAAGCGGCGATGGCGTCGTAGGTGTTGATCACCGAAACCAGCACGGCCACATAGAAGAAGTAGCGGTGCGCGTTCTGGACGATCAGCGGCAGCCTGGTCTCGCCGGTGTACTTCGCGTGCGGCTCGGCCACCGCGCAGGCGGGCGGGGAGAACCACACCGACCGGTAGTAGGCCTTGCGGTAGTAGTAGCAGGTCAGGCGGAAGCCGAGCAGGAAGGGCAGCACCACGAAGCCGAGCGGCAGAATCGCGGGCAGCTCACCGAACGGCGTCCCGAAATGACTCGAACCCTCCACGCAGGAGGTGCTCAGGCACGGCGAGTAGAAGGGCGTCAGGTAGTGGTATTCCGGAACCCAATATGCCGTGCGCACATACGATCTGATCAAACCGTAGACAAGGAACGCACCTAGTCCGAGCACCGTGACCAGTGGGGGGATCCACCATCGGTCGGTGCGCAACGTGCGTTCCGAGATTCGGGCCCTTGTTCTGCTGAATACGCCGGTGCCCGCTTCCGGGGCGGCGGTCGGTGCGGCACTCACTGGTGGATGCCTCGCTGATCTTGTGTGCGGGTGGTCATCGTTACCTCCGCAATCGAATGTGATGCTGAGCACCATACGACACGTCCGCTATTGATCGAGCGGGGTCTCCACAAACCCGCCCCGCTGTCAACCGTATGATTTGCGCCACATTCGGGGTGGCTCCTGATTGCTTGCGCCCGGTAGGGAGCTAACCGGACTTTTCGAACTCGGCCCGAGCGGAACGAGTTCGAAGTAGGTCTGATCGGACGAAAGCGGGGTCCGTAGATTGCCATTCCAACAGCCCCGCGGAAGCTGCTTGCCGAGTCGCCAGGAACGAGAAGTGGGCGCGATCGCGGCCCGGTACCAGGGACGACGGTGCAAGCTCGGTTCGGGGTCGGCGTGAAGGGGTAGCGGAACTCGGGCTCGTCCCGGTGGGCTTCCTGACGGCTGGGCCGCAGCCGGATTTGGTTCCGGTGGCGCGGCGCAGGTCTGCGCCGGCGTGCGAAATAGCCGATAGCAGGAGATTCGCTTACCGGTATTCGATCGAACTCAGGAGAAAACTGCTCAGCGGAGGCGGCGGCACAGGCGCCATGAAACTCGAGCCGTGCTCGATGCGAACGGTGCGATGGTCGAGTTCGGACATCCGATCGGGTGCGGCCGGTCCGGCCCACCGTGACGACGTCGCCGGGTGCGTACAGACTCCTGTGGAGACCGTGGCTGCTTCCAGGCATCACCGCAGGCGGCGCGCCTGCGAATACCGGCGGTCCGGCCGCTGGGTTCCTCAGGGAGCGGCCGGTGCGCCGTCACGGCAGACACCGGCCCGAACACATCGCGGATGGGCGGCCCCGCCGCCCATCCCGGTTACTTCGTCCGCGGCCGGGAGTGGAAGCCGAGGCCTTCGTCCTGCGCCCCCATCCAGGCGGCCTCGTCGGACTTGCTGTCCGGCACGTAGATGACGTCCTGAGGGCGGCGGTGCACCTCCGGGGGCGGTGACTGCTCGAGTTCGTCGGCGTCGATGACGAGGCGCTCGAGGTCGTTCTCCAACCGGCGCACCGTGCTGGCGTCACCGTACTGCGTACGCAGCGCGGTGACGGATTGCCGGAGCTGGCCGACCGCGTAGCGTAGTTCCGCGAATTCGCTGCGTGTCATCGATACCTCCTGTATTGACTGGCGGACATACGAACTCGGGGCTGTGATGCGCGGTTTCCGTCTGCCTTGAACCGCACGTCACCGAGTCGTGTGACCCACCACACAACGTGATCTACAACACAGTACCGAAAGAATTCGTTCCTGGCTCGTGCAAGGTCGGAACTCGCTGATAGCCGCTGGGTTGGCGAAGGTCAGCCGGTGGCGGCGTACTCGGTGCAGGAGCGAGCCGCGGCGAAGGCGCGTTCTACGAGTCCCGCGATGGACAGCGCGACCTCTTCGGCCCGCTCGAGCATCACGCTGTGCCCGGCGCCTTCCAGGCGCACCAGCTCGGAACCGGCCAGCTGGGAAGCCAGTGCCACCGAGTGCGCGAACGGGAAGATGATGTCCGTCGAGCCCGCCAGCACCAGCGCGGGGATCGCGCCGAGCCGGTGCAGGGTAGCCGTCTCGTCGAAGGTGATCAGCGAGTGCAGGAAGCCCGCCATGGTCAGCAGCGGCGTGTCGTTCATCATCGCGGTGGCAAGTGCGGCGATCCGGGGGTTCACCTTCCTGGCGCCGAAGTCGGCCTCGCGCATGAGCGGCGCGAACAGGCGGCGGGTCAGGAGCTTCGATGCCTGCAGGACCCTCGGTGCGCGGGTGACGGCCGCTAGCAGCGAGTTCACCGCTCGCCGGTTCAGCAGGCGCGCCAGCCCCACCTCGGTGATCCCGTTGGCCGCGGCCGCGAGCAGGCCCACGCCGACTATGCGCGTGCCGATCGCCTCCGGGTGGAGCCGGGCGTAAGCGAGCAAGACCATCGCGCCCATCGAGTGGCCGACCAGGATCACCGGCCCGGTCGGCGCGACCGTCCGCAACACGGTGTCCAGGTCGTGGCCCAGCTGCTCGATGGTGTAGGTCGAGGGATGCGCCACCCCGGATTCGCCGTGGCCGCGGTGGTCGTAGAACACCATCCTGGTGTCGTCTCCCCACTGTCCGAGCAGCCGGTCGCGCAGGTAGGACCAGGATTCCGCGCGCAAGCAGTGACCATGGACGAAGACGACGGTCGCGGTGGCGGCCTCGGCGCCGAAGACGTGGACCGCGAGGGGGACACCGTCCTGGGCCGACACCGTCACTCGGTGGCCGTTGTAATCGGCGGCGCGGCGGGCGATGGTCGTGGACATGGCACCCTCCTCGACGAGGTACCTGGTCAAGCACTTCCTGCCCAGTTGTCGAACTGGATTTCCGCGCCGTTAGCGCCCCACACCTGCCGTTATGCACACGTTGTCCAATCGAGGCTGCCAGTCCATCGGGCGCTCGCCGCCGTGTGCGTATGAAAATCTAGACACAGATAGCTCTAGAACTAGATTCACTGATATTGCTCTGTCCGCTTCGGGATATATGAGGTGCCGCGATGGCAATATTTGCCTCTCTAGGAAAAATTTAAGAAAGGCGAATATTTTTGTGAGCGAGCAGCCCGTCCCGCACCCGGGGCCGAACATCCGGGTGCGACGACGGGCTCGCTCCTCGATCAGGCCTGTGCGCGGGTTCGCGTAGAGGGCAGGAACGGACGCAAGAGGTTCTCCTCGGTCGACGGACCCATCTGCCACTCCGCGATCCACGGCCCGGTCCCCTCGCTCGGGTCGAGCACGCCGTCCTCCAGCCAGTCGTAACGGCCGTCGAGCACGCCGCGGGTGAGGGTGCGGTCGTCGTCGTCGGTGTTGTCCCACAGCGCGTCGAAGAGTTTGCGCACGCGCAGTCGCGACTGCCTGCAGAAGGTGTCCGCCAGTTCCTCGGCCGCCTTGCCCTCCGGCGCGCCCGCCGCGAGTAATGCCTGGGCGCGACCGCAGGCCGCCGACATGGCGAACAGTTCGGCTCCGATGTCGACGATCCGGCCGAGGAAGTTCTGCCGGTACTCCAGGCCGGCCTGCCAGCGGCCCATCGCGTACATCAGCGACCTCGCCTGTTTGCGCGCACTACGCTCGACGAACCGCAGGTGCCGTGCCAGCACACCGAACTCGGTGTACGCCGCGGGCACCGTACCCGCCCCGACCGCCAGCTGCGGGAACCACTTGGCGTAGAAACCCGTCGCGCCGACCGCCGCCTTCGCCTTGTCTTTGAACTCGGCCTTGCGGTCGACCAGCGCACCCGCGGCCGCCATGTGGGCGTCGGCCATCTCCCGCGCGATCAGCAGCCGCATGATCTCGCTGGAGCCTTCGAAGATGCGGTTGATGCGCAGATCGCGCACCAACTGCTCGGCGGGGACGGCCCGCTCTCCCCGTGCGGCGAGCGAGGCCGCCGTCTCGTAACCGCGGCCGCCGCGAATCTGCACGAGTTCGTCGGCGATCTGACAGCTCATCTCGCTGGCCCACAACTTCGCCAGCGCCGCCTCGATCCGGATGTCGTTGCGTCCCTCGTCGGCCATGGTGGCCGAAAGGTCGAGCGCGGCTTCCAGCGCGAACGTGGTGGCCGCGATGAACGCGATCTTCTGGCCGACGGCGGCGTGCTCCCCGACGGGCCTGCCCCACTGCACGCGCTGGGTGCTCCACTCCCGCGCGATCTTCAGCGACCACTTGGAGGCGGCGGTGCACAGCGCGGGTATGGCGAGCCTGCCCGCGTTCAGTGTGGTCAGCGCGATCTTGAGACCGTCGCCCTCACGCCCGATCAGATTGCGCTTGGGCACCCGGACGTCGTGCATCCGGGTCAGGCCGTTCTCGATGCCGCGCAAGCCCATGAAGGAGTTGCGCCGCTCCACCGTGATGCCCGGCGAGTCGGCCTCGACCACGAACGCCGAGATGCCGCCGCGGTGCCCCTCGCTCTTGGGTACGCGCGCCATCACCACCAGCAGTTCGGCGACCACGCCGTTGGTGGTCCACAGCTTCACGCCGTTGAGCACGTAGGCCTCGCCGTCCTCGGTGGGCGTCGCGGTACTGGCCATTCTGGCCGGGTCGGAGCCGACATCGGGCTCGGTGAGCAGGAACGCGCTGACCGCTCCGGCCGCGCAGCGGGGCAGGAACTCGGCTTTCTGCTCCGGGGTGCCGGCCAGCTTGAGCGGTTCGGGCACCCCGATGGACTGGTGCGCCGAGAGCAGGACGCCGAGGCTCGGGTGCGTCGAACCGACCAGCATCAGAGCTCGGTTGTAGCCCAACTGGGAAAGGCCTTGACCGCCATACGATTGCGGGATCTTCAGGCCGAAGCAGCCGAGTTCGGCCAAGCCTTTGACGTACTCGTCCGGAATCCGTCCCTCCGCCTCGATGACCGCTCCGTCCATGGACTCGCACAACGTCCGCAGCCGGGCCAGGAACGCATCGGTTCGTTCGGCATCCTCGGGGCTGGGTTGCGGATACGGGTGGATGAGGTCCAGACGGAACCGTCCCAGGAACATCTCCTTGGCGAATGACGGCTTGACCCAGCTCGTTTCCCGGGACTCCTCGACCAGTGCGCGGGCCTGTTCTTCGGTGGCGTCGACTTTCGCGGCTTTCGCCATGATGTCCTCCCTCGGACGTGATCAGGATCACATCCGAGTGTAGGAGTGTTTGTTACCCATCGGTAGGCCTGCTGGTCGACATAAATCTACGAATATCTATTGATCTTGTTAGATGAGCAAATGGACAGCGACCAGCCCCGGACGAGGGTCGGGCAGGCTCACACCGAGCGTAGATAGCGGCCGAAGTGCGGCACGGTGAAGCCGATGGTTCCGCGCTCGGCGGAGTAGATGAGGCCCTTCTTGATCAAGCCGTCGCGCGCGGGCGAGAGGGAAGCCGGTTTGCGGCCGAGTTCGTTGGCCACCGCCGCGGTCGCGACCGGGCCGTCGTCGCCGGACAGATCGGCCATGGCGCGCATGTATTCGCGTTCCGCGGGCGTTGCCCGCTCGTAGCGGGAACCGAAGAACCCGACCGCCAACTCCTCCTCGGCGGCAGGCGAGGCCACCTCGACGTCCTCGGCGGTTATCGGGCTCTCCGGCGCTTGATCCCATGTGGCTTTGCCGTACGCCTGCACGAAATATGGGTAACCATCGGCTTTGCGATACAGCGCGTCCAGCGCGGCGTCGGTGAACTTCACGTCTTCGCGCTGGGCGGGCGCGATCAGCGCTTGGTCGGCGGATTCCCGGTCCAAACGGTCGATGCGGTGATAGCTGAACAGCCGCTCCGAGTAGCTCTTCGAGGCGGACAGCACGGCGGGCAGATGCGGCAGCCCCGCCCCGACCACGATCAGCGGGGCGGCGTCCTGGCTCAGTTCGTGGCAGGCGCCGCAGATGGCGGAGATGTCGGCGGGTCCGAGATCCTGCATCTCATCGATGAAGATCGCGATGCCGACGCCGATGTCACCGGCCAGCGCCGCCGCCTCGACCAGCAGTTCCACCAGATCGATCTCGATGTCGCCGGAATCGGCCCGGCCGCTCACCGCGGGCACGTCGATACCGGGTTGCCAGCGTTCCCGCATGCCCTTCTCCGCGGTTGCCCGCAACGCGAAAGCCTTGAGAATGCCGAGGAAATCGTCCACCCGCTCCGGATTGCGGTGCGAGGTGGCGATCGCCCGTGCGGCCATGTGCAGCGCCGAGGACAGCGGGCGGCGCAGTTCCTGGTCCGGCCGCGCTTCGATTTTGCCGGTGCCCCAGCCGCGCGATATCGCGGCGGAGCGAAGTTGGTTGAGCAGCACAGTCTTTCCGACTCCGCGCAGACCGGTGAGCACGACGCTGCGTTCCGGGCGACCGCGCGCGACGCGTTCGAGCACGATGTCGAAAGCCGTGAGTTGCTTGTCGCGCCCGGCCAATTCGGGTGGGCGCTGTCCCGCTCCAGGGGCATACGGATTCCGCACGGGGTCCATGCCCCGACACCGTAGCGCGTTTCGTCCGGATAGTCTGGGCACATCTACGGTGTGTCCTAGAGAGCCCTAGCGGCCGGTATCGCACTATTGCTCTCGCCGTGGGTTCTCTAGGCTGGTGGCGGTTCGCCAGAATGGTCGCGCGCACGGCGCGCGGGAACGGAGGGGCATGTCCGACGAACCGGCTCCCGTCGGCCTCGCTGAAGTGGTGAGATCCTGGAATGTCCCCGTGGGCGCCACGGTGGCCCAGCGCATCCGGTCCAACATCCTCATCGCGATCGAACGCGGCTACGACGATCCCCAACTGGTCGCCGATCTCGCGGTCGGCCCGCTGGTCATGGCGCTCGGCGGACTCGAGGTCGAACTGGCCGAGGCGCGCCGCAGGATCGATGAGCTCGAGCGCGCGGTGCACGGAACGCAGGCTTGAGCGCGGTGCTGGCATAGCGGATGCGTTGTCCGTCGGTGACCTGTCGACGCCCGAGTGAGATCGAATCGTGACCGGACCACAGACCACTGCTTTTCGTCCCGTGCGCCGCGGGCGCGGCAGCTATGGAAAAGATGCAGCTCTGTGCGCTGGACAACAACGCGTCTGCACCGTAATCTTCTCGTGACTTAGTGGAACCAGTCGCTTCGTAAGAGAAACGGCGCCACTAGTTACCGCCTTAACGGCTGTCGGGGCCAACCGGTCTCGGCTGTCGTGCCGGGGACCCACAGGTTCGTCTGGGGTGAATCCTTGCGGCCACTTTCGGCCGCCAGGTAGGGCCGTTCTCCCGGTCCGAACCCGTCAGCTAACCCGGTCGGCGGAAGAGCAGCAAGATCGGAGACGTAGCTCGGTGGGTAAACACAGCTTGCAGCGGGATTCTCGGGTACCGAATTCCGTCAAGGGTGCGATTGTCATGGGTGCGGTGGCCGCGACCGGCGCCATGCCTGCGATTCCGGCCATGGCCGCAACCATCAACGTTCCCGGTGTCGGCAACTTCGACGTTCCGCAGGAATGGGAACAGCCGGTTCAGCAGCTCAATCAGCAGATCCAGCAGGCACTCGCGGCTGTTCCCGCCGCCCCCCAGACGCCGCAGGAAGTCGCTCCCCAGGCTCCCAACTTCGCACCGATGCTCCCGGGCCTGTTCGGCCAGCAGCAGAGCAACACCGCGGGTGAGATCGCCCTCGATGCCGCGAAGACCAAGGTCGGCGCCCAGTACTCCTGGGGCGCAGCTGGGCCCCGCGCCTTCGACTGCTCCGGCCTCGTCCAGTGGGCGTTCCGCCAGGCGGGCGTCGAACTGCCCCGCACCAGCTTCGAGCAGTCGCACGTGGGCGCTCCGGTCGCTTACCACGAACTGCAGCCGGGCGACATCGTCATCACCAACGGCGGCGGTCACGCAGGCATCTACGCCGGCGACAACAAACTGCTGAATGCGGTGCAGTCGGGTACGCCGGTGTCCTACACGCCGCTGCGCCCTGACATGGTGGTCACCGCACGCCGTATCGTCTGACGAGTGGCCCGCGCCGAATCCGGCATCCAGAGCAGCGCGACCCAGGCCCGCGTCGATTCGTGGACCTGGGCGGTGCGTCTGTTCAAAACCAGATCCGCCGCCGCGGAGGCTTGTCGCGGCGGGCACGTCCGGGTAAACGGCGCGACGGCCAAGCCCGCGCAGCCCGTGCGCCCTGGTGACGAGGTACGCATCCGGATCAGCGGTATCGAGCGCATTGTGGTCGTGGAGCGGATCGTCACCAAGCGCGTCGGCGCACCCATCGCCGCCCAATGCCTGATCGATCGAAGTCCACCGCCTCCGCCGCGGGAAATAGTGGCGAGCATGCCCCGACGCGACCGCGGCGCGGGGCGCCCCACCAAGCGGGAGCGTCGCGAGACCGATCGCCTCATGGGCCGACCCGAGCACTGAACGAAAGCCCGCGAGAGCGCGTTCTTCAGATCATCGCCACCGGACTCAGGTGACCCGCCAGATAACGGGCTCTGCACTCGCCGCGGCGGAGCTTCCCGCTGCTGGTCTTGGGAATCCGTCCCGGCTCGACGAGCAGTACCGCACCGGGCATCACCTCATGGGTGGACGCGATCGCGGTGCGGATGCGCCGGGCCAATGTGAACAGTTCGATGGGCTCGCCGCCGCTCGCCGTGACCAGTTCGGCGACCACGACCAGGTCTTCGCGCAGCCCGTCGTCGTGACCGAACGCCGTCACATGACCCGGCCTGATCTCCGCCGCACACGCCTGCACCGTCGCCTCGATGTCGGCGGGATAGTGATTGCGTCCGTCGACCACGATGACGTCCTTGCGGCGGCCGGCGATGTAGAGCTGTCCCTCGTGCTGGAACCCCAGATCGCCGGTGCGCAGCCAGCGCGCAACGCTTCCCGGCAGCGTGGCGCCGAAGACTTCGTCGGTGGCATCCGGCCTGCCGAAATACCCGGCGCACACATTGCTTCCGGACACCCAGATCTCACCGACCCGGCCCGCGGGCAGCACTGTCCCCGCCACCGGGTCGACGATCCGCAGTTCCTGACCCACCGGTGCGCCGCATCCGACCAACGGCACACCCTCCTGGGTTCCCGGCGCGGCATCGGCCAGCACGACCGCGCGACCTTCGGCCAGTGCGGCACGGTCGAAGCGGTGCCACACCGGGACCTCGTTCTGGCCGCAGACCGTGACCGTGAGGGTGGCCTCGGCCAAGCCGAAGCCCGGGGTGTGCGCGTGATGGCGGAAGCCGTAGGGGCCGAAGGTCTCGGTGAATTCGTCGAGCGCGTCGGCGCGGACGGGCTCGGAGCCGTTGAGCAGGAGGTCCAGGCCGGACAGATCCAGCCCGGCCCGTTCCGCGGGCGTGGTGCCCGAAATCGCCAGCTGCAGACCGAAATTGGGGCATCCCGTGGTGCCGGCGCGGTAGTCGGCGATCGCGCGCAGCCAGCGGACGGGGCGCTTGACGAACTCCGCGGGCGCCAGTGTGATGCCGTGCACGCCCAACGACAGCGGCAGTGCCAGGCCGAGGATCAAACCCATGTCGTGAAAGAACGGCAGCCAGGTTACGACGGGCCGATCGGCCGCGGTCGACACGGCGTGCCCGAGCTGCGTCAAGGCCGTGGCGAGGTTCTCGTGTGTGACCTGGACGCCGGCGGGCGACTTGGTCGATCCGGAGGTGTACTGCAGGTACGCCAGCTCGTCGCAAACCGGATCAATGATGGGTGCGACCGCCGCCGGATCCGTCACCCACCCGACCGCCCGGGTGTCCGGTGCGGCCGAACGTGTTCGCAGCGACCCCGCGTGCCGCGCAATCGCGTCAGCGGTACTCGCCGCCATCGGCACAGGATCCACGGTCGAGGCGACTTGCTCCGTCGGTTCCCGTTCGGGTCCGGACAGTTCCGGCGGCAGAGCGACCACGCGACCCAATGCCGGTCCGAGGATCGGTGCGGTGATCTCGTCGTGGGCCGAGAGCAGGCCGATCGTGGGACGGGCATCGGCCAGGACGGCCTGCAGGCGGTCTCGGTTGCGCGCGCCCGCGGCCGGGAACAGCGGCACCGCGACCCTGTTGCTGTACAGACAGGCGAGAAATGCCACCGCGTAGTCGATTCCGTGGGCGCAGAGGATGGCCACGCGATCACCTGGCGCGCTCTCCTGCCGCAGCCGAGCGGCCAGCGCGCCGGCCGCGGCATGCAGTCCGGAATAGGTCAGCGTGACCGGCACGCGTTCCCGCGCCTGGAAGCGCAGTTCGGTGAAGGCGGGTTCATCCGGCCTGGTGGCCGCCCATCTGGCTACCGAAGTCGCGAGACCATTCCCGGTGCTCCGGTCGCCGGTCACGATGTGTCGCCGGTGTTCGCGGTGACCCGCTCCAGCAGGGCGGCGCCGAGGGCGGTGATGGTCGGGTGCTTGAACAACTCGGCGGTGGCGATCCGGACGCGCAACCGGGTTTCCAGGTTCCGTCGCATCTCGATCGCGAGCAGTGAGGTCAGCCCCAGGTCGTTGAAGTCGGCCGCCGGGTCGATGTGCTCGGCGGGCAGATCGAGCGTGCTCGCCAGGACGCGGCGGATGGTCGTGGTCAGCGGTTCGGCGGGCTCCGGTGGCGCGGGCGTGCGGGCGGACGCGTTGTCCCGGGGTGAAGCGGGACTCGAGTCGAGCAGATCCGTCAAGCGCAGAGCTACTGGTGAGGTGTCGGTGGTCGGGGTGTGATTCAGCGCGAGCAGATAGGGTCCGTCATAGCGCAAGACCTGGGCCAGCACGGCGCTTCCGCGCCGCAGGTCGATCGCCCCGACGCCCGCTCGCCGCAGGTGGCTCGCCCCGCCTGCCGCCGCGGCGAGGCCGGAATCCCACAGTCCCCAGCCGATGCTGAGAATCCGTCTGCCCGGGTGACGGTGTGCCAGAGCGTCCATCGCCGCGTTGGCGGCGGCGTAGGCCGCCTGCCCCGGCGCTCCCAGCGCGCCGGTGGCGGAGGAGAACAACAGGACGAAGTCGGTGGCGTCGGTCGCGGTGAGCTCGATCAGGTTGCCCGCGGCGGTGGGCTTGGGCAGGAACATCCTGGCCAGCTGACCCGCGGTGACGGCGTCGAACGCGGCGTCCTCGAGCACGCCCGCCGCGTGCACGACCCCGCGGATCGCCGAGTCGGACGCTCGGATATCGCTGAGCGCGTTGGCCAGATCGTCCCGGTCGGCGGCGTCGCAGCGCACCACGACGATGCGGTCCTCCAAGCCGTCGAGCAGCGCGGGCACCGGGCGGGGGGCACGGGTCAGCACCACCACGTCTCGTGCGCCCGCGTCGAGCAACCAGCGCACGGCGACCGAGCCGAGGACGCCGAGCCCGCCGGTGACGACGTAGGTCCCGCCCGCGTCGATGCCCGCGACCGGCAAGGCTCGCGCTCGCGCGGGTATGAAGCGCCGGACGGCTATGTCGCCCGACCACAGGCGCAGCTCGCCGGGGATCCTCCTGTCGGTATCCGCCACCAGCCGGGTGAGTAGCGGCAAGTTCCCGACGCCGGGATCGGTCCAGACCAGCCGCACCGTACGGCCCGTCTCGAGCTGGAGCGAGCGCACCAGCCCCGCGATCGCCCCAGCCTCGACCGAGGTCTGCGTACCGGGCTCGTCGGGCCGCGAGTGTGATCGGGCCGTCTCCAGGGGCAGGAAGACCGTCACGGACGCGGTGGCGTCATGGGCCGAGAGCAGTTGCAGCAGTTCCAGGACCCGACTGGTCGCGGCGGCGCTGTCGCCGTCGCGTGCGCCGGAGTCGGCGGGCCAGACCACCGCTACGGCGTGGCCGCCGCCGCGACCGGTCAGCACTGCGGTGACGATGGGGCTCGCGTCGTCCGGTTCCCGTGCGATCCGTTCGGTCGGCACCTCGGCGTCCAGTGCGCGGGCGAGCCGCACCGCGAGGTCGGAGGCGCCGACCACCACCGCACGGCGTACGAGGGTTCCGGCCCCGGGCGCGTCGCCGAGCCCGAGCGATTCGGGATCCCGCGGCTCCCAAGCCTCCTGTCGGAATGGCGCGGTCTGGTTGTCGTACTCGGCACGTGCCGAGCGAAGTGCGCCGCGCTCCTCCTCGGCGCCGGGTTCGGCGTAGCGGATGTGCACACCGGAGAAGGCGAGACAGGGCACGCCGTGCTGATCGGTCGCGATGACATCACCGACCAGCCCGGTGTCGCTGCGCTCCCGGATCAGCGCGTGCACCTCGAGCACGTGGCGGTTCGGCTCGTGCGACAACCAGGCCGAGTCCATGCCGATCGGCAGCGGAATCGAAGGCGTGGGCAAGTCGTCGAATACCGCCGCGGCGAGCACTTGCAGGCAGCCGTCCAGCGTTGCGGTGCGATGCAATTCCGCGGCGTCGAACAGGCCCAGTGCCCGTCCGGTGCCCACGGCGATGCCGCGCAGCGCACGGAACCGGGGACCGTACTCCAGCCGCCTGCGGCGCAATTCCTGGTAGAAGGCGCCGGTGGTGATTACCCGCATCTGGTGCCGGGCGGCTCGGTTTGCGTCGACCACCCGCATCCATGCGACGATATCCGCGGGTGTGGGGTCACCGGCGGGCCGGGCCGAAGCCAGCGTCCCGGTGCCCGTGACCTCCGCCCGCACGCTTTGCTCCACACCCGGGCCGCGATAGACCACCTCGGGCAGTGCGCTCGGATCGGTCCGCTCGTGCACGGCGAAATCGGCCAAGGTGGCCGTCGCGGAGGTGTCCCGAGCCAGGTGCAGCAGCCTCCGCAGCCAGAAGACGGCGGGGACGGCGCTGTCGCCGTGTATCACGTGATGGGCGAGATCTTCGGCGGCGAAAGCGGATTCCGGTACGTGCGCGCTCGCGGGCCCAGCCACCAGCAGCGGGAACTCACGCTTGCGCCACTGCCGCGGTGCGGGCGCGGCGAACGGGCCAAGCGCCGACCAGTCGACCGGCCGCCCCTCCAGGTACAACCACGCCACACCCGTGAGAAAGCCGCTCGCCTCGTCATCGCGCAGGGCTACCGAATGCGCGCCGTCGCGGAAGTCCGGATACTCCCGCACCGCCGAGAGCAACACGGGGTGCGGGCCGATTTCGACCACGGTCGAGATCCCGTCTTCGGCCGCGCGCTCCATGGCGGCCGCCAATTCCACTGTGCCCGCCGCATTCTCGGCCCAATAATCGCGGTCCATGGCCGCGGTGGTGAGCTTCGCGCCGCGCCGGGCGGTGGAGTACACCGGCACGCGCGGCGCCAGCGGGGTGATTTCGGTCAACGCCGTGACGAAGGGCGCGAGCACGGTGGCGACCTGAGGGCTGTGCGCGGCGAAGTCGACGGCGAGCTTGCGCGCGAACATGTTCCGGCGCGTGGCCCGGCGCACCAGCGTGTCGACATACCGGGGGGTGCCGGATACGACCACCGACCGTGGGCCGTTGACGGCGGCGATCGCCACCTCCGCGCGCATCGGTTCCACGAGTTTCGCCGCTTCGTCCGGGTCCGCCTCCAGCACCGCCATCGCGCCGCGTCCGTCCAGATGCGCGAGGGTCGCGCTGCGCAGCACCACCACGCGGGCCGCGTCCGTGAGCGAGAGCGCGCCGCTCACCGCCGCCGCCGCGATCTCCCCCAAACTGTGTCCGGCCACGGCGTCGGGACGAATCCCCCATGCCGCCAACAGCTTCACCAGCGCCACCTGGAACGCGAACAACGCCGGTTGCACCAGATCGGTGGCTTGCGCGTCCCCCGCGGAGGTGAAACCGTGGCGCGGCGTCCAGATCCGTGGACCGCCCGCCACCACGATCGCTTCGGTCGTCTCGGCGAGCGCGGCGGCGAAGACCGGGTACCGAGCCGCCAGCGCGCGGCCCATTTGCGGATGTTGACCGCCCTGTCCGGAGAACAGGAACAGCAGGCCGCCGCGGCGGCGGTTCGCCACGGGGCCGAGCGCCGCGTCGGTGTCGCCGTGGGCGAAGGCGCGCAGCCGGTGCACCACGTCACCGTGATCGTGCGCGAGGACCGCGGCCCGGGCCGACTCGGGAAGCAGCCGCGCCGTGGCGGATGCCGGGGCACGCAGCGGTGGCCGCACCGTGTCCAGTTCATCGGCCAGCCGCAGTGCGCGCTCGCGCAATTCCTCGTCGTCGCGGCCCGTGAGCGGCAGCAGCAGCGGGAAGTGTTCGTCGCGCTCGGGCACGGCGGGCGTGACGCCCCGCAGGACGATGTGTGCGATCGTGCCGCCGAACCCGAAGGAACTGACACCCGCCACGCGCTGCGGCGCGGTCACGCGGCTCCAGTCGACCGGCTCGGTCGGCACGCGCAGCCCGCGTTCGGCCAAATGCAGCAGGGGATGCTCGACGTGGACGTTGATCGTCGGCGCGATCACGCCGTGGTGGATGGACAGCGCGGTCTTCACCATCCCGGTGACGCCCGCGGCGGCCTCCAGATGTCCGATATTGGACTTCACCGAACCGATCCAGATCGGATCGTCCGCGCAACCGCCGAGCGCGGCCGCGAGCGCGCCGACTTCCACCGCGTCGCCCAACGGCGTGCCGGTGCCGTGGCATTCGATGTAGCCAGCACTGCTGGGCGGGCATCCGGCCCTCGACCACGCCGCGCGCACCGTCTCCTGCTGGGCGCGGCCGTTCGGGGCGTACAGGCCGTTCGAGCGCCCGTCCGACCCGACGGCGGCGCCGATGATCTCCGCGTACACCCGGTTGCCTTCGCGCATCGCGTCCGCGCTGCGCTGCAGGACCACCACGGCGCAGCCGTCGCCGCGGGTGTAGCCGTCCGCCGTGGCGTCGAACGGCGTCGTGCGTCCGCCTGGCGACAGGAAACCCCCCTCGGCCAGGTAGTTCGTCGTATGTTCCAGCAATACGAGATTGACCCCGCCCACGATGGCGAACGGCACCGTGCCGTCGGCGAGCAGACGCACCGCGAGGTCCACCGCGGCGAGCGAGGACGAGCAGGCGCTGTCGAGCACCAGGCTCGGACCGCGCAGATCGAGCACGTAGGACAGCCGGTTGGCGATGATGCTGAGCGCGGAACCGGTCACCGCGTAGGGGGCGTCGTGGCCGGCCCGGCCGAGCACCGCGATGCCGTGGTCGTATCCTGACGCGCCGAACACGACGGCGGCGCCGGAACCGCGGGCGCGATAACCGATCCCGGCGTCGTCGAGCGCCTCGACGGCGACTTCCAGCGCGAGCCGCTGCTGCGGATCCATGACCGCGGCCTCGCGCTCGGAGATGGCGAACCAGTCGTTGTCGAAGGACTCGACGTCGTCGAGGTACCCGCCGCGCCGGGAGCCAAGCCGTCCTGCGGGCGGGGTGGACGTGGCGTCGCGGCCCTCTACCAACAGCTGCCAGAACTCGGCTACGCTCGCCGCTCCGGGCAATCGGCAGCCGATGCCGATGATGGAGACGGGAGGATGCGAGCCTGCGGAATCAGTAGGCGCGCTGCTCATCGCATCGCGAGATACTCGACAAGCTGTTCGATGTCCGGATGGTCGTAGATCGCGGTCAGCGGAACCTCGACTCCCATAGCGTCTTCGAGATGGGCGGTCAGCCTCGCAAGCTGGGTGGAACTGAGGCCGAGATCGGTGAAGGGCGAGCTGGTCGACACCGTGGCGGCGTCGACGCCTAGTAGATCCGCGACAGCAAGGACGGCGGCGGAAGTGAGCGCGGTGCGTCGGTGGTAGCCGAGCGGACCGTCGTTCTCCTGCGCACGCCTGTGCCCGTCGGGAAGACTGGGCCGCATCGCGTTCTCCCTCCCCGTCTCCCGGCTGCTGTTACCAACGTAAGAACGGTACCCACGCGATTATGCCGGAGAAATCGTCCGGGGCAAGGTCGCGTTTGCGCTGCCAGCCCGCCTCTTTCGCGAACCGGCGGCGATCACATACCGTGGCATCGTGACCGAACCGGACAGCGGTGCCGCCACCCGTGCCGAGCGCACTCCGACTCTGCCCATCCTGCTGCGCTGCTGCGCCGCGCTGGCGGCCACGCCGGGCCGGTTGCTACGGCCCCGCCGCCCCGACACCGCGCTGCTGGCAGGCCTCGAGGTACGGCCGCTGCCCGCAGCGAGCGCCACGGTCCGGCTCACCGTGCTGACCCAGGCCACCATGTCCGCGCCAACCACCATCGTGGCCGAGGGCGTGCGCAGCCTGCGGGAGATGCGGCTGTCGATGGCGGCGTTCCTGGTCGAGCATCCGAAGGCGCGTTTCCTGGTCGATCCCGCCTTGTGCGCGGGCGTGCACGAGCGCGTGCTGCCCGAACTGCCGTTCCCGATTCCGCTGCTCGTGGCGCCGGACAAGCCGGTGCTCGGTCTGTCCGACGCGCTCGCCGCGCACGGCATCGCGGGTGCCGACATAGATTTCGTGGTGCCGACTCACCTGCACTGGGATCACGTCTCGGGCCTGCTGGAATTGCCCGCCTCGGTCGAGGTGCGGTTACCCGCGGCCGAGTACGACTGGGCGATGGGCGGCCCGCACGCACCGGCCGGTGTGGCGCGCGGCCCCCTGCGGGGCCGCGCCTTCGACCGCTTCGAGCTGGACGGACCGCCGGTGCTGACGTTCCCGCGCAGCAAAGACCTCTTCGGCGACGGTTCGGTGCTGCTGGTCGATCTCGCGGGCCATACGCCCGGCAGCATCGGCGTGTTGCTGGCGGTGGACGACGGCACCCGCGTGCTGTTCGCGGGCGACGCCGTCTGGAGCAAGCTGCAGGTAGATCTGCTGCGGGAGAAGGCGCCGATGCCGGGCAAGCTGTTCGACGCCGACCGGGATGCCGCCTTCACCACCATCCACCGCTTACACGCGCTGCCCGACGGCATCGAACTGGTCGCGAGCCACGACTACGCAGCCGTCACCGCCCGCGCGGCGAAATGAGTCTCAGCTCACCACGACGGTTTCGGCGAGGCGGGCTGTGATCAGCTGCTCGGCCTCGGTGACCATCCGGCCGATCAGCTCGGCGCAGGTCGGGATGTCGTGGATCAAGCCCTGGCACAGGCCGACCGACCAGATGCCCGCGTCCAAGTCGCCCTCGTCGAACACTCGACGGCCGCGCGCTCCCGCGACCAGATCCCGCACGTCGTCGAAGGTCCCGCCGGCCTTCTCGATCTCGACGACCTTGCGGCTGACCTCGTTGTCCGCGACACGCGCCGTGTTGCGCATGGTGCGGAAGATGAGCTGGGTGTCGCGCTCGGAATTCGCGACGATCTTCTCCTTGACCTTCTGATCGATCGAGGACTCCTGGGTGCACAGGAATCGGGTGCCCATGTTGACGCCGTCCGCGCCTAGGGCGAGCGCGGCGACCAGCCCGCGGGCGTCGGCGATCCCGCCGGAGGCGATCATCGGAATGCTCAGCTCGCGGGCGGCGGCCGGGATGAGGACGAGGCCGGGGACGTCGTCCTCACCGGGATGGCCCGCGCATTCGAAACCGTCGATGCTCACTCCGTCCACGCCGATCCGCTCCGCCTTCAGCGCGTGCCGCACGCTGGTGCACTTGTGCAGCACCTTGATGCCCGCGTCCTTGTAGTACGGCAGGAACGGCTCCGGGTTGCTACCCGCCGTCTCGACGATCCCGACGCCGCTGTCGATGATCGCCCGCACGTACTCCGCGTACGGCGGCGGGTTGATCGACGGCAAAATGGTGACGTTCACGCCGAAGGGCTTGTCGGTCAGTTCCCTGGTGCGCGCGATCTCGCGGCGCAGGTCGTCCGGGGTCGGCTGGGTCAGGGCGGTGATGAAGCCGAGCCCGCCCGCGTTGGCGACGGCCGCGACGAGCTCGGCCCGCCCGACCCACATCATGCCGCCCTGCACGATCGGGTGTCGCACCCCGAACTTCTCGGTGAACCTGGTCCGCAGCATTGCGCTTCTCCTGTATCTCGCGCGGGCGTGCCGGTTCGCCCGTTGCGGTCGATGGTGACACGGGAATCACCGAGTATTCAACTTATAAGTGAGCCGAGGTTCGCATGTTCGATGATCTTCTCCGGGTCGGTTTCCGCTGCGCCTCCCCTCCATGCGAGATCAAATGGCCTGCTAGAAAGCTCGAATTCGAAGTGGATCACTGGGACGGGCTGATTAACCGCGATTCATACGGCAATCTCTTGCCGCGCGATTATGTTAGTTGTTATTCTGCACGCGATTCAGCCCGTCGCCGCCGTCGGACATCCCGGCGGGCCGATGGCGGTCCGAGAGGAGTTCGTGGCAATGACCACCGGGGCAGTAGTGCTCGACGAGCCGATCAGGTCGCGGCGTAACCACTGGAACAACCAGGTCGCCGTGCACGCGCAGATGCGCCCGGACGCGGTCGCGGTGCGGTTCCGCGGCGTGGACACCACCTGGCGGCAGTTGCACGAGCGGTCGCTGAAGTTCGCCGACGGATTGGCGCGCCGGGGTGTCGGGTTCGGCGACCGGGTGCTGATCCTGGCGCTGAACTACCCGGAGTACCTCGAGGCAGTGTTCGGCATCAACGCGCTGGGCGCGGTCGCGGTCCCGGTGAACTTCCGGCTCACGCCGCCGGAGGTCGCCTACATCGTCAGCGACAGCGGAGCCAAGGCGGTCGTCACCGACACCGTGCTGCAGCCGCTGGCCACCGCGGTGCGGGCGCAGGCGCCCGCGCTGGAGACCTGCGTGGTGATCGGCGGCGCTTCCGGCGACGGCGTGGTCGGTTTCGACGACCTGCTCGCCGAACCGGGTGAGCCGCACCTCCCGCTGGACATTCCCGAGGACACGCCCAGTCTCATCATGTACACCTCGGGCACCACCGGCAGCCCGAAAGGCGCGGTGCTGACCTACGCGAATATGAACGCCCAGGCGCTGACCTGTATCCGGGCGCTGGCGATGCAACCGGAGTCGATCGGGTTGTGCACCTCGCCGCTGTTCCACATCGCCGGACTCGGCAGTCTCGCCCCGGCTTTTCTGCTCGGTTCGAAGACGGTGCTGCACCCGCTGGGTGCCTTCGACGCGGGTGAGTTCTTGGACGCGCTCGAGCAGGAGCAGGCCACCACCGCCTTCTGCGTGCCCGCGCAGTGGCAGCTGGTCTGCGACCATCCGACCGTGAAGGACCGCAAGCTCGCGCTGGAGGTACTCAGCTGGGGCGCCGCGCCCGCCTCGGACACGGTGCTGCGCGCGATGGCCGACTGCTTCCCGAACGCGTTCAACGTCGCGGTGTTCGGGCAGACGGAGATGTCGCCGATCACCTGTGTGCTGGAGGGCAAGGACGCGATCCGCAAGCTCGGCTCGGTCGGCAAGCCCATCCCGACCATCCAGGCGCGCATCGTCGACGACGAGATGAACGACGTCGCCCCCGGCGAGGTGGGTGAGATCGTCTACCGCGGGCCGACTCTCATGCAGGGCTACTGGAACAAGCCGGAGGCGACCGCCGAGGCGTTCGCGGGCGGCTGGTTCCACTCCGGCGATCTGGTCCGTCAGGACGAAGAGGGATTCGTCTACGTAGTGGACCGCAAGAAGGACATGATCATCTCCGGTGGCGAGAACATCTACTGCGCTGAGGTGGAGAACGTCCTGTTCGCGCACCCGAAGATCCGGGAGGCGGCGGTGCTGGGCCGCGCGCACGAGAAGTGGGGTGAAGTGCCGGTCGCGGTGGTCGCGCTGCACAATCCGGACGACGAGCTGACCCTCGCCGAGCTGGAACCGTTCCTCAACGAGAACCTGGCCCGTTACAAGCATCCCAAGGATCTGGTGCTGGTGTCCGAGCTGCCGCGCAACGCCAGCGGCAAGGTGGTGAAAGTGCAATTGCGCAAGGACTATTCGTCCTGAACGTCGGGTGCGTTCGTTTCACGTGAATCGGACGATGCGCGCGGGCGTGGATGCGTAAGGTCGTCGCATGGCGATCCGACGCATCCGCGCCGCCGTGCTGGCGTTGCACTGGCAGGTGAATGTCATTCGGCCCGAGGGCTTTTTCGGTCCCATGCTGGCCGCGCCCGTGGCGGCGAGCGGTGTGGTGGCGCGGGCGGCGGACTTCCACGCCGCCGCGCTCGCGGCGCGAATCCCGGTGACCTTCACCCGGTTCACCATTCCGGTCGGCGAGGGTGAGCTGGTACGCAATACCGGATTCATGCGCTCGGTCGGCGCGGCGCAGACCGAGTTCCGGCCCGATTCGCCCGGCACCGCGATCATTCCGGAGATGGCAGCGCAGCCGACGGAAGTCTTCGACAACCAGAAACTGTCCGGCCTCGCGGGCAGCAAGCTGCCGGAGTGGCTGGCGGACCAAGGCATCGAGACCCTCTTCGTCACGGGCGTCGCGACCAACCTCACCGTCGAGCAGACCGCCCGGCACGGCACCGACCTGGGGTTCATCGTGCACCCGGTGGCCGATTGCGTGGCCGCCGCCACCCCGGAAGCACACGAAGCCGCGCTGGGCAACCTCGAACTCGTCACGGCGGGCAGCGTGAGCGCCGCACAGGCGCTGGAACTGGTCAGCCGCTGACCAGAGTTCTCGCCGCGACGGCGTAGTCCCCAGGGCCGCTCGCCCTGGCCGATTCGTCTTGTCGTGGCTGATCAACGGCGGGATCCGATTCAGTCGCGCGCGCGATCGGTCAATCCGGGACCGATCAGGCCGACCACTCGGTGGTACGCCTCCTCTGCCGAGAGCGGTGGAGTTCCCTCCGCGATCGCCCCGAGCAGGCCGACGACACCCCAGGACAGGAAGGTCACGGTGGTCGTGAACTCGTCCTCCGGCATGTCCAGCCGGTGCTCCAGCCGCTCGGCGAGGATCTGCGCGACCATCACCCTGGTCGTGCGCAGCAGCACGGTCCCGCTCTTGCGGCCGAGTAGTGCGCGGTAGATCTCGGGATTGTCGACCGCCAGCCCGAACAGCGTGCGTACCGGCGCGAGCAGTTCGGTGGATTCCTTTCCCGTTTCCGCCGCGGACATGGCGGCGCGCAGGTAGTCGGTGCTGCTGCGCAGCAGCAGATCGTCTTTGTCCCGATAATGCGCGTAGAACGTCGATCGCCCGACGTCCGCCCGTTCCAGGATGTCGCGGACGGTGATCCGGTCGTAATTGCCTTCGACCATGAGCTCGACCAGCGCCCTGTGCAGCAGCGCCCGAGTGCGCCGGACCCGGCGATCCGCGCCCTCTGCGATGTCCTGCTCTCCCGGCACGGCACCTCCCGAACAAATGTCTCGTATGCGTCCGCTTCCGGGCCTTTTCGGTGACATTGGCCCTGGTCGGCGCGGCGATATCGACCGATCCTGAACTTATGTCCGGAAACGAACTCCAGTCTGCCACCAACTCCCACGACGATATCGGCGTGCTGCTCACCCAGCCGCGCCGCTACCGCGCGCTCAAGGCCGCTTTCCTGCTCGGCCGCGGCGGTCGCCTCGACGCCCGGCTCGCGGAGCTGGCCTGTCCGGCTCCCGGCGCCGAGGTCGCCGACGTCGGCTGCGGCCCCGGTGACTTCGCTCGCGTGCTTGCCCGGCGCGCGGGCCGGGTCACGGGAGTCGACCCGTCGCCGCAGATGATCGACTATGCGACCGCGCGCACCCGTGACCTGGAGAACTGCCGATTCGAGCTCGGTACGGCGCAAGCGCTTCCGCTGCCCGACTCGTCCGTGGACCTGGTGACCTCGACTTTCGCGATGCATCACATTCCGGCGGCACACCGTGGCGACGCCATCGCGCAGATGTTCCGGGTGCTGCGGCCGGGCGGTCGATTGTTGCTCGCCGACACGCATCCGACCGGTCCGTTGCTCACCGCCACGGTGCGCGTCATGGCACGGTTCGCGGCCCACCGCACGCACGACAACACGACCGACCATGGTGATCCAGTGGACGGCATCGACATTCGCCGGTATCGAGACATGCTGTGCTCGAACGGATTCGAGGACGTCGACTTCGTCGCGGTGCGTCCGTCGACCGGTGTTCTGCTGGCTACCAAGCCGTAAGGGCGTGGTCGGGCGAGCCCGTCCACGCGCGGGGCGGCTCGCTCAGATCAGATCCTTCTTCGCCATCCAGCGCATGGTGGCCCAGCCGCAGAACACCGGAAGCCAGCAGGTCAGCACGCGATACAGCAGCACGGAGGGCACCGCGATGTTCGCCGGCAGGCCGAAGGCGGCCAGACCACCGATCAGCGCGGCCTCGACCGCGCCGACGCCGCCCGGGGTCGGCGCAGCCGAGGCCAGGGTGCCGCCGATCATGGTGACGATGGTGACGGTGATGAAGGTGGTACCGCCGCCGAACGCCTCCACACTCGCCCACAACGCGCCGGCCATGCCGAGGGTGATCGCCGCGCAGCCGAGCACGATCACCGCCGACCGTTTGGGGTCGCGGGCGAGGTCGGCGAGCTCGCCGAGCACTTCCTGCAGTTGCGGCCGCACCGCGTTGTTCAGCCAGCGGCGCAGTTTCGGCACGAACATGAACGTGCCGACGATGCCGACGCCGACACCGGCCGCCAGATACAGCACCGTGGCGTCGGGGACGAAGTGCGAGAGATCCGTCGAGGTACCGGCCAGGATGCTGAACGCGAGGAGCAGGCTGACGTGGGTGATCACCTGTACGGCCTGTTGCAGCGCCACCGCGGCCGTGGCACGCACCGCGCCCACGCCTGCCTTCTGCAGGAAGCGCACGCTCAGCGCCAGCCCTCCGACCCGCGCGGGGGTGGTCGTCGCGGCGAAGGTGTTGGCGACCTGCATGATCACCAGGTTGCGGAAGCTCACCGCACCGGAGGCACAGGCCCACAGCGCCGCCGCCGCGCCGACATAGGTCAACGCCGAGACCGCGAGCCCGAACCACGCCCACCACCAGTTCGCCGTTCGCAACTGGGTGAAGAAGGTCGGCACCGCGCTGATGAACGGGTAGGCGACATACACCAGCGCGATCAGCAGCACCAGCTGGATGATCTGGTTCCGGGAGAACCGGGTGATCTGCTCGGCTTCGATCCGATCCTGCCCGGTCTGCTTGCGTACCTCGTCGCGTGCGTCCGACAGCGCGGCCTTCCATCCGGGGACCGCCTTGCGGATCCCGGTCGGTATGGCCGACTTGGTCAATCGGCTCGCCGCGGCGAGCACCCGCGCGGCGCCGAGGGTTTCGATAGCCGCGCGCACCGCGGGCTCCTTGCCGAACGTCGCGGTGGTCGTCACC
Source organism: Nocardia sputi (assembly GCF_023501985.1). NCBI lineage: Bacteria > Bacillati > Actinomycetota > Actinomycetes > Mycobacteriales > Nocardiaceae > Nocardia > Nocardia sputi. The sequence continues at coordinate 170,305 of NZ_JAMFLC010000010.1, read as the reverse complement.
AGCAGCTGGGCGATATCGGATTGCAGCTGCGGGTCCGAGGCTCCGTACTCGGCGTTGCCGAAGCCGCAGAACAGCGTGACCCCGTCCTCGACGCGGATGTCGATCGGTCGCAGGTCGCCGTGCGAGATCTGTTTCCGGTGCAAGGTGTCGAGCGCTCGCCACACGCCCGGCAGCACCTCGGCGGGCTGTTCGGTGAGGGGCTTGCCCCGGGGCCGGGTGCGCGCGTACAACATCCAGCCACGGGAGAGCGCGGCTACCGCGACGGGGCTACCGCTGCCCAGACCGAGTTCGCCGACCGCGATCGCCATGAGTGCGCGGTGCTCGACCACCCGGTACATGGAGCCGTGAATGGCAGCGGTCTCACTGGAGCGGAACGTCAGCCAGCGCCACAACTGTCGCAGCGCGCCGAAGCTGCGCTGGTTCTTACCGAACATCTCGATGACCAGCTCACGCTCCGGGCCCTCGGTGGCGGCGGCGAGCAGCAACGGCCCGCGCCCCGCCGGATGCACCACGGTGAACGCGGTGACCGTGTGGCCGCGTCCGGCCAGCACCCGAACGGCGGCGTCGAGTGGCACCTCCAGCGCGGGCGTGCCGACCACCAGCACGATCACCGCGCCGACCAGCCAGCCGACCGCCAGGCCGAACATCGCCCGCGCGGGCACGACGGTGCTGACCACGAGGTGGATCGGCGCGAAGGCCAGCAGCAGGAACCACAGCCAGCGGCGCGGCCGGATGGGCAGCCACGGGCTGGCGACGGTGAGCATCGCGGCGATCATCGCGATCCAGCGCGGATCGTCCAGGAACTGGGACAGGAAGGTGTCCAGCCGGTCCGGCACCTGCAGATGCCATTTCGGCGCGGACAGCCCGGTGCCGGTGATGGATAGCAGCAGTCCGGCGACGGCCCCGGCCGCGGCATAGCCGGCGAGCAGCTTCCACTGCCTGCCGATGATCAGCTCGATCAAGATCGCGAACGGCAACGCGAGAATCGCCATGCCGTAGACCAGATACACCAGGTTCGACTGGTCCGGATTGAGGAAACCGACGATGTTGGAGACCGAGCGCTCCAAATCCAGCCACTCCGGGCGGGTGATCAGCGACGCCGCGATCACGACCGCCACCCAGATCGCCGCCAGGACGACGCGGACGATATCGCTCGTCCGGCGGATCAGCGGCTGCAGCAAGCTCCCCGTGACCGGGATCTCCCGCCCGTCCACTCGCATGCTTCCCAGCCTCTCCGGGTTTCAGGCCGTACCGGTTAGGGTGGCGCGGGACCCGCGTTCCGGTGCTCCTCCGCCTCTCCGGCACTTCAGGCCGTACCGGTTTGTAGGTTCGCTGCACGATACCGGCCGATAGACACGACGACGCGCCGGTGGTGGCGTGTATCGCTCAGCGGATGTGCCCTATATCACTATCTTCCAGGTTGATCCTCACACCAGTGTCAAGTTCGAGCATGAGGGCATGGACAACGAACTTTTCCACTACAGCCCGATCGTCGACCGCCCGCCGCTGCGGTGGCCCGGCGACGCTCGTGTCGCGTTCTATGTGGGGCTCAACGTCGAGCACTATCAGGTGGACCGTCCGTCGACGAGCATCTTTCCCGGCACCGCCGGGCTCGCGCCCGACCCGCTGAACTACGGCTGGCGGGATTACGGACCGCGAGTCGGCATCTGGCGGGTGATCGAAGTCCTCGACCGGCACGGCGTCCGTGCCAGCGCGCTGCTCAATTCCGATGTCGTCGAACACAATCCGCAGATCGTGGCGGCCGGTGTGCGTCGGAACTGGGCGTGGGTCGCGCACGGGAAGAACAACTCGATCTTCCAGGCCGACCTTCCGGTGGACGAGGAGCGGGCGTATCTCACCGACGTGGTCGCGACCATCGAACAGGCGACCAGCAGCAGGCCGCGCGGCTGGATGGGGCCCGCGCTCACCGAGTCCTTCCAGACCCCGGCGCTGCTGGCCGAACTCGGCCTCGGCTACGTGCTCGACTGGACCAACGACGACCAGCCTTATCCGCTGTCGGTACCCGGCCTGCTCAGCGTCCCCTACTCGGTGGAACTCAACGACAACACGCTTTTCCTGGGCAAGGCCACCAGTGGACCGGACTTCGTGCGGATCGTCCGCGATCAACTCGACCAGCTCTACGCCGAGTCGGCCGACAGCGGCCGGGTCATGGCGTTGGCCCTGCACCCGTTCGTGATCGGGCAGGCGTTCCGGATCAAATACCTCGATCAGGCGCTCGACTACGTGGCGAATCACCCAGGGGTATGGCTGACGACCAGCGACGAGATCGCCGAGCACTGCTCGGGCGCGTCGGTGCTTGCCGAATACACGCGAGCCGAAGACGATCGGGTCAGGTAAACGATGCTCGGGAGGCAGGAATGGCAGCGCAGGACCAGCTACAGCAGGACCTGACCGGAAAGACAGTGGTGGTGACCGGCGCCAGCTCGGGCATCGGCGCGGCGGCGGCGCAGCGGCTCGCGGCGCGCGGGGCCACCGTCGCGGTCGTCGGCTGATCGCCGGAGCGGACGGCCGAGGTGGCGGCGAAGGCGGGCGCGCAGCCGTTCGTAGCAGACTTCGCCCGGCTCGACGACGTGCGCAAGCTGGCCGATCAGCTGCTCGACCGCTACCCCAGGATCGATGTGCTGGCCAACAACGCCGGCGGCGCGTGGCCCAAGCGCACCGTCACCGACGACGGCAACGAACTCACCTTCCAGGTCAACCACCTGGCGCCGTTCCTGCTGACCAACCTGCTGCTGGAGCGCTTGACCCAGGCGCAGGCCAGGGTGGTCAACACCGCGAGCATGACCTACCGGATGGCCGAGCTGAACCTCGACACGGCGAACGCGGCGACGGGCTCGTTCAGCCAGCTCGGCGCGTACGGCGCATCCAAACTGGCGAACATCCTGTTCACCAGGGAATTGGCCCGCCGCACGGAGGGCACCGGACTCACCACCGCGGCCTTCCATCCCGGTGTGGTCGCCACCCACGTCTACGACAACGCCCCCTTCGGCCTCGGCTGGTTCATCCGGTCTCCCCTGGCGCGCCCGTTCTTCATCCGCCCGGACAAGGGCGCCGAGCCGCTGGTGCACCTGGCCACCACCGCCGACGGCGCGGCGATCAACGGCCGGTACTTCCACCGCTTCGAACTGGAGGCGCCGAGCAACAAGCAGGCGGTCGACGCCGATCTCGCGCGGCGATTGTGGACGCTGTCCGAGCAGGCCACCGGGCTCGCGTCGAGCGAATAATCGGCATACGGCTTACGTTTCGGCGTCGGCGAGCCGCAGGGAGACGCTGTCGGCTCGGTCCGGGTCGACGCCGACCCCGTACACGCCGCCGGACCGGTCGCCCGCGTCGAGCTCGACGATCGCGCGGGCGACTCGCTCGGTGGGGACCAGCACGGGAAAAGTGGTGGGCGCGATCGCGTTCACGCGCACGCCGAACTCGGCGAACTCGGCGGCGAGGTTGCGGGTGAGCTGATCGAGCGCGGCTTTCGACGCGGAGTACAAGGTCTGCCCCGGATAGACCTCCGACCCGGAAATGCTCGATACGTTGACGATGTTGCGGTTGCGCGCGCGATTCTCCTGGCCCGCGTGCAACCAGCACCGCTGCGCCAGCCGTGTCGAAAAACGCAGCGGCACGGCGACGTTCAGGGTGAAGTGAGGATCGAAGTCGTCCAGCGCCGCGTCGCCGTCGACGATGCCGCGCGGATGCAGCCGGACGTGCGCGGCGTTGTTCACCAGCAAGTCGACCCGGCCGAACCGGGCCAGTGCCAGGTCAACCACCCGTTCCACCTCGCCGGGCTGGGTCAGATCCGACCGGACCACGAAGACGCGCGAATCGTTCTCTGGAACGGGCGCGTCCGGCGCGAGCGGATCGACGTACCACTCCAGCTGTGACGGCACCGCGGGTGTGCGCGTGCGGCACACGGCGACGATGTCGTAGTCGCGATAGTAGGCCTGGCAGAAGGCGTCGCCCAGGGTGCCGCTCGCCCCGGTCAGCAGGCAGACGCGGCGTTCACCAGTGGACAATCTTGTCTCCTCCCCAGCGCCGTTCGGCGTCCGCCCTGGTGCGATGCACCCACATCACCACACTGTTGCGATCTCGGACATTGTTACCCGCGAAGGTGTGCCAGCTGCGCGGGGTGACTTCGAACAGCACGAGCGAATTGTCCAGCGGTGGCACGAGGGTTACCGACGGCAGCGCGGCCGCCTCGGCGACGTGGTCGTACAGCGCGGTCTCGCCGCCATCGCCCGGCTGCCATCCCGGATTGCCCAGATAGAACAGCACCGCGACGGCCCGCACGGTCTCGCGCGCGCGGACGCCGGGCGCTCGCGCTCCGGTCTTGGTGTCGACCGTGCCGTCGGGCAGGCGCACTTCGTCCCGGCCTGGTGGCGGCCCGGGGAACCAGGCCGGATTGAGGTCGTTGTGCGACCAGCCGAACGGGCTGCCCGGCCCGTGATGGTGCACCGACCCCTCGACGTCGCCGGTCGTGTCGACTCCGCCGAGCCGGGCGACCAGGTCGTGCCATTCACGCGAGCTGAACAGCGCCATCGGGCCGTCGCGCAGGTCGGCCAATCGGATGCCGTCGGCGCTGTAACCGTCGGCGACGGAACCGAACAGCTGCGGGCTCTCCCGGCGAACCCGCTCCAGCTCGTCGGCCAACCGCTGATAGAACTCGGGAACGAATACGTCGCGGGCGTACACGTGCGGAAACGGTCGGCTGCGGCGAATCCAACGTCGATGGGCGAACAACTCCGCGAACCACTGCGGAACCGGCGCTGCGCGCTCCGAGTCGGTTGTCACCATTGCTCCCTCCCGGTCGAACCTCGTGATCATATTGGCCGCACCCGGTACGCGCGGGCCGGTCTCCGCGTTGCGAGGATCGTGCGATGAGCCGTGATCTGCGTGTGTGTTTCGTCGGGGATTCGTTCGTCGCCGGTGTCGGCGACCCGCGCTGCCTGGGCTGGGCAGGCCGGCTCGCGTCCGCGGCGCACGCGGAGGGCGTGCCGCTGACCGCCTACAACTTGGGGGTGCGCAGGCAGACCTCGAGCGAGATCCTGGAGCGCTTCGGCGCAGAATGCGCGTCCCGGCTGCCGGAGGGCACGGACGGCAGGGTCGTGCTGTCGTTCGGCGTGAACGACGCAATATACGAAAACGGCGGCCCGCGGGTGAGCCCCGAGGAGTCGGTGGCCAACCTGCTCGCGCTGCACGGGCAGGCGGCCGAGCGGCACTGGCCCATCTTGATGGTCGCCCCGCCGCCGATCGCGGACGACGAGCACAACGCCCGCACCGCCGCGCTGGAGGAGCGGTTCTCGCGGGCATGCGCCGTTTCGGACGTGCCCTTTGTGCGCGTGCACGAGGCGTTGCGCGACAACACGGTGTGGGCCGCCGAGGTACGCGCGGGCGACGGTGCACATCCCGGGGCCAGGGGCTACGACGAGATCACCGCGCTGATCGCGCCACACTGGCGTGAGTGGTTGTCTCGGTGACGTGCCTGTTTCCGGGTGCCTCACGGATTCGTTCGAGCCAGAACGTGACTTCTGTCTGGGACAGCGAGCTGCCTACGGCTGGGTTCGCAGGAGTCCGATGGTCAGCATATCGAATGAGCTTGCGGGCCTGGCGGATCGGGCTCAACTGACCGGCATGCCGCCGTTGCCCGCCTCGGCCCGCCGCTTGCGCGCTGTGTCCAGGTCTACCGTCACCGGAAGGGTCGCCGGTGCTTCGTCCGGGGTGAACGCCTCGCCCAATTCCGGTAGCCAGCGGACGATCTCGTCGCGAAAAGGCCCTTCGGTCTCCAGTTGACCGAGCACTCCCACCAGGGTGAGGAACGAGCGAGCGAACGGCGTGAAGTAGGCGGGCATGGTCATCTGACGGACCACATTGGTCAGGCGAGGGTTCGTGGTGCGCAACACTTGCCGGCGCAGCCAGCGCGTGGTGAGCCGGTAGGTGGCGTGCCGTAGCGGTTCACCGCAGGGTGTGATCGCGGCGTAGAGCGCCTCGCTGTCGAGGTCCCGTCCGGTTTCCACGAAACCGTGCCTGCGCGTGGCCGCGGCCAATTCGCCGGGCCCGCCTCGGAAGATCGCCTTGCAGCATTCGAGCGTCAGCTCGTCGAAGCCCGCGGGCGGCCAAGCGCAGCACGCGCCGAAATCGACTACGCCGAGCCGTCCGTCGGGCAGCACCCGGAAGTTGCCCGGGTGCGGATCGGCGTACAGCAGACCGTGACGGCCCCATCCGGAGGTCACGAAACGGACCATGAGCATGCCGACCCGGTCGCGCTCTGCCCGTGTGCCGGAAGCGACGATGCGCGGCACCGGGGTGCCGTCGATCCATTCGCTGATCAGTACGTCGCCCTGCTGTGCGACGACATTCGGGACGAAGAAGTCCGGATCGTCGGCGTAGGCGGCGGCGAAAGCTCGCTGATGGGTTGCCTCCGCCGCGTAGTCGAGCTCGCCGGTCACCGACGCGCAGATCGCCTCGGTCACCGCCTTCACGTCCGCGCCGGGCAGGAATACCGCTGCCAGATAGGAGATCCGGCGCAGCTGATCCAGATCGCGCGCCACCGCCTGCCTGCCGCCGGGGTACATCACCTTGACCGCGACCGGCCTGCCGTCGTGCCAGACCGCGCGGTGCACCTGCCCGAGCGAGGCCGCGGCGGCGCGCCGATCGTCGAATTCGCGGAAGCGGGAACGCCAATCCGCGCCCATGCTTTCGGCCATGGCGGCATGCACCATGTGCGGCAGCATGGCGGGCGCGGCGTCCTGCAGCCTGCTGAGCGCGATCCGGTACGGCTCCGCAACGTCCGGCGGCAGGGCCAGCTCGTAGATGGCCAGTAGCTGCCCCAGCTTCGCGGCACACCCTTTCAGCTCGCCGAGCACCTCGAAAATGTGCTGGGCGGTGCGGAGCTGGATGTCGCGATTGACTTCTTCGGCCGATCTGCCGAGTGCCCTCTTGCCGACCCCCGCGGCCTGTCGCCCGGCCAACGCCATCGGCAGCGCGGCGAGTTTCGCGCCGCGAACAGCGCTGTGAACAGGAGGTTTGCCATGAGAACGCGACGCGAAAAGCCGGGATCGCTTGCCCGTGGACCCCTCCTCGGGGCGCTCTCCGATGGGCCGGATGGTCATGCCTCACCTCACAGTCGCGCGCACAAGTGTGACACAGATGCAGTACCGGACAGTAGGGCTTAGACTGTCTGGGACGTATTCGAAAGTAGTCGAAAGGTGACTTCGATGGGTTCCCAGACGGTGGTCGCCGACGTTGCCGACGAGCTGGCGCGCCGGGTTGCCGCGGGGGAATATCAGCCAGGGGATCTCATGCCGTCGGTGCGTCAGGTCGCCGAGGAATTCGACATGAACCGCGCGACCGCGCAGCTGACTCTCGGCCGGCTGGAGTCGTACGGCTTCGTCGAAGCCCGGCGCGGCAAGGGATTCACGATTCGTGACGTCCGGGAGACCGGCGGGATGGACGTGTACCGCCACCTGTTCCGTTTCTCGATTCCCATGCCGGACATCGCGATAGAGATGTTCCGCGACATCGTGGACGTCGAGCGCAATCTCGTGCTCGAAACGCTGCTCGCCTACACCGGTGGCGAACAACGGATCGATTCGGCCGAACTGAAGGCCGCCATCGATGAACTCGAATCGATTGCTCGGCAAGATGTTCCCGACTTGCGGCAGCTTTTGGCGCTCGAGGTCGCGCTGGTGCGCAGATTGCTGACCGTGCTCGGTCTCCCTATGCAGCGCGCGATCTTGAACTCGATCGGCGAGATGGTGCTCGAGGTGCCGGAAGCGGTCGATGCGTATTTCGCGGGCGCACCAGACCTGCACGTTTTGATCTGGCGGGCGCTGGCCGCCGTGTGGGATTCCGGCGCCGGGCCCAGCGATGCTCAGCTGGCGCTGTTCGAGGATCTGTTCGGCATGTACCACGAGAAGGTCATCGCGCGGTTCGAGGAATCGGTGGCAGGGATCGGGGACCGCGCCGCCGAATCCCACGCCGCCACCGCCTAGTTTTCGTACACTGCACAATTCGTCTGGGACAGATGTGGGAGCTCGTTCTCGGTCAGGTCTCCTCAGCGCGCCGAAGCGCGAGAGTGCGCAGCCTCGGCCGCAGCAGCCTGCCCCAGACAGTTTGGGTCTCCAGTGTGTGATGTGGTGGGCATGCGTATAGCGGAGACGGACTGCCGAGGCCGATACCGGTCGAGATGAATCCGACTCAGAGGCAAGCAATCACAGCGCGCGCCGCACGACGATGCGGCGTACGCTCGTGTGCCTTCCGAGTGACCGGGATCCGGCCGGTGGGATGCCGCGCGGCCGATCCGCACGGCATCATCGACGTGCGAGCGCGAGCTCAGGCCCCGCCGTTGAGCTTGTCGAGGCGCTCGCACGCCTCGACATACTCCTGGATCAGCCGGTTCACCACGTCGGCGGAGCGTTCCACCCGGTTCATCATGCCGACGATCTGGCCGACCGGATTGAAGTTGACGTCCTTGGCGGCCTCGGGATAACGATGGCCGCGCTTCACGCCGTCCAACGCGACCATCATCTGCAACGGCATCGGCAGCGGGTCGGGAGTGTCGGCCTGCTCCCACGCGTCGGTCCAATCGTTGCGCAGCATGCGGGCGGGCTTACCCGTCCAGGCGCGCGAGCGAACGGTGTCGTGGCTGGTGGCTTCGATGTAGCTCTGCATCTGCGCGGGGGGGACGTTGGCCTCCTCGACGGTCAACCACACCGAACCGGTCCACGCGCCCGCGGCGCCCATCGCCATCGCGGCGGCCACCTGACGACCGTTGCCGATACCACCGGCGGCGAGCACCGGTAGATCGCCGACGGCATCTATGACCTGCGGCCACAGCACCAGCGAGGACACCTCGCCGCAGTGGCCGCCGCCCTCGGTGCCCTGGCAGACCACGAAGTCCAGACCCGCGCGCTTGTGGTTGAGCGCGTGCTTGACCGATCCGCACAGCGCGCCGATCAGCCTGCCGGAATCCTGCACCTGCTTGACGACGTCCTCGGGCGGTGTGCCCAGGGCGTTGGCGACCAGCTTGGCCTTCGGATGCCGGAGAATCACCTCCACCTGCGGCCCCGCCGTGGTGGCGGTCCAGCCGAGCAGTTGGTTGTGGTGCTCGCCGTCCGGCAGCTTGGGCACGCCGTGGTCGGCGAGGATCTTCTCCGCGAAGTCGCGATGATCCTGCGGGACCATCTCGGCGAGTTTGGCTTCCAGTTCCTCGGGAGTCAGGCCATCGATGCCCTTGCCTTCGTACTTGGAGGGGATCACCAGGTCGACGCCGTACACGCCCTGCACATGCTCGTCCAGCCAGGCCAGCTCGACCTCGAGCTGTTCGGCGGTAAAGCCGACGGCGCCGAGCACGCCGAGTCCGCCCGCGTTGCTGACCGCAGCCGCCACGTCGCGGCAGTGGGTGAAGGCGAAGATGGGGAATTCGATCCCGAGCCGTTCGCAGATTTCGGTTCGCATGGCGTGCTGGTCTCCCTAACTGCTCCGCCGCGAACGGCGCGGCGCAGATGTACTAGAACGAGTTGCATAAGTGACGCTCGGCGCGGCGCGGCCGCTGCGCGTCGAGTCCACCGCGAGCCGCAGATATCGCCATGAAGCGGCCGCGGCTTCCTCGACTGGCCTTCGCACCATGCATCGACAGTAACACGTTCTAGTTTTCTGCGGAATGCGCTGCTGAGTCAGGGGGTGGCCCGCTCCAGTTCGGCAAGGGACTGCTCCAGGTGATCGAGCAAGCGGGGCAGCTGCGGAACACTGCGGCGGCAGCCGACCAGGCCGAAATCGAGATTGCCCGCGTTGGAGGTCAGCGTGATGTTCACCGCCTGGCCGTCGAACGGGATGGACAGCGGGTAGCTCGCGTCGAGGCGCGCACCGTTCCAGTACATGGGTTCGCGCGGTCCCGGCACGTTCGAGATGACGAGGTTGAAGGTGGGATTCGTCCAGGGAATCAGCGCGGGCACGAGGTTGAGGGCCAGCGGGCTGAGCATCAGCGCGGACAGCGCCATCGTCTGGTTGCACGACAACGTGCGGTAGACGTCCTTCCCGTCCCGCATCGACGCGCTGACCACCTGCAGGCGCTCCAGCGGATCGGCGATATCGGTGCCGAGGTTGCACAGCACCGCCCCCACCTTCACGCCGTTGGTCTCGTCGTCCTCGGCGCGCAGCGACATCGGCACCATCGCGATCAACGGTTTGTCGGGCAACGCGTCCCGTTCGATCAGGTACCGCCGCAGTGCGCCCGCCGACATGGTGAGCACCACATCGTTGAGCGTCGAGCCGGTTGCCTTCTTGACCTGCTCCAGCCGCTCCAACGGCCAGGATCGGACGGCCGAGCGGCGCGCGCCGCCGATGGGCACGTTGAACATGGTGCGTGGGGCGGCGAACGGCAAGGTCAGCTGCTGGCGCACCAGGGCCGTACGCGCCGCGCGCAGCAGCGACGCGCCGGACGACGCCGCGGAGATCAGATTCCGCGCCGTACCGCCCGAGCCGGACCCGGCCCTGCGCTTTTCCCGTGGCAGGTGCCACGGCACCCGTGTCGCGGTGGAGGACGGATCGCTGGTCAGCGTGCGCCGCAGAAGGCGTTGCGCGGAGATGCCGTCGATCAAGGCGTGATGCATTTTGGAATACAGCGCGAACCTGCCATCGGCGAGGCCCTCGATCAGATGGAACTCCCACAGCGGGCGATGCCGGTCGAGCAAGTTGCTGTGCAACCCGGACGCCAGCTCGACGATTTGGTCCATGCGGCCCGGACCGGGCACGGCCAGCCGCCGCACGTGATAGGCGAGTTCCACGTCCTCGGCATACGTCCAAGCCATCTGCGGTGATCCGAAGATCGTCGCTGGATGCTTGCGAAAGACCCGATCCACGTCGGTGTTGCGCAATAGTTCCTCGTGGACTTGCGCGGCGAAGTCCTTCCCCGCCTGCTCCGGCGGCTCGAACAATTGCAGCGAACCGACGTGCATCGGCTGTTCGCGGGATTCGGCGAGCAAGAAGACGGAATCGACCGGCGCGATGAATTCCATGATGAGTCGCCCCCTGACGACATGGTGAAGAGTTCGGATTTCAGATCGACCACGTTGTCGGCGGGCCCGCGCAGCCATGAAACCGCCGCGACACGACAAACCTACCCGGACGGAATGAACCGCGTTCGGCGAATCACCGATCCTTCGAAGCCAGCAGGTAGGCCTGCCCGAACCGCTCCTCGGGACGCGGCTCGCGCACCATGCGAGCGATCATGGTGAACCCGGCGGCGCCGAGCAGACGCGCGAGGCATGTGGGCGCCCACCGATAGGCGCGAGTCACCTTGTGGTCGAAGGCTTCCACCGTGTCGGGCAAGTCGGCCGCCTGGAAAGCCAGCAACACGTGCCCTTTGCTCGCGAGTACCCGATGGAACTCGCCTAACACATGCGGCACGCGTTCCGGCGGGGTGTGGATCAACGAATACCAAGCCACTATGCCGCCGAGGGTTTCATTGCCCATCGGTAGCTGCTCGAGGGAACCTTGCTCGAACGAAAGCTGTGGGTATTGCGCGCGGGCCAGCTCGATCATGCGCGGCGAGAGATCGATGCCGAACACCTCCGCCCCCAGCGACGCCAGATGAGCGGTGATCCGACCCGGCCCGCAACCGAGATCGGCGATCGGTCCGGACCCGTTGTCGGCCACCGATTCCGCGAACACGGCCAGCATCGCCCGGTCGAGCGGTTGGCCGGCGAGTTGATGCCGGACAAGGTCGGTGTAGAGGTCGGCCACCTCGTCGTACGCGGTACGGGTGGCGGTCACATCGGCGAGTTCGTCTGCGAAGTCTTCGTTCGAGTCCAGCACTCCGAACAGCGTATTACGTACTCATCCCACCGGATCGAATGCCTGGGCGACGGCGAGACTGTCCTCGTAGACGTGGTGCCGGATGACCAGGCCATCCCGCACCGTCAGGTGCAGCGCGAACCGCGCGCGGTAAGCACGCCCGGTGCGGCGCGCGGTCTGCCGGATCTCCCCGAGCGCCACGGCGTCGGCGCCGTCGACGAGCACGCCGTCGACGGTGGTGGCCACCTCCTCCGGCACATGATGTTCGGCGATCGAGCGGAAATGCTCCGCGGCGTCGGCCCGGGTCGAACGGTGCCGGATCCAGGGCGTCGCCGCGCGGCCGTGCTCAGCCTCCGGCCAATCCAGCCGCCAATCGACTTCTTCGGCGTACATCTCGGCGATGGCTTCCGGATCGCCGGAACCGATCCGCCGCAACAACTCTTCGACCACCATTCGCGTGGTCGGCGTGGTGACTGACACTGCCGGGTCCTTTCGGGCAACGCCGCGCAATCGTGCGGCACGCATTCATTCTCAGCGCGCACGCGCTTCGTGGCGATTACCTCTCGGGTAATGGAACGGCTGCCTCCGGCGCGGCTGCCGCGGTCGATTCCTCGAGCGCCCGCCGGTCGCGCCCCCCTGCGGTGCCCAGCACCGAACCGAGGATGACCAGCGGAAAGCCGATCGCCATGCCCGCGGTCAGCGGCTCGTCGAGCGCCGTGACGCCGAGCAGGATCGCCACCGCGGGATTGAGGTAGGTGATCACCGTCGCGCGCGCCGGGCCGACCTCGGCGATCAGCGCGAAGAAGAACAGGAACGCCACGGCCGTGCAGATCACCGCGAGGCCGAGTACCGACCAGGCCGAATCGGCGGTGATGTGCGACGGCCACCGCAGGCCCGCGAACGGCGCGTAGATCACCGCGGCCAGCAGCAGCGAGCCGGTCACCACACCGAGCGGAGGCAGGTCGGCCAGCGCCCGGTCGATCACGATGGGGCCCACCGCGTATCCGATCGTGGTCAGGCCGATCGCGGCGATCGCCGCCGGATTCCCCAGGTCGACGTCCAGGCCGACGAGCGCGGCGACACCCGCGAACCCGACGAGCAGGCCGGTGATCCGGCGTGCGTCGAACCGGTCGTGGCCGAGCACGGTCACGATCACCACGGCGATCAGCGGCACCGCGGCGATCAGCAAGCCGACGGTCGAGCTGTTCAGCGTGGTCTCGGCGTACCCGATCAGCAACCACGGACCGCTGATCTCCACCAAGGTGTAGAGCAGCAGCGGCCGCCACCGCCGCAACACCGGGACCAGCACGCCGGAATACAGCGCGACCGGCGCGAGCAGCAGGCCGCCGATCAGCGTGCGGCCGAACGCGACCACGATCGGGTCGAGGTCCTCCACCGCGATGCGGATCATCGCGTACGGCACGCCCCAGATAACGCCCATCGCCAGGAACAGCGCCCACCCGCGGCGCGTCATCGCGCGACCGCCGTTCGGCGCGGGCCGACGACCGGCTCGGTGCCGGATCGAAGCCGCTCGGATCGCGACATACTCCCCTCCCTTTCGACCACTCGGAGCTTATCCACGGGACCGACAGATCCGGTTCCCGCTTGTGACAAGTCCGGTCGCTGTCCCGTTCGCCCGATTTCGGCGAATAGTGCGCGCGGGCAAGATGTTCGGGCTAGTCTCGCCGGGAGCGAAGGGAATGCATCATCGTGGTCGACGTCATCCGCCGGCTTGCCCCGAGCGAGGAAATGTTCGCCGCGGGCGAGGTCTTCATCGGTTATTCGGCACGGGTATGCGGCCGGTTGGACCTGCGGGCGTTGACGGCCGCCTTCGAGGCCGTCTCCCGGGCGCATCCCATCCTGCGCGCCCGCATCGAGTCCTCGGAACAAGGCGGTCACGTCTTCGCCGTAACGGATGCCACGCCCGAGATCTTCGTCGCCGACGCCGACCCCGAATTCGCGCTCACCGGCGCCAAATTCGACCAGCGCGGAGGCGTTTGCGGGCTGTGCGTGGTGCGCGACGGCGATACCGCGAGCGTCACGCTCATGATCCATCACAGCGTCGCCGACGCCTATCACGCGTTCGTCATCGTCACCGAGCTCTGGACCGGGTATCGGGACGCGGTCGGCGGTGGTACCCCCGAACTGCCGGTGCACGCCTTTCCCGACCCAGTGGAGCACCTGCTGGCGGCGCGAGGCATCGAGAAGATGGCTTTGCCCGGCTCTGTGCCGCCCGGCGAAGCCCCCGCCGCCGCGTCGGTTCCGCAGCCGCGCGACGACGACTACCCGATCCTGCGCACCACCCGGTGCCGACTCAGCCAGGAAGAGACCGCGGCGCTGGTCGCACTCGGACATCGAGAGAACGTCACGGTGCACGGCCTGGTGTCGGCGGCGCTGTTGCGTACCGAAGCCGAGATTCGCGAACTACCGCTGACGGGGCTGCTCTACCTGTACTCCGTCGACCTGCGCGGCAGGGTGAGCCCCGAAATCGACGCCACCGAAGGGACGAACGTCCTCGGCTTCGCCAACTACCTGTCACCGGAATCGGAGGTGACATTGGTGGAGTCGGCGCGCGGCATCAGCGAAGCTCTGCACGCCGGATTGGCCGCGGGCATCGTGCAACGCACGCCCTTGAGCATCCCCGACATGGCTGCCGCACCCAGGCCCGCCCTGCCCGGCGTCGTCATCGCGACCAACTGGGGCACCATCCCGCCGCTACCCGAGCACGACGGGCTGCGCGTCGACGACTTCCACTCCACCATGCTCGCGAAACCGGACCTGACCGGCCGCCGCCCCCAGCAACCGGGCGGCGGCACCTGCGTGATCAGCACCTTCGCCGGACGGCTGAGCGTGGAGATCCACCACCCAGAAGAATTCGCCGATCTCCAACAGCGCCGCGTCGAAGTGCTGGCCCGCCACCTGCGCGACGCCATCGCCTGACGTGTGACTCTGTCCGCCGTTCGGCAAGCACGGCGACGGCCCCAGTCGGATCACCACTCGCCGAAGCGATGGCGCGGCTGCGCTGTCGAGCAGTCAGAACACGCGCCGACTGCGGCTCGTCCGACCGAACGCCGTCGGCCGCGATCACGTTTCGCGATCGCGGCCGACGGGTCGATCAATTCGTTGTTCGCGCGGTCGTACTGGTGGTCGGTGCCGCGAATTGCGTGGTCGTCGTCGGCGGTTCGATGGTGGTGGTGGGCGCCGTGGTCTGCACCGGCGACGCGACCGGAGACGGAGCCGGCGGCGTGGTGACCACCGGTGACGAGGTAGCGCTCGGGGCGCTCGACGACGGGACCGTCGTCGTCGGCCGGTCAGCGGCATCGGTCGTCATGGGAGCGGTGCTGGTGGTCGTCGGTGACGTGGTCTTCACGGGTTCCGTCGTCGGGACCGCCGAGGAAGTCTCCACCGCCTTGTACACGGCCGCGAGATCCGCCTCTTGCGGCTTGGACGTCGGGTCGACCTGCTTACCGGCCTGCGCCTGCTTCGCCAGGTGGGTGAGCCAGGCAGCCGCGTACTCCGCGGACGTCAGCGGCTTGCCCGCGGCAGGGTCGGCGTCGTGCCAGTAGTCGAAGTGGTGACCGCTGTGGTTGGGTCCGAGCGTGAGGTTGTACGGGTCGCTCAGAATCACGGGAATCGTGTTCTGGTTCGTGACGATCAGACCGATGATCTCATTGAGCACCTTCTGCGGCAGGTAGGCCAGCGGTGACATTTCGCTGGTCGAAATCGAGTCCGCCTTCGCAGGGGTCTTCGTCTCACCCGGCTTGTACGCCGGATCCGACACTCGCAGCAGCACTTCCAAGAACGTCTCGTCACTCTGCATCCAGTTCGGCTGCGACTGGATATCGGCGAACGCCGCCAGCGCGATCCGGCTGAGCGCCACAGCGACGTCCTGCCCGGTCGCAGGCGTGAGCCCGTCTCGTTCCAGCGCGTCGACGTTCAACTGCCTGCCCACGTTGACCACCAACTGCAGAAGTGAGATGTTCTCCGGGGCCGCGCAGGTGAGGTCTCCGTCGGAGCAGAACGACGCGATCTTGCCGTTCAGTGCGCCGAAGTCACCGCTGGTCCCCTGCACCGCACCTTGTCCGGGTACCGGTTTCCTGCCGTTCTGATACTGCTGGTCGAAGCCATCGGGGTTGCCGAACGGGTCCTTGGATCCGGGGAACGGCCCGTCTCCGGCCGAGCGGCCCGAATCGGCGAGGATGACGACACCTACGACGTCGGCCGGATCGACGATTCCGTATGCACCGTCCTGACCGGCCTCCTGATGGCCGATCTTCATCGCGACACGGCGCACGACGTCGGCGCCCTCGCTGTATCCGACGATCGAGAACTTGGTGTCGGGGCAAGCCTGCGAGATCTCCCGCATCACCTGCTCGGTGTTCGCGACACCGGCGTTGACGGCGTCTTCGTAGGTGGCCATGTTCGCCGGATACGCGATGTACACCGCGGCGTACGCGCCGGGTTCGACATCGTCGGCCGGTGCGTTGACGACCGGATCCACCCATTCACTGCTGTGGTCACCCGACAGCGCGGCGGGCAACGGATCACCGTTGGCGTCCACGAGCATTTTCGTGGTCCCCGCCACAGGAGTGTCGTTGCGTCCGGCCACCGAGATGGTCACCATGTCGTGGCATTCCGTCACGGACGTGGTGAGCTGCGTATCCCTGGTTTCCGGCGTAGATGTCAGTGCCAACGAGGCGGCGACCACCGCCGCCACCCCCAGCACTGCCGGTGCGGCAGCAGCCGAAGCTATGCGATGCCGCGCGAAGAGCTCGCGAAGAGCCATGTCCTGATCCCCATTCCATACACGACAAAAGTGGACGGACAAGCCCCCCGACGGGCCATACGTCACCGAGGACGTCGTGGTCGGGTCCGCGAGCGTTACTGGGGACGGAATCGAGCCAGCGGACGGCGACTCTCCTGAGCACGCATTCCGCGCATGGCAAGACCGCTGCCTCATATGAGGCAGCGGTCTTGTGTGGCGTCTCCTATGGGCGGGTTACTTCGGTGGCGTGGAGGTTGCGCAGGGTGCCGTCACCGGCCTCGTACTGGGACGGGTAGAGCAGTTGCACGGACACAGGCAGCGGCGTGCCGGGCTCGATCGTGTGGGTGTCGTCCGGCGCAGCGATGACGACGGATCCGTCGGTTCCGTCCTTGATCACCTTGTACCACTGAGTCTGCTGAGGATTGATGCGGGTTCCGGGCGGTACGTCGAAGCGGATCTCCCACCACACCACCCGCTGCTCGTGGGCGGCCAGCGTGAGCTCGTAGCTGATGATCCACCCCTGCGCGTCCTCTGGCCACGTCTGGGCCCACTGCCCCATGATCACGGGCATGACGGTGACGGGAGGCCGATCGACCTCGGTGGTGACCGAGCCGGAGTGCTGCTTGGCGGTATTGGCCCGGGACGGGGAGGTGATCAGGCTGGTGCAGGTGAGCCTGCCCTCGTACTGCGGGTCGATGGTGCCTGCCAGGTTGATGATCGCCTTGCCACCCTTGGGCAGGTCGATCGGCACGTGCAAGCCGTTCCGGACCGAACCGGGGCCGCAGACGGCACCGTTCTCGGCCTGGCAGGTCAGCTCCAGGTCGGTCAGCTCCGTCGGGACAGCGCCCTGCAGCATGGCGTCGGGGGCGTCGTTGGGGCCGAGATTCTGTACGCCGATGGTGTAGGCGATCCGGTGGCCCGATTGCGCCGTCTGTGGGCCGCTCATCTGCAGCGGCATTTCCGCGGGCAGGGTCACCTTGAGGTTCTTGATCCGGTGAGACGCGGTCGCGCTGCCCGTTCCGGCCGCGAAGCCCAGCTTGAAGGTCTCCGGCACGGGTGGCTGACCGGCAGCGCCTGCGAGATCGAAGTTGTCGATCAACACGGTGCCGTTGGGGTTGGCTTTGTGGGCATGGCGAACGGTCAGTCGGCCGCCGATGATGGAGATCTGGATGTGAGCGCCGTGCTCCCACGACCCGCGGAATCCGCCCGGTACCTGAACGCCGGTGAGCCAGCGGAACCCCTCCCGCAGGCTGCCGGCTCCGCGTACCCCGACGGTATTGGGTCGTTGCGCGCCGCCTTCCGTACCGGCGAGCGGCGTGCCGAAATTCCCGAAGTTGTCGAAGCCGACGCCCACGAACCCGGCTGTGACTCCCGGCGCGACGATGTGCGTCGGTGACGACTTCGTGCAGGAGTAGCCGAGCGCAGCGCCGAGACCGCCGGGCTGCGTCGTGTGCGCGCCGTCGATCACGTAGACGCTGAAGCCGTCGCCGAACGTGGCTCCTCCCTCACAGGAGTAGTCGAAGTCGATGGTGACGCCGAGCGTGGACGAGAACGGCTGATCGAGAAACGCCGTCCCGGCCTGGGAATTGGCGTTGGGCGTGAGCTCCAGGCTGCCGCCGCTCAGCCGCGCGCTGCCCAGCAACTGCCAGTGCGGGTTGGTCACGGTGTCCTGGGTGAACGATTCGACGATCGGGAACTGTGCTTGCTGGATGGTGACAGGCGCATACGTCGTCATAGTCGAATCCTCCTCGGCCGATATGCCATGGATGGGTGATCGCGCCACGCAGATTTGACCGGTACTGCGCAATGGAGTTAACGCATTCGATCTCACCGAAACCAGGGTCCGGAATCCCGCGCATCTTGATGCGGAACCGCTACATAACTGCAGCTGAGATGAGTTGTGCGGAAATATGAAGGAGGATCGGACCCTACAATAGCTGCTTTGCTGCTGCCGTCAGCCGCGTGCCATATCCACGAAGCGCGACAAATGCAGCTGGTGTGCGACGGTGATCGTCGCGGTAGGGCCGTTACGGTGCTTCCCCAAGATCAGGTCGGCCTCACCGCCGCGCGGGTCGTCGCGCTCGAAGGCATCGGGCCGATGCAACAGGATGACCATATCGGCATCCTGTTCCAAACTCCCGGACTCGCGGAGATCGGACACCATGGGGCGCTTGTCGGTTCGCTGTTCGGGACCGCGGTTGAGCTGGCTGATCGCGACGACGGGAACTTCGAGTTCCTTGGCCAGGAGCTTCAAATTGCGGGAGAAATCCGAGACTTCCTGCTGGCGGGATTCGACCTTCTTACCGGAGGTCATCAGCTGGAGGTAGTCCACCACAACGAGTTTGAGGTCGTGGCGTTGCTTGAGACGCCGCGCTTTGGCCCGGATCTCCATCATGGTCAGGTTCGGCGAATCGTCCACGAACAACGGCGCCTCGCTGATCTCACTCATCCGCCGCGCCAGCTTGGTCCAGTCGTCGTCGCTCATCCGCCCGGAGCGCATATCCCCGAGCTTGATCTTCGCCTCCGCCGACAACAACCGCATGACGATCTCGGTACGACTCATCTCCAACGAGAAAATGACACTCGCCAAGCCATGCTTGATCGAGCAACTACGCATGAAATCCATTCCTAGGGTCGATTTGCCAACCCCAGGCCGGGCCGCGACGATGATCATCTGGCCCGGGTGCAGGCCGTTGGTGATCTCGTCGAGTTCGGTGAAACCGGTGGGGACGCCGAGGGAGATGCCGCCGCGGCTGGCGATGGAGTCGATCTCGTCCATCGTGGGCTGGAGCAGTTCTTCGAGGGGGAGGAAGTCTTCGCTGGTGCGGCGTTCGGTGACTTCGTAGACCTCGGCTTGCGCGCGGTCGACCACCTCGGCGATGTCATGGCCGTCGGCGCCCGCGTAGCCGTACTGGACGATGCGAGTGCCTGCCTCCACGAGGCGGCGCAGAATGGCTTTTTCCGCAACGATTTCCGCGTAGTAGCTGGCGTTGGCCGCGGTGGGCACAGTCTGTGTGAGGGTGACCAGATAGGGCGCGCCGCCGATGCGCTTGAGCTCGCCACGCCGGTCCAGGCCCGCGGCGACGGTTACCGGGTCGGCGGGCTCCCCGCGCCCGTAGAGATCGAGGATCGTGTCGTAGACAGCCTGGTGGGCGGGACGGTAGAAATCGCCGGGACGAATCACCTCGACGACGTCGGCGATGGCGTCCTTGCTCAACAGCATGCCGCCGAGCACCGACTGCTCGGCCGCCATGTCGTGCGGAGGCTGGCGGCCGAAGTCTTCGCCGGGGGGTTCGGGCGGGAATCCCGTATGCCCGCGGTCATCGGTGGTTGTCACCAGACTCGACCGTCCTCTCTACCCCACGACCGGGTTTCACCCCGTTGACTCGTTCTACTCCCGGGCACCGACACGTTCACCGAAGCCGCTGACCAGGGCTCCAGCTACCGACGTGGCACCCATCCGTGCACGCGGTCGGGACCGGTCCGCGCACGGCGATGCGACGAACCTAGGCGACTCAGCGGGCGTGTACCAAACCGAGGTGTGCACACAGCTGTGGATAACTTGGGGAGAGTTCACCCAACGGTGTGCACCCCCTGTGTACAACTTGGGGAAAACCCAGGTGGGCAGCCTCGAATACGCAGATAGATAGCGACTTCCGCGTTCATCCCCGTGTGGATTAATGAAGTACCGGCGTGTCGGCCAAGTTGAACAGCCGGGCGTGTTGGGTTAACAGCACGTGAGCCACTTATGGCTTGAATCACATTGCGGGCGGTCGGTTCGGTCGGTAGTCCACAGGCTGGGAAATGAAGTACCGGCGCGGAGTGTGGCGAGGCCCAGATTGTCCCGAATAGCGCCGTCTAATGTTTGGCAAACAATTGGCTATCAATCGGTTCCGGGTAGCAGGGCACAGCCGAAGACCACTCCCATCCGAAAGAGGGGAGCGGTCCTCGACGTAATGCCTGGATCAGGCGGCGGTGACCGTGAGGTCGAACTTCGCCACCACATCCGGGTGCAGGTGCACCACGATGGCGTGCTTGCCGGTCGTCTTGATGTGCGCCTTCGGCAGCTCGATGCTGCGCTTGTCGACGACGGGGCCACCCGCCGCCTTGACGGCCGCGGCGACGTCCGACTGGGTCACCGAGCCGAACAGCTTGCCGGTGCCCGCGGTCTTGACCGCCAGCGAGACCGACTCCAGGCCCTCGAGGGCCTGCTTCAGTTCGTTGGCGTGGTCCAGGTCGCGGACCCGACGGGCTTCCTGCGCCCGGCGGATGCCCTCGACCTGCTTCTGCGCGCCACGGCTGGCCACGATCGCCAGGCCGCGCGGCAGCAGGTAGTTGCGGCCGTAGCCGTCCTTGACCTCCACGGTGTCGCCGGGGGCACCGAGGTTGTCCACATCAGCAGTCAGAATCAACTTCATTTGCGTGCTCCCCTTTCTCAGCGAGCCGTCGACACGTAAGGCAGCAGCGCGACCTCACGCGAGTTCTTGACCGCAACCGCGACATCGCGCTGGTGCTGCACGCAGTTGCCGGTGACGCGGCGGGCGCGGATCTTGCCGCGGTCGCTGACGTACTTGCGCAGCAACGCCGTGTCCTTGTAATCGATCGTGACAGTTCCGGTCTTGCTCTCCTTGCAGAACGAGCAAGCCTTCTTCTTGAGCACCTTTTCGCGCGCGGGCGCTTTAGGCATGGTCTTGTACTCCGTAATCAGTGATGGCCCTATTCGAGCGGGCCGTTGTGGCCGTTCTCAGAACGGCGGTTCGTCATCCATGCGGCCGCCGCCCCCGAAGGAGCCGGCCGCGGGCGCACTGCCCCAAGGGTCGTCCTCGGCACCGCCGGAACGCCCACCGCTACCACCGGAGGAGGCGTAGTTGCCACCGCTGCCGGACCCGGACCCGGCCCCGAAGCCGCCGCCACCGCTGCCGCGACTGGTCTTGTTGACCTTCGCGGTGGCGTAGCGCAGCGAGGGACCGACCTCGTCGACCTCGAGCTCGACGACCGTGCGCTTCTCACCCTCGCGGGTTTCGTAGGAGCGCTGCTTGAGTCGTCCGCTCACGATGACACGGGAACCTCTGGTCAGGCTTTCGGCGACATTCTCGGCGGCCTCGCGCCAGATATTGCAGCGCAGGAACAGCGCTTCGCCGTCTTTCCATTCGTTCGAATTACGGTCGAACACCCGAGGGGTCGACGCGACGGTGAAATTCGCCACCGCCGCTCCCGCCGGTGTGAATCGAAGCTCCGGGTCGGCCGTCAGATTGCCGATGACCGTGATGACCGTGTCGCCTGCCATGTGGTTCCTCCTGCTCGGTGTGCAGTCCGCGTCTCGCTGTTGCGCTAGAGCCTAGGCACAGGCTCCGACGCAAACGAGGGTTGCCGGACTACTTGTCGTGGCGCAGAACCTTGGTGCGCAGCACCGACTCGTTGAGACCGAGCTGGCGGTCGAGTTCGCTCACGGTGGCGGGCTCGGCGGTCAGATCGACCACGGCATAGATGCCCTCGGCGTGCTTGGCGATCTCGTAGGCGAGCCGGCGGCGGCCCCAGATGTCGACCTTGTCGATCTTGCCGCCTTCGGTGCGAACGACACTGAGCAGGTTGTCCAGCGACGGACCAACAGTGCGCTCGTCCAGGCTCGGATCGAGAATGACCATCACTTCGTAATGACGCACGGACCAATCACCTCCTGTGGACTAGGAAACGGCCACGGACGGTCCGTGGCAGGAGGGTTCGTTGCGTCAGCAACCCGAACAGGCTACATGAGCGGCGCCTGAGCAGTGAAATCGCCCCGGGCCGGGCGCCCGTGGGCGCGTGAGGTCGGTCCTGGAGTTCGCATTCGTAGGGAGGGAATGGAGGCACGGCCGAGCGGGTCCGCTTAGGGTGGATCCATGCCGACCGGACCCGCCGCCAGCGACCTGCCCGCGGGCGGTGTGCGACGCCGCGCGGCGCTGGCCGCGGTGGTGGTCTTGCTCTGTGGTCTCGTTCTGGCGCTGGCGTACGCGAACAAGGCGCGGTGTGCGGGGGAGCCGTTCGATCGAGACGGTCGCAGCACGGCATTCGACGCCATCAAGGATTCGGACGTCTGCTACTCGGACATCCAGTACCTCTGGCTCGGCAGAGACATCAACGAGCACGTCTTCCCATATGTGAGTGGCGGCATCACCGGCGACGGCGCCCTGGTCGGCGGCGCGGTGGAATACCCGGTGCTCAGCGGCGTGCTGATGTGGCTCGGCGCGGTCGGAGCGGACAACGACGCCGATTTCCTGCGGTACTCCGCGCTGCTGCTGGCGCCCTTCGCGCTGCTGACCGCGTGGATGCTGGCTCGCCTGGCCGGAGGCGCCGCCCTGCTGTGGGCGGCCGGACCTCCGCTGGTGCTGTATGCCTTCCACAACTGGGAACTGCCGGTCGTCTGCACGGCGGTGGCGGCCGTCTACGTGATGGCGGCGCTGACGCGCTACTCCGTGCGTACCAGGGGAATCGTGGCCGCAGTGCTGCTCGGCCTCGGGTTCTGTCTCAAGCTGTACCCGGGAATCTTCGTGTTGCCGCTGCTGGCGTATGTGCTCACCGGAGGCGACGAACGCGACCCGGAACAGCCCGACGGCGGGCTCGACGTCCGTGGCGCTCTGCTCACCGCGGCCGCGGCGATCGGCACCGTCGTCGCGGTGAACCTGCCGTTCGCGGTGGTGGGTTACGAGGGCTGGCGCGCGTCGATCACCTTCCAGCAATTGCGTCAGGCCGATATCACCACGAATTCCATCTGGTATTGGGGACTGCGGCCGATGTTCGGGCCGGACGCGCACAGCGAGGCGGCGTTCCAGCAGGTGGTCTCGGTCGCCTCGCCGCTGCTGGTGCTCGCGGCGTTCGCGTTGGCCATGTGGCTGGGCTGGAAGCGTTACCTGAGGACCGGGGTGTTCGGGTGGGTCGGGGTGAGCGGGGCGATGCTGTGTGGGTTCCTGCTGTTCCACAAGGTGCATTCGCCGCAGTACACCTTGTGGCTGGTGCCGTTCCTGGTGCTGCTCGAGGTGCCCTGGTGGTTGATCGGCAGCTATCTCGTCGCCGACGCGGCCATCGGGGTGGGGGTCTTCCGCTACTTCTACTCGATGGGTTCGGGCACCTCGGTAGAGGTGATGGAGAACGTCGTCCAATTCGGTGTGTGGGGGCGCGCGAGCCTGCTGATCGTGCTGTTCTTCGTGTTCTTGTGGGCGTGGCCGCGCGGTTACCGCGCGAGGTCGCGCCCGGCGTCGCGGTCCGACCCGCGCAATCTGGTGCCGGTGGTCTAAGGGCCACCGTGCCGGGCCCGGAAGGCGGCGCTCTTGGCGCGGTTACCGCACAGCGTCATGTCGCACCAGCGGCGGGAGCCGCCCCGGGAGGTGTCCACGTACAGCCGGGTGCACGCGGGTCTGCCGCACTCCTTGATCAGTGCCGTGCTGCCCAGTAACTCGATCGCGGACCGGGCGACGGCGGCCAAGGCCGCGTCGGCGTCGCCGCGGCGGCTGACGCTGCCGTCGGCGCGCAGGCTGATCGAGGGCGGTGCGCCGTCGGCGAAATCGTTGACGGTCCGGCGGTCGGTGTCGGTGCAGGGGTTCCCCTGTGCGGCGGCGAGCGCTGCGCGATAGACCGCCTCGCGGAGGCGCACCGCCCGCGCGAGGGTGCCGGCGTCACTATGCGGGGGATGGTCGAGCAGGCCCGCGGCGACGATCCAGTCGGCGAGCGCGGCGGGAGCGACGAGGACGTCATCGAACGTGGTCGAGCGCGCCTTGACAGTGCCCGCGAAGTCCAAAGCGAGGTTGCCGCTCACGAAGGTGAACATCCTCTCATGCTAACCGCCTTGACAGGTTAGTCTGTCGACTGTCACCGTGATAACCACCCGAGGTGGTTATTCAGGGAGGCGCTGTGCAGAGTCGATTCGCGATGGTGGCAACGCAGCCGCTGTTCGTCGTGCTGTGGAGCAGTGCCTTCGTCGCCGGTGTGATCGGAGTCGGCGCCGCGCCGCCGCTACTGGTGTTGTTCGCACGCTTCGCCATCGCCGGAGTGCTGCTCGCGGCCTACGCTCTCGCGACCCGGGTCACCTGGCCGCGGGGCAACCAGCTGCGCCACGTGTTCGTCGCCGGGTTGTCGGTGCAGATGGTCCAGTTCGGCGCCTTCTACACGGCGATGGCCGAGCATGTCCCGGCGGCGGTGATCGCGTTGGTCCAGGGCTTGAATCCGGTGGTCATCGCGCTGTGCGCCGGACTGATCGGCGAGACCGTCACGATGCGGCAGTGGTTCGGCTTCGGCATCGGCGGAATCGGCGTAGCACTGGCCGTGTTCGACCAATCCCACTTCTCCGTGCTCGGGTTGCTGTTGTGCGTCGTGGGGCTGCTCGGCCTGAGCATCGGCACCGTGTACCAGAAGCGGTTCACGCCCACGGTCGATCCCCGCGCTTCCACGGCGCTGCACGTGGTGGTCAGCGCGCCGATCGCGGGAGCGCTGGCCTGGCTGTCGGGCCAAGTGCACGTGTCGGACGCGGGCCGGTTCGCCGGTTCGCTCACCTGGATGGTCCTGGTGAACTCCGTCGCCGCGTTCCTGCTGCTCAACGCCATGCTGCGCCGGTGGGACGCGACCAGGGTGGGCAAGCTGTTCTTCGCGACGCCGGCGGTGACCGCGATCCTCGCGTGGCTGCTGATCGATCAGCCGTTGCGTCTGCTGACGGTCGCCGGGCTCGGCATCGGCTTGATCGGCCTGGTGTTCGCCGCACGCACCCCAGTGCGGTCGAGGGTCGCGGCGGATGAGCCCGTGGCCGCGGCGCGCTGACCTATTTGCGCCCGCTCTGCCACTGCATGCCCCATTGGTAGGCCTGGTCGAGTTCGCGCTGGGCACCGTGTACGTAATGCACTTCCCGGTGCACGGTGATGCCTGCCCCCTGGTTCTGCAGCAGGGCGATCGCGCATGAGCGAGCGCCGTCCACCGGTGAATCGAGGCGGACCTCGATCTGCGGACCCGAGGTGGGGTAGAGCGTCACCACGCCGTCGGCTGCCGCCCAGTTGGGCACACCGTCGTAGATGAGGGCGAAGATCAGGATGCGCCGGAACAGTTCGGGCCGGGCGAGGTTGATGTGCATGTTCTCGCCCGTCGTGGCGGAACCGCTGCGATCGTCGCCGTCCAGCTCGATGTACGGCTCGACCTCCAGTGCGCCGAAATTCCGGCCGATCGCCTGGACGACGCCTTTGGCGCCGTTGGCGAGTTCGTAGAGACAGCCGAGGTCCAGGTCGACGGGCTTGGAGCGGCGAAAGAACCCTTTGGATCCGCTCGACCAGTTCAGGTTGACCCGCATGGTGCCCTGCTGCTCACCCGGCTTGGTCAGGTTGATGCTCGGCGTCGCCTTCGACAGGGTCACCTTGGACAGGTTCGCGCCGCCGGGGTTGTTGCCGATCGCCATGGCGATCCCCCTCCGTGGAAACGAGAGCGGCAGCGGCCATCCCTCGGGATGGGGCCGCTGCCGCAACGGGTCTTTCGGCTGCTTGCCGGGAATCAGCCTACCGGCGTCGGTTCCCGTTCGCTGTCCAGTTCTTCTTCCTCCGCACCACGGTTGCGGACGATGCTGGTGATGAACGCCGCACCGATGAACGCGACGCCGATGAGGCCGGTGACGAGCTCGTTGACGTGCACCCCGATCGAGATCAGCAGGATCGCCGCCAGCGCACCGATCGCCCAGTGCGCGCCGTGCTCGAGGTAGACGTACTCCGACAGGGTGCCCTTGCGGACCAGGTACACCGTGATGGACCGGACGAACATGGCGCCGATCAGGCCCAGGCCGAGCGCGATGATGATCGGGTCGGAGGTGATGGCGAACGCGCCGATCACGCCGTCGAAGGAGAACGACGCGTCGAGCACCTCGAGGTACAGGAACAGGAAGAAGCCCGCTTTACCGGTGGCCTTGGCCAGCTTGGAGGGACCGCCTTCGGTGTACTCCTCGGTGTGGAACATCGAGCCCAGACCGTCCACCGCGATGTAGGTGATCATGCCGAGCAGGCCCGCCGCCAGCACGGTCGAACGGTGCGCCTCGTCGGCGAGGAATTCCGCGGTGAGGATCAGGCCGCCGCCCGCGACGACCACCGAGAGCATGTCCAACTTGCCCGCCTTGGCCAGCGGCCGCTCCAGCCAGGACAGCCAGGTGACTTCGCGCTCCTCGAAGATGAAGTTGAGGAACAGCAGCGCCAGGAACATGCCGCCGAACGCCGCGATCTGCGGGTGCGCGTCGGTGAGCAGTTTCTCGTAGCTCGGGCTGCCGTCCGGGAAGGTGAGGGCGTCGTCCGGGGGCGGGTTGAGGGCCAGGTCGAAGGCTTCCACGGGATTCAGGCCCGCCGTGATCCACACGATGGCCAGCGGAAAGACCAGCCGCATGCCGAACACGGCGATCAACACGCCGATCGTGAGGAAGATCCGTTGCCAGAAGGCACTCATGCGTTCGAGCACGGTGGCGTTGATCACGGCGTTGTCGAACGACAGCGACACCTCGAGGATGCCGAGGATGACGACGAGCGCGAGGGCGGTCGGTCCGCCGTACAACACCGCCACGACCAGGGAGACCGCCGTGACGAGGAAGGACATGCCGAATATGCGCAGGACCACGCTGGGACCTTTCATGAAGTGAAAACGAGGCGGCGACGTTTGCTACCAGCGTGGCTGCTGGATCGCCGGTTGTCCAACGCTGCCCCCGGGCGCCGGCATGTCAGGGTCGCACGACGAAGGGGGCCCGTCGCCGGGCCCCCTGCGAACAGCGAGGTTCCTCAGACGTTCACACCGTAGTCACGGGCGATGCCGGCCAGCCCGGAGGCGTAGCCCTGGCCGATCGCGCGGAACTTCCACTCCGCACCGTTACGGTACAGCTCGCCGAAGACCATGGCGGTCTCGGTCGAGGCGTCTTCGGTGAGGTCGTAGCGGGCCAGTTCCTCGCCGTTGCTGCGGTCCACGACGCGGATGTAGGCGTTGCGGACCTGTCCGAAGGACTGCGACCGGGAGTCGGCGTCGTAGATCGAGACCGGGAAGAAGATGCTCTCGATCGTGGGCGGGGTGTTCGTCAGGTCGACGTTGATGACCTCGTCGTCGCCCTCACCTTCGCCCGTCCGGTTGTCGCCGACGTGCTCGATCGCGCCCTCGGGGGAACGCAGGTTGTTGAAGAAGACGAAGTGCTGGTCGGACAGGACCTTCTTGTCCGCGCCGGTCGCGATGGCGCTGGCGTCGAGGTCGAAGTCGGTGCCGGTGGTGGTCCGCACATCCCACCCGAGGCCGACTGCAACAGCAGTGAGGTTAGGCGCCGCCTTGGTCAGCGAGACATTGCCGCCCTTGGACAAACTGACACCCATGCGGGATTCCCTTTCAATAGTCCGTCATTGGTTCCCAGCATGTCCGAATCGCCGGGTACGCCTTACGACAGTAGTAGGTTTCCGCGAACTTGCGTAGGAACCGGCGTAACCCTCGCCGAACAGGAAGATCTCCTACCATCGGGGCGTGGCTGGCCGGAGGCGCGGATGGTTCCGTTCGTCGGGAAACGACGAGTGGATCGAGCACGCCCGCGCTAGGCTGGCCTCCGCGTTTCTCGACATGGACCGGCGCCAGAGCGCGTCCGACGCGGCGGTGCACGCAGCCGATCAGGTTTTCCCCCAGCGAGGGTCGGGCGCGCGCTGGGAACCGGTGCGCCGCGGATGCTATGCCGCCGGGGAGGCGTACCTGACGCTGAGCGCGGAATTGGAGACCGCGCAGCACGGCGGCCCGCCGATACCGCAGGGACAGCAGCGCGTCGACGCCGTGGTACGGCAACTGGCCGAGGCGGCGCGCGCGGTCGACGAGTTCTATCGCGGTGACCAGATCCGGCTGGAGGAGGCGGTCGCCGTGCTCGGGGCGGTGCCGCGGTTGGCTCAGCAGGTGAAGAGCGCCGCGGCCGGCGTGCGCGCCCAGGCCGCCGAATCGGAGTTCGCGAACTATCCCTCGGTGCGTGAACGTGCCACCGCGGTCGATGAGGCGCTGGTCACATTGGAGGCGACAAGTTCCGCCACGCCCGCGGGCACGGTGCGGGAGGCGGCGAATCGGCTGGAGGCGGCCACCAAGGAGTTGGCGGATGCGTTGGCGCAAGCTCCATCTCGCGCCGCGGCCGCAAACACCGCGATCTCCTCGGTGACAACCCGGCTTGCCGCCGTCCGGACCAGGGCGGAAGGAGTTCCGCCCGCGTTCTCGGCGCTGCTGCGCGAGTTCAATGCTGCGAGTTCGGCCGATCTGGCTAACAATGAGCGGGAAAGCCAGCGAGCCATCGAGGCCGCGGACGCGGCCCTGGGCAGGGCGCGTGCGGCGGCGGCAGAGAACAATCCGGAGTTTGCACTTGATCTGACCACCTCCGCGCGCGGGTTCCTCACCGAGGCCGAGCAGCGGGTCGACGCCGTCACCAAGCGGCTCACTTTGCTGCGTGCGATCCGGTCCGACCCGCAAGAACACGCCAAGGCCGTACGATTCCGGCTGCGGGACGCGCAGATGCTCGCGGTGAGCCGCGGGCTGGTCGCCGAATGGGGTTCGGTGCTCGACGCGCAAGCAGTACGGATCGACCGAATCAGCGAAACACTGTCGGGGCGTCACCCCGACTACTGGGCCTATGTGGCGGAATTGGATGCCGTCACCGACTTCATAGCCGGGGTAGTGGATCGAATGAGAAAACAAGCAGGACCACGACGAGAATGAGGATGGGGCAACGATGACCGCAGGCATCGCCGTCCAGCAGGAGGTTTCCCTGCGGAAGCGAATGCCGCTGCGCCACTTCCGGCAGTTGCACGGCCCAGAGGCGAGGCGACTCTTCCACCGGCAGCCCGAGCCGTTCGGCGACGACCACACCGACCGCGAGCTACTCGCGATCGGGCTCGGCGCGACGCTGTACGCGCCCGCGACCAGGCCGGACCTCGCGCTGACCATCGGCAGGCGCGCCGGGCACGGTGTGTGTTCGATGGTGATCGACCTCGAGGACGCGGTGGCCGATCACGAGGTGGAGTACGCCAAGCAGCAGACCGTCGCCGCGCTGGATCTGCTCGCCGACAGCCACGACGCCAACCCCCTGTTGTTCGTGCGGGTGCGCGACGCGGACACGATCACCGAGCTCATCGAGCAGCTCGGACGGGGCGCCAAGGTGTTGACCGGCTTCGTGTTCCCGAAGTTCGACAGCGTCACCGGACCGAAGTACCTCAACGCGCTGAACATCGCGGCCCAGCGGGTGGACCGACCGCTGTACGGGATGCCGGTGCTGGAGTCGCCGGGGCTGGTGCATCGGGAGACCCGCGATTACGAGCTCACCCAGATCGCGGCGCTGCTGGCCGCGCACCGGGAGCGGGTGCTCGCGGTGCGGGTCGGCGCGACCGACATGTGCTCGACGTTCGGCATCCGGCGCGACCGCGACCTGACCATCTACGACGTGCGCGTGGTCGCCGATGTCATCGCCGACATCGTGAACTACCTGGGACGTGCGGACGGAACGGGGTTCATCATCACCGGGCCGGTGTGGGAGTACTTCGCCGACCACGAACGGATGTTCCGGCCGCTGCTGCGGACCGCGCCGTTCGAGGAATCCGACGCGGTGCCGTTCCGGCAGTACCTGGTCAGCCGCGACCTCGACGGCTTGCTGCGGGAGATCACGCTGGACCGGGCCAACGGCATTCAGGGCAAGACGGTGATCCATCCGTCGCACGTGGCCGCCGTGCACGCGCTGTCGGTGGTGACGCACGAGGAGTACTCGGACGCGCTGGACATCCTCCGGGAGGACGCAGGGGGCGTGGCGGCCTCCGGCTACCGGAACAAGATGAACGAGATGCGGCCGCATCGCAGCTGGGCGCGCCAGACCCTGTTGCGCGCGCGAGTCTTCGGAGTGGCGAACAAGGGAGTGTCCTTCGTGGATCTGCTGACGGCGTTGGTCACCGTATGAGCCGGACCGGCACCGAACTGGGTAACAACGAGATACCTTGGGCGACAAGAAATTTGGGCATCGATCTGCATCACGATCCGGTGCGTGAACGTGATTCGGATCGGCTGCGTTCGGCGCGATTGCCGATCACGGCCCTGGTGCAGCCGGGCGTTCGCCGCAACAATCGGCGCCGGGCGCACCTGCTGGTGTCCACCGTGCTCGGCAAGCACCTGCCCACCGATCCGCGGGTCGTGCTCGGGGCGGGCGATCACCTGGGCGATCTGGTGCGCGCGGTGCTCGGGGACCGCGAAGCCGTCGTGCTCGGGTTCGCCGAGACCGCGACGGGGCTGGGTCACTGTGTGGCGGCCCGGATCGGCGCGAGCTGCTATCTCCATTCGACCCGGCGCGAGGTGCCGCACGCGCAGACGCTCGCCGGATTCGAGGAAGGGCATTCGCACGCCACCTCGCACCTGCTGCAACCCGCACCCGCGGAGGTCTTCGTCAACGATCTGCCGCTGGTGCTGGTCGACGACGAGATCTCGACCGGCGCCACCGCGCTCGATGCGGTGCGCGCGCTGCACGCCTTCTCGCCCCGCACCCATTACGTGCTCGCGTCGCTGGTCGATCTGCGCGATGGCGCCGACCGTGCCGAATTCGACGCCGCCGCCGAGCGACTCGGGGCCCGGATCGACACGGTCTGCCTCGCCACCGGCCGGGCGTCGCTGCCCGAAGGGCTGGTCGAAGCGGTCGGCGCACTTCCCGAACCACGGCTCAATCCGACAGCCGGGCATATCGGTTCGTTCCAGCGGGTCGAACTGCCCTGGCCCGCTTCGGTCCCGGAGGGCGGCAGGCACGGCATCCTCGCCTCCGACACCGAAGCGTTCGAGGCGGCGCTGCTGGAGGCGGGCGAGGTGCTCTCCGCCCGGCTCGGCGCCGAATTCCCGGGCCGGGCCGCCATCGTGCTCGGGCACGAAGAGCTGATGTATCTGCCACTTCGGTTGGCGGCGCTGCTCGCCGAGTCGGGGACACCCACGCGCTTCCAGACCACCACGCGATCACCCGCGTACGTGCTGGACGAGCCGGGGTATCCGCTGCGGCGGGGGTTCCGGTTCATCGCACCCGAGCCGGGTGATACCGCCCCCCGCTATCTGTACAACGCGCATTGGCCGGCGGATTCGCTCGACCTGTTCGAGGCGGACCTGGCGGGGCTCGACGAATCGTTCGCCGATCCGGCTCCGGAGGGTGGCGATGTCGTCGCCACGAGTGATGCGGTGGCGGGCGAGCGTGCGGCGAATCCGGTGCTCGTCGTCGTGGTCGATTCGCCTGCCGACACCGCGGCGTTGACGGCGGAGAACGGGCTGGTCGACGTGCTGACCGCCTCCGGGGCGGACGTGCTGCTCGCGGCACTGCGGGAGGCCGACCCGCGGCGGCTGCACGCCGAACGCGCGGAGGTGAGCCGGGCGTGACGAGTACCAGAGTAGGGGCGCTGCCCACTCCGCTACATGGCCCGGAATTCGGCTCCTACGCGGCCGATGAGGTTTCCTGGCTGCTGAAGAACTTGTCGAACGTCGATCTCGAGGCCGACGTCGCCGAGCGGGAACGGAAGATCCAGGCCGGGAAGGCGCACTACGCGGAGTCGCTGCCGATCGAGTATCAGCCGGACGAGTCGTATCGGTCGCTGTTCGACGAGGTGCTCGCCGAAAGCGCCGAACGGCTCGCGCTGGCCGTGGCGACCGTGTCCGAACTGGTCGTCGCCGAACGGGGCGATGACGTCGTCCTGGTGTCGCTGGCGCGAGCCGGCACGCCGGTCGGCATTCTGATGCGCCGTTGGCTGCGTGCGCGGCGCCCGGATCTCGAGGTGCCGCACTACGCGGTGTCGATCGTGCGAGATCGGGGCATCGACACGGTGGCGCTGGACTACCTGGCCGAACATCACGATCCGTCCTCCGTCGTGTTCGTGGACGGGTGGACGGGCAAGGGCGCGATCACCCGCGAGTTGACCGAGGCGCTGGAGGCCTACCACGCGGCCGGTGGTCCGCGCTTCGACGACGAGTTGGTTGTGCTGGCCGACCCTGGCCACTGCGTGCGCACCTACGGCACCCGCGACGATTTCCTGATCGCCTCGGCCTGCCTGAACTCGACGGTCTCCGGCTTGATCTCGCGCACCGTCCTCAACGACACCCTGATCGGCCCAGGCGATTTCCATGGCGCCAAGTTCTACCGTGAGTTGGCCGGTGACGACGTGTCCGCGCGTCTGCTGGACACCGTGAGCGGCGCTTTCGGTGCGATCCGCGATCGGGTGCCCGCCGAAGTGGCCGCGATCCGCGCGAGTGACCGCACGCCCACCTGGACCGGGTGGGCATCGGTGGAACAGGTGCGCGAGCAGTACGGCATTTCCAGCGTGAACTTCGTGAAGCCCGGCGTCGGCGAGACCACGCGGGTGCTGCTGCGGCGGGTGCCGTGGCGGGTGCTGGTGCGCGAGGCGGACGCACCGGAGCACGCGCACATCCGGATGCTGGCCGCCGCCCGGGGTGTCCCCGTCGAAGTCGTCGCCGACCTGGCATATTCATGCATGGGATTGATCAAGGACGTGCAGCAGTGAACCTATCTCCGAGAACACACCGAAGACGTGCGCTGATCGCCACCGACCTGGACCGGACGATGATCTACTCGCGTAACGCCTTCAGCACCACCGCCGAGGTGCCGACGGTCTGCGTGGAGCATCTGGAAGGCGCGCCGCTGTCGTTCATGACCACCACCGCGGCGCTGCGGATGCAGACCCTGACCGAACCCGCCGCCGTCATTCCCACCACCACCCGCACCATCAAACAATTCGGGCGCATTCGCCTGCCCGGGGCGCCGTGGCGTTACGCGATCACCAGCAACGGCGGAAACATCCTGGTCGACGGCGTCCCCGACCTGAGCTGGCGCATCGATATCGACGCCAAGGTGCGCGCGGGCGGCGCCACTCTCTCCGAGGTGAGCAAGGAACTGCACGCCCGCATCGATGACTCGTGGGTCACCAAGTTCCGCGTGGCCGACCACCTGTTCTGCTACCTGGTGGTGAAGCCCAAAGACATCCCCGAGGGATTCTTGGCCGAGTGGGACGACTGGTGCCGTCCACGCGGCTGGTCGGCCTCCCAACAGGGCCGCAAGATCTACACCATGCCGCAGGCGGTCTGCAAGAGCCGCGCGGTCTCCGAGGTGCGCAAACGTCTCTGGGACAGCGGGGAACTCGCCGACTCCGCGCGCACGCTCGCCGCGGGCGACGGCGCTCTCGACGCCGAAATGCTGCGCGCGGCCGACTCCGCCATCCGCCCCCGCCACGGCGAACTCGAACAACTCAACTGGACCCACCCCAACCTCACCATCACCCGAGCCACCGGCATCCTCGCGGGCGAGGAAATCATCAACTGGCTCATCAAGGCAGCTCCAGCGTCCCACGAGTAGCCAGGACGGCATCCGTGTACTGCTCGGTGGTGAGATCACTATCCGTGATTCCCAGCTGCCGGAGCGTGGTCCGAACCACCTCGAGTGCTTCCGCCAGCTCCGCTTCGGGCACCACGGTCTCGAGTTCGATGAACGTGCCGTCCAATTCGGGAACCGTCACCAGAGTTGCCAGCAGCTCGCGTCCCTCGGATGAGAATCGATAGTTGATGCAGTCTTTCTCGAAGCTGACAAGTTCTGACAGGCCGAGACCGCGCAGCACCGCATCGATCACCGCAGGGTCGGCCACTTCGGTTTCATATTCCGGTTTGGACCCGCTGGCCACATCGACCACGGGCTCCTTGTAGGTCAGCAGGGATCGGCGCTCGTCATACGCGGTGATCGTACGCACGCGCAACTCACGACCCTCCGACGACAGTCGCGCATCCGCCACGTCGTAGTAGGTGTCCTGATATCTGGAGCGCCGACCGTCACTTCGCGCGGATAGCGCAGCCTGCACGGACTCGACGTCATGGACTCGAGCCTTCAGTTCGGCCTCGATCATATGATCGATCCTCTCTCGACCGGACTGGCCTGACGCCACATCTGCTCGAAATACCGTAGAAATCCCGCATGCAAGACCCCGTTGGTCGCTGCTGTGAGCTTGTACATTCCTGAGCGATGGCCTTCCGCGGACGCGCCGAAAGCAGACAGATAGAGCGTCTGATCGAAGACCAGCATCCGCCATGTAGGGAGCGTGTCGTAGACAGCGACTTGCAGCTCGATAAAAGGATGATCGCGAAATTCTGATGTCCGTGCAAGGGCAAGCTCGATCCCAGCAGCGAAGCACTCCCTCGATTCGCCGATTTCAGCTGCCCGGATACTCGTGGCTTCGGAATCGGGATCCAGCAGCAGAGCGCGGACCCGAACACGTTCGGCCCGCTGCATCAACGCACCGCGCAGCAGCGAGTCGTTCAGCGCGAGCAGACCCAGGCCACGCACGGCCAGAAGATCGATGCGCTCCGCGACCAACGCACATCGGCGGAGTTCGGCGTCGGCTTCCGACTGGGTGGTGAACGCTTGCGCGATCTCCGCATGGCCGGTGAGTGTCTGTGCATGACGTGGAGCGAGGCCGAACAAGACCCGGTCTCCTGCTCGACGCGCTGGATGATCTCGTATGCATCGATCGATTCATCAGGCTCGACCTCGCGGTCGATGAGCCAAGGCAAGAGGTACCAAATGATCCACAGCCCGATGATCGAGGACCATCTCGCTTGCGGACGCCGAGCAATGGCGCGCGATGCACCGAAATTGCAC
Source organism: Nocardia sputi (assembly GCF_023501985.1). NCBI lineage: Bacteria > Bacillati > Actinomycetota > Actinomycetes > Mycobacteriales > Nocardiaceae > Nocardia > Nocardia sputi. The sequence continues at coordinate 135,086 of NZ_JAMFLC010000010.1, read as the reverse complement.
GCGAGACAGATCATTTCGGTCACTCGAGCAAGCTCGTTTCGTCGCCGACGTCCACTCCGGGCACGGCGCCAGCTGCAAGCAGTATCTGTCCGCCGGGGCCTACAGCCTCGGGCTGGTGGAGGACCAGTTGTGAGCTGGCCGAGGGGAGACCAACAAGACACTCCCGCCGCATGGATGGAGCACCATGATGGGACATGGTCAACAGTCGATGAGTACGGATTCGCCGGCGAGCATTTTCCGGTCATCGATGGGAAGGCATTCCCGGTCGATTCGATCGGCGATTAGGCATCTCCGTCCATCAGTCGTTCCCGAAGTGGACTACAGCGCAGTCGGCGGTTCAGAACATGGCGGTCCTCTCGACGGAAACGGCGATCTCCGAGTTCGACTCCCGCCGTGACAATCAATTCGCGACCTCACGTCGAGTCGGCGGCGCTGTCGAAGGTGGATTTGAAGTTCGGGCATTCGACGAGGGGGTCGTGGGTGCAGGTGGAGGCGTGGCGGAGGCTGTCGCGCATGCGGATGAGGCGGGTGATGTCGTCGTCGAGTTGCTGTGCTTTCTGCGCCATGCGGGTGCGTAGTTCGGCGTCGGAGGGGGAGGCGCGCAGGAAGCGGGCGATCTCGGCGAGGGTGAAACCGGCGCCGCGGGCGCAGGCGATCAGGGCGAGGCGGCCGAGGATGTCGGGGTGGTAGGTGCGGCGCAGGCCATTGCGGCCGGTGGCGGCGATGAGCCCGCGCTTCTCGTAGAAACGCAGTGCGGAGGGCGCGAGGCCGGCGTGGTCGGCGACCTCGGCGATATCGAGCAGGTCGGTCATCGATTCTCCTTGACTTGAACCGCGCTTCAAGTCACAGACTAGCCCGCATGACAGTTCATCACCTCAATTGCGGATCGGTACGGCAGATCGAGCCCACCTACGACGGACCCGCGCCCGCCCACGCCGTGAACCACTGCTTGCTGGTCGAGACGGCATCCGCGGGTCTGGTGCTGGTCGAGACGGGCATCGGACTGGAGGACGTCCGCGACCCGGCGGGCACGCTCGGCGCCGACTGGGTCGCGCTGTCGCAGCCGGTCCTGTCCGAGGACGAGACCGCCGTCCGGCAGGTGCGGCGTCTCGGTTACGACCCCGAAGACGTGCGGCACGTCATCCTCACTCATCTCGACGTGGATCACTGCGGCGGATTGCCCGACTTCCCGCACGCGCGGGTCCATGTCCTCGCCGCCGAACTCGCGGCGGCGAAAGCGGAAGCTCCGAGCTTCCGTTACCGGCCCGCGCACTGGGCACACGATCCGCACTGGGTCACCTACCCCTCGGACCCGACCGGACAATGGTTCGGCTTCAACGCGATCCAGCCGAAAGACCTGCCCGATGACTTCCAGCTCATCCCGCTGGGCGGCCATACCGCGGGCCACACCGGGGTCGCCGTCCGCGACGGTGAACGTTGGCTGCTGCACTGTGGCGACGCCTACTACTACCACCGCGAACTCGACGCCCGGCCGCAGCCGCACCCGATCCTGGACATCGTGCAGACCTCCTCCGAGGTCCATCACGATCTGCGAGTGGGCACCCAGGCACGGTTGCGCGAACTACGCCGCGATCACGGTCACGAAGTCACCTTGATCAGCGCGCACGATCCCTGGGAATTCCAGCGCCTCCGCTGACGTGGGGTCACCGTCGCCGCTGCCAGCACTGTGCCGTGTCGCCGAGATTCCACCACGAGACGTAGTCCGGGTCCTGGTCGAGCAGGGTCCATCCGGCCTCCAACGTGTCGAAGAAGGCCTCGTCGGCCGTGCGCCCGCCGCGTGGTTCGCCGATGTAGAGCAGCAGTGAGCCACCTGCCTCCTGGTAGGCAGTGAGAGACGACGAGGCCATGGGGTTTTCCCAGCCGGGCGGCCAGCAGAGGAACAAGACGTCTTCGGCATGGGCGGCGACGAGATCCGCCGTGGAGGAAGGCGGCGTGGCGGTGGGATGCCACGTCGCGGTTTGCCCGGCGGCGGCAGGGAACGCCGCGTTGATCGCGCGATCCGGTGGGTGCGAGTCGAAAGCGCTTGTCGGAACGCCGATTCGGGAGAGCTGATGCGCCCAATAGCCGCGACCCGAACCTATTTCCAGCACGGGCCTGCCTTGCGCGACATCCGCTGCCCAGCGCAATGTCGCCGGAGAGGGAATCGCGTAGGCGTAGGCCGCTTGCAACACGATCTGCGCATAGGCCAGCCGCGCACTGCCTTTCGGGTTTCCGCCGTTCACCTCCGGACGGTTGGCACGCTCCCGCGGCCCGGGTGAGACCGCGGCGGCGACGATGTCCCAGTAGGGATTCGTGCTGGCGCCGCCGGTCAAGTAGTGCAGCAGGTGTAGGTCGAACGTGGCGTCGGCGATGTCGTCTCCGGTGCCGGGCAACCGGCATGCGGTGGACCAATAGTCGGCCACTCGCGGATACGCCGTCGCGAAGGTGGATTCGTCCTGGACCAGGTTCGTCAGCGCCGTGCGACGCTGCGGCGAGAGCGCCACGTCAGCCATGACCCGATTCTGCGCCGACCGTGGCCCGGCGCCGGTGCGGATCGGGACGAGTTCACCGTTCCGTCGCGAATCCTTTGCTGTCCGTATGTGATCCGCCTGCGAGCGCTGGTTGTTCTGACGCGGTTCGCCCGCTCGCGGAGATTCACCCGCCGTCGGACACGAGTCCGCCGCGCATGTTCTACGCGTTTCAGTACTGCTGCTGCCCGGCCAACTGCTGCGCGATGAGCCCTTGCAGTCGTTGCAGGCCACCGACGGTGATGCCGCTCTGGATCTGTCCCTCGATGGTGCGCACCAGCATCGAGTCGCTGAGCACCTTCTCGCTGGACTGGATCAGTACGGTGCCCGCGCCGGTGAACTCGAATTGACGCTCCTCACCGGAGTTGACGCCGAGGCGCGCCGCACCGGCGGCCAGGAAGTCGGTGACCCACCGCTGGTCGTAGTGATGGCTCGGGGAAGGGCAGTCCGCCCAGCCGACCAGCGATTCCGGGTCCACGCGCAGCGGCGGCTCGGCGAACATGACCGGCCCGTTGGACGAGGCGAGGAACTTGCCGGTGCCGATGAGGGTGAGGAACCCGGGCACGATGGATTGGTTGAGCGACAACCCCGGCTCGAAGGCCAGCAGGTTCGCCGCCCGGATGGTCAGGTTGCCGTTGTCCTCGAGGTCATAGGAATTGATGTCGTAGCCGCGGTCGCCGATGATCAGCTTGCCGTGGCCCTCGGCGACGACGTAGTCGCCGGTGAACAGCGGCGCCGAGAACTGTTGCGACACCATGTGCAGCAAGCCGCCCTGCAACCCGTGGGAGAGCACCTGGAACCGCATGTCGCCGTAGTAGGCGATCATCGCGCCCTTACGCATGAACCACGGCTTGTTCAGGTCGATGCAGTACGCGTAGCTGTTTCCCGGGATGTTGTCGCTCTCACCGAGATTCATGGGATTGAGGATCTGGGACATACCCCTGCTCACAACTTCTCTTCGGAGGCCTGCACGTAAACGACGCCCTGCCCGGTGCAATGCAACTGCATGGCCTCGCCGGAACCGCGGCCCACGGCGTCTCGCCAGCTCAGCGCCGTCTTGAGCTCGGTCTGCACGTTGCCGTAGGCGGCGACGAAAGCCTGCGGGTCGACCACGATCGGATTCGGGCCGCCCACTTGCAGTTCCAGGAATCCGCCGTGCGCGAGCAGCACCGCCGCGCCCTGCCCGGACAGCTGGGTGGTGAACATGCCCTGTCCGGTCAACGCCCCTGAGGCGGCGCCACGCAGCGCTCCCATCAGGCCGCCGCCACCACCGCCTCCACCGCCCGAACTCATCACCGAGACCACCGAACTCTGCAACCCGGCGGTGTTGGCCAGCAGGCGCGAAGCCTCGACCCGCAACGCGGCGCCCGGCTGCATGTGCACCACCTGGACCTCCAGCCCAGCGAATCCGTAGTGCACCTCGCCGTTGCCCTGCGCCAACATGGTGCGCTCGTGCTCGCCTGCCATGGCGCGGCCCGCGAGACCCATCAGCCCGCCCATGCCGCCCATACCCTGCGCTCCCGGAATCTGGTGGGGCGCAAACGAAATATCGCCGGTGTAGAACAGCATCGCGCCGTTGCGCGCGACCACCCCGCCCGCCATTCCGACGTTTACTTTGACGACTTTGCTGTTGACCTTTTCGAACACCGCTCGCCCTACCGTTCCGCCGGTTGGATCAACACCACGCCCTGACCGTCCCAGCGCAGCGAGAACGCCTCACCCGCGTCCTGGCCGACGAAACTGCGCCACGACACGTCCGAGACGAAGGACTGGTTGAGGTTGCCGCGCGCCGCGACGAACGCGTCCGGATCCACGATCAGCGGGTACTGCGGGGAAACCTCCAGGTGGATGAGCGGACCGCCCGCGGAGAGCAGCGCGACCTGCCCCTGGCCGGACACGGTCGTCGTGAACAGGCCCTGCCCGCTGGACGCACCGCGCAATCCGGCGAAACGCACGTCGGTGCGCAGGTTTCCGGCGAACGCGAGCAGTTGTTGCGACTCCACCTGCAACGTCTCGTTGTTCAAGTCGACGACGGTGACGTTCTGGCCGTTGACCGCGAAGAACACCCGACCGTGACCGCCGCACTCCATCAGCGACAATTTCTCACCGGTGGCCTTGCGCTTCAGCCCGGCGACCACACCATCGCCTCCGCCGAAACCGGCCGCCTTGAACTGCACGTTTCCTTCGTAGGCAATCATCGAACCGGAGATCGCGCGGAGGCTGGTTCCGGCCAGATGAGCCTCGATCACCTTCTTCGATTGCTCGAACAGTTGCGCCATGGAGTGTTTGCCTGCTGTCTTGATCGGGAACACGGGCGATCGCCGCATTCCATTTGCGTGCCGTCACCCTAACCGATGCTCACGGGGGTGTCGGGGCAGCGCGTCCGTTCAGTACAAGCGGCGCGCGGCGCGTTTCTCGTAGAGTGTCAGGCGAACGCACCGACAAGCGAAGGGTCGAACTTGTCCGCAACACTCGCCAAGGGTCAGAACGGTCCACTGGCCACCAATGACGTGGTGATCTCCATCCAGCTCTCGGCGCCGGCGGATCTGTCGGCGCTATTGGTCACCGAGCGGGGCAAGGTCCGTTCCGACGCCGACTTCGTCTTCTTCAACCAGCCCAGCGGCCCCGGCGTCAACCTTCAGCCCGCACCCGCCGGCCAGCCCGCGTCGCTGGCGGTGTCGTTGAACGCGGTGCCCGCCGACATCGACCAGATTCGCGCGGTGATCACGCTGGACGACGCGAACAGCAATTTCGGCAGGTTCCCCGCCCCCACGGCGATCGTGTCGGACGCGGCCGGTAACCAGCTGTACGAGTACCGGATCGAAGGGCTGAACACCGAGTCGATCGTGATCGCGCTCGAGCTCTACCGTCGCCAGGGCTCGTGGAAGGTGCGTGCGGTCGGACAGGGCTACGCGGGCGGTTTCGCCGCGCTGGTCACCGATCACGGCGTCACCGTCGACGATTCCCCCGCCCAGGCTCCGCAGCCCGCGCAGGCCCCGCCGCCTCCGCCGCCGGTACAGCAGCCGCCGGTGCAGCAGCCGCCGACCACCCCGGCGTACCCGACCCAGCCGCAGGCATCGCAGTACGCGCCGACCGGTGGATACCCGCCGCCGCCCGGTCCCGGGTATCCGCCGCAGGGTGGGCCGGGTCAACCGCCACAAGGCGGCCCGGGTTACCCACCGCCCGGTCCGGGTTACCCGCCGCCCGGCCCCGGCCCCGGTTACCCGCCGCCCGGCCAGCCCGCGCCGCCGCAGCCGCAGCAGGCGCCCGCCGAGGTCAGCCTGAGCAAGGACCGCCCGGTCAGCCTGGTCAAGGGTCAGCGGGTCACGCTGCGCAAGGAAGGCGCCGCGCTCACCTTCGTCAAGATGGGTCTCGGCTGGGACCCGGTGCGCAGCCGCGGCATGTTCGGCAACCGCACGGTCGACATCGACCTCGACGCCTCGGTCATCATGTTCGCCGACATGAACCCGGTGGACGTCGCCTACTACGGTCAGCTGACGTCCAAGGACGGCTCCATCCGCCACCAGGGCGACAACCTCACCGGCGAGGGCGCGGGCGACGACGAGATGATCCTGGTCGACCTGACCCGCATCCCCCCGCACATCACCACGCTGGTGTTCGTCGTGACCTCCTACAAGGGCCACACCTTCGAGCAGGTGCAGAACGCGTTCTGCCGCCTGGTCGACGGGACGAACAACGGCGAGTTGGCCAGATACACGCTGGCCGGTGGCATGCCGTTCACCGCGATGGCGATGTCCAAGTTGTACCGGGTGGGCAGCGACTGGAAATTGCAGGCGCTCGGCGAGGGTTTCCAGGCAAAGCATCCGGGCGAGGCGGTGCCGCAGCTCGGCCGGTTCCTCGTCAACGGTTGACCCGCAGCGCGACAGCAGGGCAGACAACGTGATTCAACTGAGAGCCGGTCAGAACATCCCGCTGACCGGTGAGGTCGTTCGTTTCAGCGCGAAAGCCGAGGCGGCCCTCGATGTTTCCGCGCTGGTGGTCGCGGAGAACCTGAAGGTGTTCTCCAGCGACGATTTCGTCTTCTACAACCAGCCCGCCACGCCGGGGGTCGCCTTGGCGGCCGACGGGGTCACGATCACGCTCACCGAGGTGCGCGCCGACGCGAAGGCCGTGCTCTTGGTGGTCAGCGCCGACCCGGCCGCGCCCGCGCGGGCCGAGGGACTCGGGCCGGTTACGGCGGCCCTGTCCGAGAACGACAGTGTGACCGCCGAATTCGCGATCACCCCGTCGTCCGGTGAGACGGCGTTGATCTGCCTCGAGGTGTACCGGCGCGGCCCCGCCTGGAAGCTGCGGGCCGTCGGCCAGGGTTACGCGGGTGGGTTGGCCGTGCTGCTCACGGCCCACGGTGTGGAGATCGACGATGCGTCCCCGGAGCCGGAGCAATCCGACCAGCCCGGTACGCACACCATGGCCGGTCCCCTGGCGGGTGACGCGCAGATCGCCACCGCCGGTGTGCCGCTGGAAGTCGGTCACGGGTTGGAACGGTTGTGGATGGTGTTCGAGGACGCGGCGCGGTCGGCCGCCGCGCTGACCTCGGCGCGCGAGTACGCGGCCAAGCGGTTGGATCACGAACTGTCGCTGGCGGTGTCCGATCCGGCGACCAGGAACACTCCGGCAGCCGAGCAGGCACGTCGTGACGCGCAGCAACGCCACGACGAATTGATCGACATCGCCGAGCGCAACCACCAGCGCGACGCCGAGCAGCTGATGCGTGAGCTCGCCGAGGCCGACCAGGTACTGCCGCCCGCTCTGGCCTCCTGGGACTCGCCCGCCTGGGACAAGCCGTCCGCGCCGAGCGACGGCATCCGTCTCGGCGAGTTGTACGCGCTCGACCGGGGGCCGCTGCGCATTCCGTATTGCGTTCCGATTCCACTGAATCGGCCGCTGTGGATCGATACCGAATCGACCCGTGCGGTCGCGCCCGTCGTGGGCGCGTTGCTGGCGCGGTTGCTGGCCACGGCGCCGCAGCGGCGGACGCTGCTGGACATCATCGACCTGACCGACGCGTTCAGCGGCTTCACCGGACTGCTCGCTCCCGTGCTGAACGGCCCGCCGATCACCGACCACGCCGACATCTCGGCGCGGTTGCAAGCGCTGGTGGATGCGGCCGAGCTGGCCGAGTTGGCCTACACGAGTGGTGCGTTCACGCCGCCCAGCGAGCATCGGGTCCTGTTGGCCGCGGATTTCCCGCACGGCTACCAGAGCTCGGACGCACAGCGGATCGGCGCGTTGATCACGCGCGGCGAGCTGATCGGATTGTCCGTGGTGATCGTCGGCGCCAACGAATCCGATTCGGCCGACACCACCGTGGCGATGGTGTCACAGTCGTGCCGTCATCTGCCGACGGTCGGCGGCACACCGCTGTTCGATCCGTGGACCGGCAGCGCGTGGCAGCTCGATCTGGACATGTTGCCGCAGGAGCCGGAACGTCAGGCGCATTTCCTGCGCACCAAATGAACGCCTGATCCGCCGCGGCCGCCGGTCAGCCGCGTGCGACCGCCACTCGCGGCCGCAGCGGCTCCGGCAGCCAGGGCAGCAGCGGGTCCGGCGTGCGATCGACGACCCCGCCGACGGGATCGTCGACGAAGTCGCGTCGCACCAAGTCCTCCTCCGGGCGGTAGATCTGGCGCACGATCAGGGCGCACAGCCCGACCACCGCGAGGTCCCGCAGCGCCACGGTGCCGGTGAACCACTGTTCGGGCAGGCCTTTGCGGTCCAAGCCGAGGTAGTAGAACATGCGCGGCACCCAGACCAGCGCGTCGACGGTCATCCAGGCCAGCAGGACGCGCCGGTGCGGCAGCGCCAGGACGGCGAGCGGCACCAGCCACAGTGAGTACTGCGGACTCCACACCTTGTTCGTCAGCAGGAACGCCGCGACCACGAGGAAGCACAGCTGCGCCAGCCGCGGGCGCTGCGGCGCGGTGAGACCGATGTAGGCGATCACCGCGCAGGCCGCGACGAACGCCAGCAGCGAGACGGCGTTCAGGACGGCGGGCTGCTCCCCGTGCGCGAGCACGCCGTCGAAGCCGCGCCAGCCGGTGAACGAGGAGATCACGTTGTAGATGGAGTCCGGGTCGGCGTGCCGGGTGGTGTTGAGCCGGAAGAACTCTCGCCAGCCGTTGGGAAACAGCGCGGCGATCGGCAGGTTCACCGCCAGCCAGGTCGCCAGGGTCGCGCCCACCGTGACAGCCGCGGCGCCGAGCGGACGGGCGCTGAGGAACTGGACGCGGTAGGGCGTCTCACGCACCCACGCCAGGAAGGTCGGCCAGCCGTCGATGTCGCGGATGCGCAGGCCCAGGTGCGTGCGCGGCGTGCGCTGCATCGTCTCGGTGCGCAGGCACAGCACGACGATGGGGCCCAGCAGCAGTAGCGGATAGAGTTTGGCCGCGCCGCCCAGACCGAGCAGTATCCCCGCCAGCACGGGTTTGCGCCGGGCCCAGGCGAGCAAGCCGGTCGCGGCGAAGGCTGTTGCGAGCGCGTCGAAATTCGTGAACGCGTGCACGAGCACCAAAGGCGAACAGGCGATCAATGCCGCGTCCCAGACCCGGCGGCCGGCCAGCAAGGCGGACGCCCACACCGTGATCAGCCAGGCGACCGCGAGACCGAGCGCGACGACGTTGAAGTAGATCACCACCTGGAGCGCGCCGGGCAGCGGCGACGCGTCCCAGCTCTTGGCGATCCGCATCGCGAGGTACTGGTACAGGCCCGAGAGCACCGGATACTCCATGTATCGGGTCTCGCGGCCACCGTCGGGGGTCTGCTCGGTCCACTGCTTCTTGTACGGAAAGGCGCCCTCGTTCAGTCGTTCCGCGCCGTAGAGCGGCACGGTGTCCGAGTAGCACATCGCGACGTACTGGCGACCGTTGTTCCAGTCGAGCGTGGGACCGTCCGGGCCCGTGGTCTGCTGGATGCAACCTGCCTTGCCGAACCAGCCGAGCGCTAGGAACACCACCGCGAAGGCCAGCAGCACCCGCATGGGCGTCCAGAACCGCACCCGCCCGATCAGGGCGTGATCACCGACCGGACCGCCGATCACCGTGGACAATTGCGCGGTGAGGGAGTCGTTGCGACTCGGCCGGTCCCGCGCGTCCGCCGACCGGAGATCAGAGGCGAGCGGCGCCGGGGCGGCGTAATACGCCCCGCCGAACCCCGCCTGGTCCGATAGTGGCACCCTCCGGTTCCTCCGCGGCTCCACCAGCTGCTGATCGGTCACGGAACCCGAGGCTACCTGGGCTGTGGGACCGGTAGGAGATCGAGTCGACCCGGGCTCGAACGAGATCGGGCCGGCCACGATGTGACCGGCCCGATCTTCGGATGTCGACTATCTGCTACGTGTCGGCGGTGTCTCGTTCTCTTGACCGGAGTCGTCATCACTGCGCTGGTTGCCCGGCCGGGGTTGCCCGGTGGCCGTCGGTGACGCGCCATCCGTCGGTGCGACCGGCTGGCCGGGCATCGGACCCGAATCCTGCTGACGCTGCTGCGGCCGCTGCTGCTGCGGAGCGGGCTGCACGCCGGGGACCGGGATGGTGATGCCGGGCAGGATCTCCACCTGCGTCGGCGCGACCACCACCGGGGGCAGGAGCGGAGTATCAACCGTGGACGGCGGGGTATACGGCGCCGACCACTCCGGCACACCGGCTTGCCCCTTGATCGGCGCGGGCTTCGGGAAGGTCTCGTTGGAGCTGCCCTTCAGCGCACCGTCCATGGTGGCTTTCCAGATATCGGACGGCAGGCCCGATCCGTAGATCATGCCGCCACTGGCGTTGCGCAGTCGATCGCCCTGCTCGGTGCCGACCCAGACCGCGGTCGACAAAGACGGGGTGTAACCGACCATCCACGCGTCTTTGTTCTCACCCGTGTCGCCGAGCTGCGCGGTGCCCGTCTTGGCTGCCGACTCGCGGCCGCCCGCCAAGCCGTGGTTGCGCGAGTAGCCGGCGATGGGCTTCATCGCGGCGGTGACGTTGTCGGCCACCGCGGCGGAGACGCGCTGCTCGCCGGCCACCTCACCGCGGTCGAGCAGAACCTGACCGTCGGCGGTCACCACCTTCGACACGAAATGCGGCGCATGGTAGACGCCGGAGGCCGCAAGCGTCGCGTACGCGGAGGCCATGTCCAGCGGTCGGGCCTGGTACTGACCGAGCACGATGCCGTTGTTCGGGCCGGAGCCGTCCGGCTCGGTGAGCGTCTTGCCCACACCCGGGATGGTCTCCGGAATGCCCAGCTTGTGACCCATGTCGGCGATCTTGCGCGGACCGTTCTGCATGTCCAGCTGCATCCGGTAGAAGCTGGTGTTCAGCGAACGCTTCAGCGCCTCGGCGATGGTGCACATGCCGCACTGCTCACCTTCGACGTTGGTGATCTTGATGCCGTTCACCGTCAGCGGTGAGCTGTCGTACAGCTGCGACAGCGGGATACCCATCTCCAGGTTGGCCGCGAGGCCGATGACCTTGAACGAGGAACCGGTCTGCAGGCCGGCGTTCGCGAAGTCGTACCCCTGGCCGTCGTTGCCGCCGTAGTACGCCCGCACGGCGCCCGTGCGCGGATCAACGGAGACCACGGCGGTGCGCAGGTTCTCCGGCTCGCCGTCCATGTTCTTGGTGACCGCGTCGATGGCCGCCTGCTGCGCCTTCGGGTCGATCGTGGTGGTGATCTGCAGACCCGAGGTGTTCAGCTGCTGCTCGCTGATGCCGGCCGCGGCGAGTTCCTTGAGCACCTGAGTCTTGATCAAGCCCTCGGGGCCGGAGTCCTGTTCCTTGTCCCGGGTCGATGCGAGCGGGACGACCTGCGGGTACTGCAAGCCCTGCCGCTCGCCCGCGCTCAGGTTGCCGCCGGAGACCATGCCGTCGAGCACGTAGCTCCACCGGGTCTTCGCGCCCTCGGGGTTCTTCTCCGGGTCCAGGCTGGAGGGCAGCTGGATGGTGGCGGCCAGCACCGCGCCCTCGGCGACGGTCAGCTCCTGCACCGGCTTGCCGAAGTACGCCTTGGACGCCGCGTCGATCCCATAGGCGCCACGACCGAAGTAGATGGTGTTGAGGTAGGCCGCGAGGATCTCGTCCTTGCTCCACTGCCGCGCCATCTTGGCCGAGATGACCAGCTCGTGCATCTTGCGCGTCAGCGAGCGCTCGTCACCGACCAGCGCGTTCTTCACGTACTGCTGGGTGATCGTCGAGCCACCGCCCGCGCTCTCCTTGCCGAGGATGTTGTCCCTGGCCGCGCGCGCGAAGCCGGAGATCGAGAAGCCGGGATTGGTGTAGAAGTCCCGGTCCTCGGCCGCCATGACCGCGTTGCGCACGTGTGGCGGGATCTGCTCGATGGTGACGTCTGTCCGGTTGCCTTCCGGCGGCACTACTTTGCTGAGCACCGTGGTGCCGTCGGAGGCGAGAATGGTCGCCACCTGGTTGGTCTTCAGGTCGCCCGGCTGCGGCACCGACACCGTGGTGTACGCGGCCAGGAAGATGCCGCTGGGCACGAGGATGGCCAACGCGACCAGGACGTAGAGGGTGCGGCGCACGATGCGCCATGGCGACTTCTTCTTCTGCGGGGCGGGCCGCCGCCTGCCCGGCCCGTCGGAGCCGTCACCACTGCCGCCGCCACGGCGCGGTGGCGGGCCGGAGGGGGGACCGCCCGCAGTGCGCCTGCGTTCGCCGGTGGTGGGTCCGTTGCCGGGGATGCGACGCCCGTCGCGGTCCAGCGCCGGACGCGCACCGGTGACCGGCCGCGGCCCGGTGGCGGGGCCGCGGCGGTTGCGTTCGGCCACTGCCTCGGTCGACGAGCCGGGGTGCTGGATCTTCTTGGTCGGCTGCGGCCCGGGAGCGCCGCCATTGGGCACGCCGCGATCAGGTTGCGGCGGTCGGCCGGGTTGAGGTGGACGACCGCCCTGCGGCGGCCGCCCCTGCGGCGGAGGACCGGGTCGGCGCGGCGGTTGCGGACCGCGCGGCTCACCGGGCAAGGGGGGACCGGCGGGACGTCTACCGGGCGGCGGACCCGGACGTGCGCCGGGCGGGGGCCCGGGTCGGGGATTCTGATACGGGTTGGGACTTGGTTGTGAACTCCGTGGAGGACGGCCGCCATGTGGCTCATCGCCGTAGGGGGAAGTCTCGTAGGGCGAATTCACTGACAAGATCTCCATAACTCGTAGCGGTCCAGGTGGCTATCAGCGGTAGTCGACACCGCGGCGGACGCAGGCCGGCTGCGCGAGTCACCCGAGGGACAGATGACCAGGCACTTCATTCGGCGGCAGTGCGCCGGTTCGCGCGTGTCCCGGTGCGGCGGCGCGGCGGCGCCGGCGCGGAACCGAGCACATAGGACTGCACCAGATGATTCCAGCTGCAGGTCCGGCATACCTCGACGACATGGACCGAGAACTCCTCGCGAGTCTCGGCGAGGCGCACCAGCTCCTCGGGTGTGCGAGCCGACCCGGCGACCGGGCCGAGGCCGTCGCCGAAGACCCAGGATACGAGGGTCAGTTGTTCTTTCCGGCAGATGGGGCATGTGACCTCGCTCCCCCGGCCATGGAACTTCGCCGCACGTAGGAGATAAGGATTCGCATCACACACCTCGGCGACATCGACCCGGCCCGCATAGACGTCAGCCAGCAGCGACCGGCGCCGGAGGGCGTAGTCGACCACTTGCCGCTGAATTCGCACGAGAACCAGAGTAGCGGTGTTGGAATCGGGCCGCCCCTGGCTGTGCGGATTGACCGCTTCGGATCGAGCCGCGAAGCGGCGCGTCGCGCCGTTGCTAGGACTACCATCCGACTGTGTCCACCGCAGCATCCGGGCGCACGCGAGCGCGTGACCTCGACCGCGCAGGCGCGTCCAGTCTGCTGGATGCCGCCTACGCCGAGGGACAGCTCGGCGCCGACGAGTACCACGACCGAATCGCGCAGGCCGCAGGGGCGAAAACGCTCGGCGAACTGGCCGCGCTCACCGCCGACCTGCAAACCCCCGCCGCCGCCGGGGGGTTCGCCGTGGATCGCTCATCGCCCACGCGAAAAACGTTGCGCCCCCAGGGATCCAAAGGAAGTTATCCCGGTCACACCAGGGCGCGCGATGCCGATCGCGCCACTACTCGCGAGCTGCTCGACCTCGCCCGCGCCGACGGCCAGCTGTCCGAGGAAGAGCACGACACGCTGACCGAACTCGCCGCGGAGGCGCGCACCCTGGGGGACCTGGCGGATCTGGTCGCCGACCTGCAGCGACCCGGCAAGGTCGCTCCCGTGCCCCGTCCGCCGCGTTCACGCCGCCGCCAGTGGTACCTGGGCACGGTCACGGTGGCCGCGGTCCTGGCGGCCTGCGCCGGATTTCTCGCCGTCACCCGGGCGGCGGAGGAACCGAGCCACGCCGCGCAAGCCGTGCCCGCGATGAACCTCGGGGCGGTAGAGCCGCTGGTGATCGAAACGCCGAGTTTGGTCACCGCCGACGGGGTCGCCGTCTTCCTGCGTAACTACCAGCGGAAGTTCGGGGACCTCCGAGTAGACGAACTGACCATGCACCCCCAGCACGCCTCGTTCGCCCGGGCGGTGCCCGGCCAACCCAACCGGAAGGTCGAGTACGACTATCGCGGAGGTTTCACGCAGTCCCGCGAGATCACCACGCGCAAGGCCGACACCCCGTCGGTGGATCTGGGCCTGTTGAACGTGGAGGCGATCGGTCGAGCGCTCGCGGACGCGGCCGCCATCACCCGGGTTCCCGGCGGCGCCGTATCGCATTTCGCGGTGAGCGTGAACGACGTCAGGTACTACGGCCAGTACGGCATTCCCGCCGGGCAACCCATCATCGAGGTCTTTGTGAGCAACTCCGTCAAGGAGAACGGCCACTTCATGATGACCCCGGCGGGCGAGGTTCGCCGCGTCTGGCCGTTCGAGGGATAGGGCAATGGCGACAACCCGATACAGCGGCATCCGCGCCCGCGACACCGACCGCGCCGACGTGTGCGGACTGCTCGACACGGCGCTGGCCGAGGGACAGCTCACCGCCGACGAGCACGCGGCGCGGACTGCCGAGGCCATGCGCGCCAAGTCCTTCGGCGACCTCGACGCGTTGATCGGTGATCTGCAGATTCCGGACGAACTGGCGAACGCCCCGGTGGTCCGCGTGGACCGGCGTCGTCCGCGGCGCTGGATGGCGCCGGTCTCGATGATCACCGCCGCCTTGGTGGCGGGAGCGATGGTCGGGGCGATCAGCCGTTGCGGCGTCGGTCTGCCCGGGTCCTCGGAGAACGTTCCCGATCTGACCACCGGGGCCGGTCTGGCGCATTTCCTCGCGGAGTACCGAGCCGAGTTCGGCGATCTGGTCGCCGACGAGGTCACGCTGTATCCGGAGTACGCGCTGGTGGATCGGCAGACACCCGGCCGCGCCTCCGAGACCAGCGACTATCGTTACAACGGCGGCTTTCGCGCCTCGTCGACCTCCGAGCGCAAACCGGGGACTCGCACTTTCGACCTCGCCACCGTCGACGTGCCGATGATCGCCCGGCTGCTGGCGGGCGCGCCGCAGACGGTGAAGTCCCCGGACGGCGTGATCACCCACATCATCGTGGAATTCGACTCGCTCGGCACGATCGACCACGGTCCTGTGCTGAATATCTACGTCAAAGACAAAGGCGGCGTATCCGGGTACGTGGAGGTCGACTTCGCGGGCGAGCCGCTCGGAGTCTTTCCGCCCTCTCGCTGACCCGAACGGCGTCCACCCGTGGACGACGACTGTGCACAGATGTATCGCTCCGATATAGTGGGAAGTCGTATCCATCGGTTAGGTCTGAACACAGTCAGGGGGTGAAGCCCGTGCTCGAATTGGCAATCCTCGGGCTGCTCCTCGAGGCGCCCATGCACGGGTACGAGCTGCGCAAGCGGCTGACCGGCCTGCTCGGGGCGTTTCGGGCCTTCTCCTACGGATCGCTCTATCCGACGCTGCGGCGGATGCAGGCGGACGGGCTGATCGCCGAGGAGATCCCCGCGGGCGCGACGACACGCCGTGCGCGACGGGTCTACCAACTGACTCCGGCCGGGCGGGAGCGGTTCAGCGAGCTGCTCGCCGACACCGGACCGCAGAACTACACCGACGACGGCTTCGGCGTTCATCTGGCTTTCTTCAGCCGCACTCCCGCGGAAGCGCGGATGCGGATCCTGGAGGGCAGGCGGCGTCAAGTCGAGGAGCGCCGAGAGGGGCTCCGGGAGGCGATAAAGAAAGCCAGCGGGTCGCTGGATCGCTACACCCGGCAGCTTCATCAACTCGGGCTCGAATCAAGCGAGCGCGAAGTGCGCTGGCTCAACGAGTTGATTGCGGCGGAGCAATCGACGAAGGCGGCACCACAGAAAGAGGGAAATATCGGCCATGAGTGACATCGAGAAGGCTGACAACGCCACAGAGGTTCGCGTCGCCATCGTAGGTGTGGGTAACTGCGCCTCTTCGCTGGTCCAGGGCGTGCAGTACTACCGGGACGCGGACGAGTCCGCGACCGTTCCCGGCCTGATGCACGTGAAGTTCGGGCCCTACCACGTCCGCGACGTCAAGTTCGTCGCCGCGTTCGACGTGGACGCGAAGAAGGTCGGCTTCGACCTGGCCGAGGCGATCTTCGCCAGCGAGAACAACACGATCAAGATCTCCGACGTGCCGCCCAGCGACGTCGTCGTGCAGCGCGGTCCGACCCTCGACGGCATCGGCAAGTACTACGCGGAGACCATCGAGCTGTCGGAGGCCGAGCCGGTCGACGTGGTGCGGGTGCTGAAGGACAACAACGTCGACGTGCTGGTGTCCTACCTGCCGGTGGGTTCGGAGGAGGCCGACAAGTTCTACGCGCAGTGCGCCATCGACGCGGGCGTCGCGTTCGTCAACGCGCTGCCGGTGTTCATCGCCTCCGACCCGGTCTGGGCGCAGAAGTTCACCGATGCCGGTGTGCCGATCGTCGGTGACGACATCAAGAGCCAGGTCGGCGCGACCATCACCCACCGCGTGATGGCCAAGTTGTTCGAGGATCGCGGTGTGCAGCTCGACCGCACCATGCAGCTCAACGTCGGCGGCAACATGGACTTCAAGAACATGCTCGAGCGTGAGCGCTTGGAGTCGAAGAAGATCTCCAAGACTCAGGCCGTCACCAGCAACCTGAAGAAGGAACTCGGCGCCAACGACGTGCACATCGGCCCGTCCGACCACGTCGGCTGGCTCGACGACCGCAAGTGGGCATACGTCCGCCTCGAGGGCCGCGCCTTCGGCGACGTGCCGCTGAACCTGGAGTACAAGCTCGAGGTGTGGGACTCGCCCAACTCCGCTGGCATCATCATCGACGCCGTGCGCGCGGCGAAGATCGCCAAGGACCGCGGCATCGGCGGACCGGTCATCCCGGCCTCGGCCTACCTGATGAAGTCCCCGCCCCAGCAGCTCGCCGACGACATCGCGCGCACCCAACTGGAAGCGTTCATCATCGGCGCGGAATAAGCACCGCACCAGGGCACGAGGTCGGCCGAAGGCGAAATGCTCTCGGCCGACCTCCCGTTGATCTACAGGCCGCGGTAGACGTCTTTTCGCCAGCCGACCTTCACCACGAGGATCACGAGCACGCCGTTGTCCACCCGGTAGGCGACCCGATATCTGCCGACCCGCAGGCGGAACAGGTCATCGTGGCCCGACAACTTCTTCACGTCCAGCCCGGGAGCGTAGGGGTCATCGCCCAGTGCTGTGAGCGCGGTCAGGATCCGCATCGCGTCCGGACGCTCGATGGCGCGGAGTTCTCGGCGCGCGGACTCCAGGAAGCGGAAGCGGTACTTCACCTCGGGTCGTCCTCGAAGAGCTCGGCCAGCACCTCCGCCATGGTGAAGGTCCGCTCGTCGGCCGCGAGCCTGACCTCGGCTTCACGCGCGAGAAGTTCGTCCTCGGCCGCATCGAACGCCTCGACCATGGACAACGGCACCAGCGCCGCGGCGGGCGCGCCGTCTCGCAAGATGATCACCTGCTCGCCGGATTCGGCTTCACGGATGTGAGCGGCGAGGTTGGCGCGCAGCTCCCGGATACTGATCTCCGACATACCTGAAGTGTACACGTGATCGTGTACACATCAGTGTGCGTCAGTCCAGCGAGACGTAGACCTCCACCGAGGCGGGGCCTGTGTAGCGCTCGACCTCGGCGGTGTGCGAGCGGGTGATGGTTCCCGCGTTCTCGGCCTTCGCCACCTGCGCCCAGGCGGTGCGCAGCAGGTCGTAGGGCTTGTCGGCGACGACGAACTTGGCGTAGCGGCCCTGCGGGATGATGGTGAGCACGTCGCCGTCGTCCAGCTCCTCCATCGAGCCGATCTCGTAGCCGAGTACCGCGACGGCGTGATCGTTCTGGCCGATGTAGGCGGCCACCCGCGGCACGTTCTTCTCCCGTGCCAGATACCGATCCCAGGTGAAGTTCACCAGGTCGAGGTCACGCGCGGTCACCTCACGGCCTGCCAACGGCACGGTCAGGCCCGCGACCATGCTCTGCGGCAATGTGACGATCTCGAAGTCCACTGTCTGTTCCTACCCGTTGCCCTGATCGTCTGCCAATGCCACGAAGACTTCCACCGTCCGTGCGTCGGGATAGTGTTCCCAGTCGCCGGTGTAGGCGCGCACGAGCCGCCCCGCGGCCTCCGCGTCCCACACCGCTCGCCAGATGCTCACGATGGTGTCGCCGAGATTGTCGCCGCTGGCGATGAACCGGGCGAAGCGCCCGGCGGGCACCCGGGCGAGCACGTCGCCGGGCAGCAGGTCGGCCAGGCTGTGGCAGCGGTAGCCGACGATATGGGTCAGGTACGAATTGATCTCCGGCGCGTGGTCGACATACGCCGTGGTCGGCGGTCCGGGCAGCTTGCGGGCCAGGTTGCGCTTCCACGCCTCTTCGACTTTCGCGCGGCGCGGCCCCTCGACCGCGAGCGCGGGGCTGCGAAGCACTGTTCCCGCCACCAGCGTCTCGGGTTGGTCAACGACATTGAAATCCACCGGCGTAGCCCCTATGTCTCGTCTGTCTTCAATCGGCGTCGCTCCCGGTGCCCTCCATGGTGACGCAGGCTACCGCCTCCGGGCCCGTCGCTCGCGCCGCGCTGTCGTCGCTCGAGCGCATATCCTTCCGCATCGTTTGCGCGGTTTCGGCGTCGGCCCGTGCCGACACACTCGCTGTTCGCTCTCACTCTGGCAAACGATGCTGCCACGTCATGCGTTCCACCGGGCGACGGAAGGTCACAGCATTGTCGCTATCCAGGAACCGGAATGCTCAGTCCCGGAAAAATCTCCACCTCTCTAGGCGGTTGCGCGCTGGGCGGGATGTCGACTCCGGGCTCACGCTGCGGTGACCGCTGCGGAGGATTGAGGATGTCGTAGGGCCCGCCGGAAGGCGTCTTGCTCTGATTCGGCCGGGCCGGGGCCTGCGTCCCAGCGAATTGTTCGATGGGTGTGCCGTCGAGTGCGTCGTCCATGACCTGCTTCCAGATGTCGGCGGGCAGGCCGGAGCCGTAGATGTCGGCGCCGCGTGCGGTGCGGATCGGTTGCGAGCGCTCGGTTCCGATCCACACCGCCGTGGACAGCGACGGGGTGAAACCGATCATCCACGCGTCTTTGTTCAGGTCGCTCTCGCCGAGCTGCGTGGTACCGGTCTTGGCGGCCGAGGGCCGGTTGTTCTTCAGCGCGTGCCCGTTGGAGTACGCCGCGATCGGGAGCATCGCCTCGACGGTTTTCTCCGCGATCGTCCGGGGGATGCGCTGTTCGCCGCCGGGAAGCTGCTCGCCGACCTGTTGATCACCGCGATCCAGGAGCACTCGTCCGTCGCCGGTCACCACCCGCTGCACGAAATAGGGGCGGTGGTACACACCTGAGGCGCCGATCGTGGCGTAGGCCGAGGCCATGTCGATGGGCCGGACCAGATACTGCCCGAGGACGATCCCGTTCAGCGGTTTCCCGCCGTCCTCGGTAAGCGTCTTACCAGGCACGCCCGGCAGTTCTTCCGGGATACCGGCCGCGTGCGCCGCGTCCGCGATGGCCTGCGGCCCGTCGAACATCGTCATGGTCAACCGGTAGAAGCTGGTGTTCAGCGACCGCTTCAGCGCCTCGGCCATGGTGCATTTGCCGCAGGATTCGCCGTCCACGTTGGTGATCCGGGTACCGCGGTCGCTCACCGGCGAGCTGTCGAGTACACGCGACAGCGGAATGCTCTGCTGCTGCGCGGCGATCGCCGCGAAGACCTTGAACGCCGAGCCGGTCTGCAACGGCGCCTGGGCGAAGTCGAAGCCGATGCCGTCGTAGCCGCCGAAGTAGGCGCGCACCGCACCGGAGCGCGGATCGATCGACACCACCGCGGCGCGCAATTCCGGTGGCTGCGGACCGAGCCGGTCGCGCACCGCGCCCAGGACCGCCTGCTGAACCTTCGCGTCGATGGTGGTGGTGATGTGTAAAGCGCCCTTGTTCAACTCGCGTTCGCTGATGCCCGAGTCGCGCAGCTCGCGCACCACCTGGTTGCGGATCAGGCCCTCCGGTCCGCGGGCCACGTCGTCGTCCGGGATCTGCGTCAGCGGGATGATCGGCGGAAAGGTGGTCGCGTCTCGATCACCCGGCGCGAGCACGTCCATCTCCACCATCCCGTCGAGCACGTACCGCCAGCGCTCCTTCAACTGCGGGAGATGGGTTTCCGGGTCCAGGATCGAGGGCGTACGGATCAGCGCCGCGAGCACCGCGCCGTCGGCGAGGGTCAGCTGGTTCACCTGTTTGTCGAAGTAGACCTTGGCCGCCGCGGCGATGCCGTAGGCCCCCCGGCCGTAGTAGATGGTGTTGAGGTAGGCGGCGAGGATGTCGTCTTTGCTCCACTGCCGCGCCATCTTCGCCGCGATGATCAGCTCGCGCATCTTGCGTGTGACCGTGCGCTCCGAGCCGAGGAACGCGTTCTTCACGTACTGCTGGGTGATCGTGGAGCCGCCGCCCGCGTTGTCCTTGCCGAGCAGATTGTCTCGCACGGCGCGCAGAAAACCGGAAGTCGAATAACCGGGATTGGTGTAGAAATTGCGGTCCTCCGCGGACAGCACCGCGTCGCGCACGGGCTGCGGCACGTCGGACAACGGCACCGGTGTCCGGTTCCCGTCCGGCGGCACGATTTTCGCGATCACCGTGCTGCCGTCGGCGGCGAAGATGGTCGCGGTCTGATTCGTCTGTACCGCATCGGGATCGGGGATCTCCGCGCTCCAGTACGCCAGGACCGACAGCAGTGCGGGCAGCACCCCGAAGATGATGAACAAAGCGAGCAGCAGGCGGCGCACACGTTCGGCCCTGCTGCGCGGCGGCCGATTCGGCGGCGCCGCCGGGCGCGCGGTGGGCGCGTTCGCCTTCCGGCGGGCCGCCATGCGTTCGCGCCGAGTCCGCGCGGTCGGTCTCGCCGCATTCGGCCGCTCGGTCCAGCCGGCGATCGAGGCATACGGTGCGGTAGGGGGTGTCCCCTTGGCGCCGCGTCTACGTTCTCGCGGTTTGCGGAACGAGCTCACGATCATCTCCTCCCGGAGCGTCGGACGAACTCACCTGCACGAACGAACGGAAAAGAGCATCGAGAAGGGAAGTTTACCCCGTTCATCACAAGCGGACTTTCCACTTTCCGGGCTGTTGACACGCCCCGAGAACAGTCGTTGCGCGCCGACACTCACTCGCGTCGAACCCGCCGCGCCCGCGCGGCCGAAAACTCAGCTCTTGACGCCGCCCGCGGTGAGCCCCGAGATGATCCGGCGCTGGAAGAGCAGCACCATGATGACCAGCGGGATGGTGACCATGGTGCCCGCCGCCATGATCGCGGCGTACGGCTGCACCAGCGGATTGTTGCCGGAGAAGCGGGCGATCGCGACGGTGACCGGTTCGGTCTTGTCGCTGGAAAGCAGACGTGCCAGCAGGTATTCGTTGACCGCCGCGATGAACGCGAGGATCGCGGTGGTGAATACGGCGGGGGCGGCCAAAGGCAGCATGACCAGACGGAACGCCTGCATCTTGGTGGCGCCGTCGATTCGCGCGGCTTCTTCGAGTTCCCACGGCAGTTCGGCGAAGAAGGAGGCGAGGATGTAGACCGTCATCGGCAGCACGAACGAGATGTTCGGAATGATCATCGCCTGGTACTCGCCGATCCAGCCGAGACTGGTGAAGAGCTGGAACAGCGGGGTCACCAGCACGACGACCGGGAACATCGAGGCGCTGAGGATCAGTCCGGACACCACGTACTTGCCGCGGAAGGTGAGGCGGGCCAGCGCGTAGGCGGCGAACACGCCGATCACCAGCGCGATCACCGTGGTGATCGAGCCGAGGATCATGCTGTTGACCAGCGCCTTGCCGAAGTTGTTGCCGCGACTGGTGTCGAACGCGTTGCGGAAGTTCTCCAACGTGATGTGCGTCGGCCATGGGGTGTTGTCGAAGGTGTAGTCGGGGTCGCGGAAGGCGGTCACCGCCATCCAGTAGAACGGCGCGAGCCCCCAGACGAGCACGATCAGCGCGCCGAGATACAGCCGCACCGAGCCGAAGCGCTTGGTCCATGAAACCGGCTGCGCGGCGGGCTTGTCGGTCACGGGCTTCTCCGCCGTCTGCACGGACATCAGTGCGCCTCCCGCTGTTCTTCCTGGGTGCGAACCGCGTTGGCGCCCAGAATCTTCACCAGCACGAACGCCACGGCGAAAATCAAAAGGAAGGTGATCGTCGACAACGCGGCCGCGCTGTTGGGGCCTTGCCGGACCTGATCGACCACAAGAATCGACACCGTGCGGGTGGACGGGTTGCCCAGCGTCATGATCGCGGGCAGGTCGTACATCCGCAGCGCGTCCATGGTCCGGAACAGCACCGCGACCAGCAGCGCGGGCTTCAGCAGCGGCAGCGTGATCTGGGTGAACCGCTGCCAGGCCGACGCGCCGTCGACGCGAGCCGCCTCGTACACGTCGGCCGGGATCACTTGCAGACCGGCCAGCAGCAACAACGCCATGAACGGCGTGGTCTTCCATACGTCGGCCGCGATCACCGCGAATCGGGCCGGCCACGCGTCGGAGGTCCACAGGATGTGCGTGCCGAGCACGCGGTTCACCACGCCGTCGTACTGGAACATGAACTCCCACAACCGCGCGGTGACGGCGGTCGGGATGGCCCACGGGATCAGCACGGCGGCGCGCAGCAGCGCCCTGCCGCGGAAGGTCTTGCCCATCACCATGGCCATGCCCAGGCCCAGTGTCGCTTCCAGTGCGACGGTCACGACCGTGAAGAACAGCGTGATCCCGATGGCCATCCAGAATTGCGAGCCGAGGTTGCCGGTCGGGCACGGCACGGTCCCGCCCGTGACGACCTGGCACTGTTGCAGCAGCCAGTGCGTGTAGTTGGAGAACCCGGCGTTGCCGCCTTCGACGAACATGCCGGTCGCGGGGTCGAGCCCGGCGTCCTTCTGGAAGGACATCCACAGCGCCCGGAACACGGGATATCCGATGACGACCGCCAGCGCGATCAGCACGGGCGTGACGAAGAGCCAGGCTTTCCCGGAACGCCGCAACTCCGAGGCTATCGTCGCGGCTCGGCCACGCTCGGCCGGAATGAACTCGTCTTTCGGCACGCTGGCCGCCGTTCCCGAAGGATCCGACACCGTTCTCTCTCCTGCGGGTTCGTTCGTCGGGTCCGTTGTGCTCAACGGCTCACGATCCGGCGGTCTCGATGCCCTTTTGCATACCCGTGATCGCGTCGTCGACGGACTTGGTTCCGTTCAACGCAGCATAAGCGTTGTCCTGGATGGCCTTGGACACCGCGGGATAGAACGGGGTGACCGGGCGCGGCACCGCGCTGGCGATGGAGTCCTTGAGCGCGGGCAGGTACGGCATCTTCGCGATCAGCGCCGGATCGTCGTACATGGACGCGCGCACCGAGGGCAGCGCGCCGGAGGCGACGATGTGCTGGGCGTCCTCGCTGATCAGGAAGCGCAGGAAGTCCAGCGCGGTGGCCTTGTTCTTGGAGTACGCGCTGATCCCCGCGTTGTAGCCGCCGAGGGTGGAGGCGCCGACGCCGTTCTCGCCGGGCAGCGGAGCGACCGCGAACTTGTCCTTCACGGCGGAGGCCTCGCCGCCGACGTCACCGAAGGTGGACGGCCACGAGCGCAGGAACAGTAGCTTGCCCTGCGCGAAGGCGTTGCTGGATTCCGGCTCCTTGAACGTGATGGCCTCTTTGGGGATGTCGCCGTTGTTGTACGCGTCGACCAGGACCTTCAGTCCGGCGCGGGACTGCGGGCTGTTCACCGTGGGGGTCTTGCCGTCGGCGCCGACGAAGCTGCCGCCGTAGGCGTTGATGACCTCGGCCGCGTTCACGGTCAGGCCCTCGTAGGGTGCGAACTGGCCCGCGTAGCACCCGATGTTCTGCTGGCGCGCGATGGGGCACTGGGCCAGCAGTTCGTTCCAGGTCTTGGGCGGGTTCGGCACCAGGTCCTTGCGGTAGAACAGCAGGCCGCCGTTGGTGTTGCGCGGCGCGGCGTAGAGCGTGTTGTTGTAGGTGGCGCTGGCGACCGGCGGGGACAGCAGCGCGCTGGTGTCGATGGCGAAGGAGTCCTTCAGCGGCTGGAGCCAGCCCTTGGCGGCGAACTCGGCGGTCCACGGCACGTCCAGGGCGACCACGTCGTAGTTGGACTGCTTGGAGCGCATGTGCTCGACCAGGTCGTCGTACTGCTGTGAGGCGTCGTTCGACTGCTCCTTGAACGTCACCGGCTCGTCCGGGTGCGCGGCGTTCCAGCGCTCGATCAGCTGCTTGACCGCGCCGGTCTCAGTGGTGTCCTTGCCCTCGACGTAGGTGATCGGGCCGCGCCCGGTCAGGTTCTGGCTGGTCGGGCTGCCGCCGCTGTCGCTGGAGCAGGCACTGGTGAACGTCGCGGTCAGCAGCCCGACCGATGCGACCGCGACCGCGGCCCGTGGCACGAGCGACGAACGTAGAGACGACACCTTCTTCACAGCCATCGCAAACACTCCAGAATCATTCGTGAGCGGCAGCACACCCTGCCGGTGCACAAGGCAAGATACATGGTGTCGATACGGCGTGCGGGAGAGTGGCGGGAAGTGCTCGCTACGCTTGGCCGTGATGACTTCGCCGAACGCGGTACCCGACCGGCTGCTCACACGCATCGGCGGGCTGCTGCGCAAGGCCGAGTCCACCGACAACGAGCACGAGGCCGAAGCGTTCCTCGCCGCGGCTCAGCGACTGGCCACGAAGTCGTCCATCGACCTCGCGGTGGCGCGGGCGCATTTCGTGGGACGCGAGCGCAGGCCCACCCCGGTGCAGCGGATCATCCCGATCGGCGAGCCGGGCAAGCGCGGCTTGCGCACCTACGTGCAGTTGTTCGTCGCGATCGCGGCGGCCAACGACGTGCGTTGTGATGTCGCCAGGACTTCGACGCAGGTCTACGCCTATGGATTCGACTCCGACATCGATACTTGCGAGGCGCTCTACGCCAGTCTGCTCGTGCAGATGGTGCGCGCGTCCGACCAGTACATCAAGTCCGGCGCCTACCGATCGGCCACCGTCGAGAAGATCGTGGTGGAGAAGCGGTGGGGTCGCCAGGTCCGGCGCCGGGTGCAGGCGCCGGTCGCGGGCGTGACGGCGCGGCTGAACTTCCAGATGGCGTTCGCGGCGCGGATCGGGCGGCGGCTGGCCGAGGTGAAGGCGGAGGTCGAAAAGGCGGAGGTCGAAAAGGCGGGGGTCGAAGCGGAGGTATTGCCGGGCGACACCGAAGTGGTCGGCACCGCGCTCGCGTTGCGCGACAAAGAGATCGAGCTCACAGATTTCTACGCCCGGACGTCGGAGGCGCGCGGCACCTGGCGCGGGCCGCAGACGTCGGCGGGACATTCGGCGGCGGCGCGGGCGGCGGGGGATCGCGCGGGCCGGGCCGCCCGAATCGGGACCGCGCCCGAGCTTCCGGCCGCCCGTAGGAAGTTGACCTCCTCCGAGGGCGGTTGACCAGCGTGGATATCACGAGCTGGACTGGGCGATCGGGTGGCCCGCACGCGGCGCGGTCGGCGCAGCTCGGCAACCGGCTGATGCTCGCCGCGAGAGCGGCGTCGCGGCGATGACCGTGCGCGACAGCCAGCGCGCCAAGGTCTACGACGCCGAGCAGCTGGTCCGCGGGGTGTTCGATCGGGCAGACGAGCACGGTGTGCGCACCGTCGAGCTCTACGGCTCGCAGCTCACCTTGCCGATCGAGCGCCGTTTCGCGTCGGTGGAATCCGTGCAGAGCTATACCGACAAGGTGCTGGCGCTCAATTGGGTGCGGGCGCGCTGGGAACGGGCCGCGGTGGCCGTGCGCGTCCGCTCGCGTGCGGGGAGCACCGCTGCGCACTACGAGGCGGCCGAGGGCGTCCTCGCGGTTCCGCTGCACACCGGCGGCACCGCCTGGGCGCTGCGGGAATTGGTCATCCTGCACGAACTGGCGCACCACCTGGAATCGGTCCCCGGGTCGGCGGCCGCGCACGGCCCCGAATTCTGCGACCGATACGTGGAACTGGTGGACGGCGTCGTCGGCCCGGAGGCGGCGTTGCTCTTGCGGACGACGATGCTCGGCTGCGGCGTCCGAATCGGGTGAGCGACCGCCGGTGCATCGCCGAGTCTCGGACCGATGGTGTGTGGCGCGACGCGCTGACCGGAACGACGACCGGCGTCACAGGCCGGCGTGTGTTGCCGTTGGTGGGCGATTCTCGCGCTGTCAGGGAGGCGGGGCCGGTGCGACCAAGGCGGTGACGCGGGCCAACCGCTCCCGCCACCACGCCGTGCGCGCGGGGTCGGGATGACGGTGATGTTCCATCAGTTCGGGGTCAGGCTGGGGCGGGGTGCGCAGGACCGGGAGATAACCGTCCGAGGGGCGCAGCAATCCCGGCGTCACGTCACCGGTGAGCAGACTCGAAGTCCCCAGACCGCAGGCGAAATCGAGTTCGGGAAGCGCGCCGGCCAGCGCCAGTTGCGCGGCGAGGCCGACGCTGGTCTCCAAGGCGGAGGAGACCACGCAGGGCAGTCCCGCCGCCTCCGCCACCTGGAGGGCGCGGCGGACGCCGCCCAGCGGCGTGCACTTGAGGACGGCGATGTCCGCAGCCCCGGCGACCGCGACCCGCAGCGGGTCTTCGGCGCGGCGGATGGATTCGTCGGCGGCGATGCGGACGTCGACGCGGCGGCGCACCGCGGCGAGTTCCTCGATGGTCCGGCACGGCTGTTCGACGTACTCCAGCCCGCCCGCGGCCTTATCGATCCGCTGGATGTGGCGCACGGCGGTGTCGACATCCCAGACCGCGTTGGCGTCGACCCGGATGGCGCCGCCGGAGCCGAGCGCGTCGCGCACCGCCTCCACCCGGGCCAGATCCTCCGTGAGCGATTCGGGGTGGTCGGCGACCTTCACCTTGGCGGTGCGGCAGCCGGAGCGGGCCACGATCGCGTGCGCCTGCTCCGCGTCCACGGCAGGCACGGTGCAGTTGATCGGGATCCGATCCCGCACCGGCTCGGGCCAGCCTGTCGTC
The DNA here is from genome assembly GCF_023501985.1 of Nocardia sputi. Taxonomy (NCBI): domain Bacteria; kingdom Bacillati; phylum Actinomycetota; class Actinomycetes; order Mycobacteriales; family Nocardiaceae; genus Nocardia; species Nocardia sputi. The sequence goes on along the minus strand of NZ_JAMFLC010000010.1, from coordinate 108,057 downwards.
ACCTGCTCCAAGGCGGTGGACAACCAGGCGGCGGCCTCCCGATCGTCGTATTCGGGAAACGGGCAGAATTCACCCCACCCGAGCGGTCCCCGGATCAGCATTCCCTCGCGCACCGTGATGCCACGGAAACGGGTGCGCATCGGAATGGCGTAGACGATGTTCTGCGCTGCGGAGTCGCTCATCGCCACCCAGCCTATTCGGCCGCTGCCGCGGATCGGGGATTGCGCATGCGGACTCGAGTACTTTCCCGCAGGCGCCATCGCGTGCTGAGCGGGATCGTCAGAGCATGATTCAGACCGGTACCCCGCAGCCCTGGCCGCCGCAGCACGGCATGCCCGCGCACCCCGGCGCGCGGCAGCCGGTGCGGACCTGGGATGTCGTGCTCGCGGTCTCGCTGTACTGCGTCGCGGCGGCGCTCGGCCTGGCCGCCGCCTACTTCACCGTCTTCTTCGCCTTCGCCACCGATCCGTGCGGTCCGGACAACTGTCGCACCGACTACCTCGGCTGGGCGTTCGCGGTGTCCTGGGGCGGCACCGCGTTCGCGATTGTCGGCGTGACCGCGATGCTCATCGTGGCCGCGGTCAAGCGCTGGTACATGTGGTATTGGCCGATGCTCGCGATGGCGCTGATCGTCGCCTCGTTCTGCGGTGGCCTGGCGCTGGCGTCCCAGGTGCACACGGGACACTGAGCCTGTCGAGATGCCATGCGGGCGAAGGCCCGTCATGCTGAAGGTATGGCGCGGCAGTTCCGGCGGCGAATGACCGATGCCCTGCGCGTGGCGCTGGGTTGGGTGATCGTCTTCGGACTCGCCTGGCTGATCGCGTCTTTCGTTCCGCTCTACGATGTGCTCGGCCGCGACGGCCGCGACGGCCGCGGCGTCGGGTATCTGCCCTGGGCGCAGGTCCTCGCCTGGGCAGGCATAGCGGCATCGGTTCTCGCGGCGGTCGTCTCGGCGCTGGAGAAAGTGCGCCACGGCAGGCCCATCGCCTGGACCCCGCTCATCGCCGTACCGCTGATCCTCGAATCCTGGCTGCTCGGCTTCCTGATCGCCATAGTGCTCGTATCGATTTGAGCGTGGTACCCGTCCCGGGACGGGTACCACGCGACCACTCAGATTCGTTCGATGATGGTGGCGTTCGCCAGACCGCCTGCCTCGCACATGGTTTGCAGACCGTAGCGGGCGCCGCGGTCCTGCATGGCGTGCACCAGGGTGGTCATCAGGCGGGCGCCGGACGCTCCGAGCGGGTGTCCGATGGCGATCGCGCCGCCGTTGACGTTGACTTTCGCCAGGTCTGCGCCGGTGTCGTGCGCCCAGGCCAGCACTACCGGGGAGAAAGCTTCATTGATCTCGAACAGGTCGATGTCGGACAGTCGCAGACCGGCGCGTCGCAACACTTTCTCGGTCGCCGGGATCACCGCGGTGAGCATGAACAGCGGGTCGTCACCGGCCACCGCGAAGCTGTGCAGCCGGGCGAGCGGCTTCAGCCCGAGTTGCTCGGCGCGCTCGCTGGTCATGATGAGCACCGCCGCGCTGCCGTCGCTGACCTGACTGGCGGAGGCGGCCGTGATCTCCCAGCCGATCTGCGGGAAGCGGGCGGCCATGGCCGGGTCGTAATACGCCGGGCGGAGTGCGGCCAGCGTCTCCAAGGTGCTGCCGACCCGGATGCCCTCGTCGGTGGCGAGTCCGTTGATCGGCGCGAGTTCTTCGGCGAACAGCCCGTTCTTGGTGGCCAGCGCCGCCTTCTCGTGGCTGGCGAGCGCGAACTCGTCCAGTTGGCCGCGGGTCAGGCCCCACTTGGCGGCGATCAGCTCGGCGCTGATGCCCTGCGACACCAGGCCCTCCGGGTATCGCTCGGCGAAACCGACCCCGGAGATGTCCTGCGCGCCGACCAGGTTGGCGCCCATGGGAATCCGGCCCATCGACTCCACGCCCGCCGCGACCACGATGTCGTAAGCGCCCGCGATCACGCCTTGCGCGGCGAAGTGGATCGCCTGCTGGCTGCTGCCGCACTGCCGGTCGACCGTGGTCGCCGGGACGGATTCGGGATAGCCGGCGGCCAGCGCGGCCCGCCTGGTCATATTCGCGCCCTGCTCACCGAACTGTGTGACCACGCCGCCGATCACGTCGTCGATGAGTGCGGGATCGATGCCGCTGCGGTCCACCACCTCGCGCAGGCTGTGGGCCAGCAGATCCACCGCGTTAACGTTGTGCAGTGCGCCGTTCGGCTTGCCTTTGCCGATCGGGGTGCGTACCGCCTCGACAATCACCGCGTCTCTCATGGTGCTTCCTTCCGGAGGAGAGCCCGGCCACCATGCCTGGCTCTATCAACACATAGTCAGAGTACACCTGGCAATAGTTGAAGCAAGTCAGCTCGGTTATGATGTTCGTCATGGCAGCAGTGATGGAAGGACCGTTGGCCGATCTGAGTTCGTGGAAAGCCGAGGAATGCTCGATCGCCAAAGCGCTCGACATCGTCGGCACCCGTTCGGCGGTGCTAATCCTGCGCGAGGCGTACTACGGGACCCGGCGGTTCGACGGTTTCGCCAGCCGGGTCGGAATCACGGACGCGGCCGCCGCCGCCCAGTTGCGCAACCTCACCGAGGCGGGTGTGCTGGCGAAACAGCCGTACCAAGAGGAAGGCAAGCGCACTAGGCACGAATACGTGCTCACCCGGATGGGACGGGATCTGCTACCCGCCGTGCTCGCGCTCATGCAGTGGGGCGATGCCTACTTGCAGCCGGGGCCGGCGCCGCTGCTCTTGGTCGAGGAGGCGACCGGCGCTCCGGTGCGGGTTCAGGTGCGCAGCGAATCCGGCCGCGAACTCGAACTCGAGGAACTGGGCGTGCGGCTCAACCAGGAGTACGTCCAGCAGTCGCGCGAACGTCGCTCGGGCGATGCCGAAGCGGAGAAAGGCCGCCGAACGGACGCGACGCCCTGATCGCCGCGGGCCCGCTCACCGCGCTTCGGCTGAGGAGCGGGCCTCTCGGCGGCGTGCTCAGTTGAGCCGGCGCCCGTCGGTGTCGAAGAAGTAGATGTGCTCCGGGTCGGTGGACAGCCGCAGCCGGGCGCCCTTCGCGGGCGGATTGCGCCAATCCGCGCGCGCCACAATGGTTTCCCCGCCGCCGGAGCCGCCATCGACGATGGTGCGGCCGTAGATGTAGGCGTCGGATCCGAGTTCCTCCACCACGTCGACCTCCATCTCGATGCCGGAGCCGTCGCCCAGCTCGAAGTGCTCCGGCCGGATACCGACCGTCACGGTGGCTCCGGCCTCGTCCGCGACCGATCGCGGCAGCGCGAGCGCGTGCCCGCCCAGCTCGACCCGGCCGTCGGCGACCGGGAGCGTGAACAGGTTCATGGCCGGTGAGCCCATGAATCCCGCGACGAACACGTTGGCCGGATCGCGGTAGAGGTCGCGCGGCGTGGCGCACTGCTGCAACAGGCCGTCCTTCAGTACGGCTACCCGGTCGCCCATCGTCATGGCCTCGACCTGGTCGTGGGTGACGTACACCGTGGTGGTGGCGAGCCTGCGCTGCAACTGGGCGATCTGGGTGCGGGTTTGCACGCGCAGCTTGGCGTCCAGGTTGGACAGCGGCTCGTCCATCAGGAACACCTGCGGCTGGCGCACGATCGCGCGGCCCATCGCGACCCGCTGTCGCTGGCCGCCGGACAGAGCCTTCGGCTTGCGATCCAGGTAGGGCTCCAGATCGAGCAGCTTGGCCGCCTCCAGGACCCTCTTCTGCTTCTCCGCCTTGGCGACCTTGGCCAGCTTCAACGCGAATCCCATGTTCTCCGCGACGGTCATGTGCGGGTAGAGCGCGTAGTTCTGGAACACCATGGCGATGTCGCGCTCCTTCGGCTCGGCGTGCGTCACGTCCTTGTCGCCGATCAGGATGCGGCCGCCGTTGACGTCCTCCAGTCCGGCGAGCATGCGCAGCGAAGTCGACTTCCCGCAGCCGGAGGGACCGACCAGAACGAGGAACTCACCGTCCTCGATCTCCAGGTTCAACCGATCCACCGCGGGTTTGGCGGAACTCGGGTAGAGCCGCGTCGCGTTCTCGAAGGTCACAGTGGCCATGACGAATTCACATCCCATCCCGGCAGGAACGTGCCGGACGATCCGAGTAAGGGTCCGGCGATACTATCCGGCCGGTCGGGGACGGGCCATGTCAGCGTGTTCGCGCCTCGAAGAACGCGCGCGGGACGTCGACGAGCATGGTGTCGATCTGTTTCTCGGTGACGCCGCGTTCGAGCACGTAGGGGAACACGTCGTCGAACAGGTGGGTGTAGTGCCATTGCGGCAGGGCGGCCATGGCGGCGGGCTCGATCCAGTCGAGGTAGCAGCTGGCGTCCTGGGAGAGCACCATTCGGTCGGTGTAGCCGCGGCGCACCATCTCGATCAGGGTGTCCGCGCGGGCTTCGAAGGTGGTGTCGAGGTTGATGCCGAAGCGGTCCATGCCGAGGACGAAGCCCGCATCGGCCAACTCGGCGAGGTGATCGCAATCGGTGGTGTCGCCGCTGTGACCGAGCACGATGCGGCCCGGGTCGACGCCTTCCTCGTCGCACATCACGCGCTTGACGTCGAGCCCGGTCCGCGACTCCGGATGGGTGTGCACGGTGATCGGAACGCCGGTCTCGAGATGGGCCCTGGCGATCGCGCGCATCACCCGTTCGACGCCCGCGGTCAGCCCTTGCCGATCGATCGCGCACTTCAGCATGCCCGCCTTCACCCCCGTGCCCGCGATGCCGTCGCGGATGTCGCCGACGAACATGTCGACCATCGGGTCGGGGACCTGCGCGCCGACTATCTCGTTCAACGCGGGCCCGCGGTAGTGGAAGAAGAAGGGGACATCGTCATAGGTGTAGACCCCGGTCGCGACCACGAGGTTCAGCGGCAACTGCTCGGCGATCCGCTGAATCCGCGGAATGTAGCGACCCAGCCCGACCACCGTCAGATCGACGACCGTGCGGACGCCCGCGTCGTACGCGGCCCGCAACCGCCGCACGGCGTCGGCGATACGTTCTTCTTCCGAGCCCCATTCGGCCGGATAGTTCTGGTGGATATCCCCCGTGAGCACGAAGACATGCTCATGCATCAACGTCACCCCGAGGTCGGTGGTGTCGATCGGCCCGCGCGCGGTTTCCAGCGTTGACACAGCGGTTTCTCCTCATCTCAGCTGCCTGTTCGGAGGAATGCTACGAACCGGAATGTGAGGCAGGCCATATTCGCTGACGCTGAAACTATGTACAACTTTCGTGCGCAGCGCACAGAGCGGCGCGGCTCGGATCAATGAGCTCGGTGCAGTACCGCCGGCCCGAGCCAGCGCGCGGCCTGCAACGCCAGGTGCAGATGGAGCGTGCGGTCGTGATCGTCGAAGGTGTGACCGATCAGGTCGAGCGCCTGCCGCACCCGGTACTGAATGGTGTTGCGGTGCACGGCCAATTCCTGGGCCGCCGCGGCGTAACTGCGGTTGTTGGCGAGGAACACACGCAGGGTTTCGCGCAGCCAGAGATTGCGTTGGTCGTCGGTGACCAGCTCGCCCAGGCAGTCGGCCACGAATCGACGCAGTTCCTCTATGTCGCCGCTCATCAGCGCGACGGCTGCCACCTGATCGTGTGACACCGCCCGGGGCGCCCCCGGACCGGCGAGCAGCACGAGTTCGCGAACTCGGTCGGCTTGGCGCAGGCTGCGACGGAAACCCGCCACGCCTGCGCCGAGCCCGCCTACCGCCACCCGGACCGGCAGCGACATGGCCGCCAGCGAGCTCTCGATGGCGTCGGCATCGATCGTCAGGTCACGGGAAGCCGAGAACCACAGCCGAACTTCCCGTTCGTCGGTCGGCACCAGCAACGCCCTGCGCGGGTTGCCGAACAGCGGAGCCAGCGCCGCGCGAACGGCATCGAGGACATCCAACGCGGTCCGTGCCGACAGCTGCGGATCGGTCCAGGCGTTCACCGCGACGTGGTGGCCGGTGAGGGGATAGCGCAGCACTTGCTCGGCCTGGCCGATGTCGTCGGCCGAGCCGTCGAGTACCCGGGCCACCCATTCCTGTCGCAGTCCGCTGCGACTGCCCACCCACCGGTCGCGTTCCTGTTCGTACGCCACCCCGACGTGCTCGCAGACCCGGTCGATGTACACCGCCGTGCGGTTGACGATCCGGATGATGGCCGCCGCGCTGTCGGGACCGCCCAGGTCCACGGCGTAGCGCATCGCGAGATCGAGAAAACCGGCCTGCCCAACGCGGTACGCGCGAATCAGCGCCGACAACGGGACATCACGCTGGGCGAGGGTCCGCGCGTACACCAGCGCTCGGGCCGGGGCGTGCACCTCGTGCTCGGCGGCGTCGTTCTGGACGAAGTCGAGAACAGAAATCAAATTGTCGGTGGTGCCCGCTTCGAACAGATCGCGGAGCCGGGCGTCCAGGTCGAGCGCCTCGACCTGTGCGCGGATGATCGCCGACAACTCGGCGATCAGCTGCTCGCGATCACGCAGAATCGCCGAGACGACCGCGCGAACCACCTCGTCATCGCGGTCGGCCACCCCGACACCTCCTCCGCAGGCTGGGCATCGCCTCCCCAACCTAGCCCGCGCCGGGCGCGTCGTCGCGTGCCGGAGGCAGCGGGCGCCTGCCTGCGGGAACCAGACCGCGCCGGTAGCCTCGGGACGGGGGCAGGCCGAGCGACGAGGAGCATGTGATGAGTCGTCCAGTTCGTATCGGAGTCCAGCTCCAGCCGCAGCACGCGCCCGAATACTGGCTCATCCGCGACGCGGTGTTGCGCTGCGAGGACGCGGGTGTCGACATCGTGTTCAACTGGGACCACTTCTACCCGCTCACCGGCGATCCCGACGGCGCGCACTTCGAGTGCTGGACGATGCTGGGCGCGTTCGCCGAGCAGACCGAGCGCGTGGAGATCGGCGCGCTGGTCACCGGCGGCGGTTACCGCAATCCGGACCTGCTGGCCGATATGGCGCGCACGGTCGACCACATCAGCGGCGGCCGGCTGATTCTGGGGCTCGGCGCGGGCTGGTTCCAAAAGGACTACGACGAGTACGGCTACGACTTCGGCACCCCGGGTAGCAGGCTGGCGCTGTTGAAGGAGACCTTGGCCCGGGTCAGCGCCCGGCTCCCGAAACTCGAGCCGCGCCCGATCCGCGACCTGCCGATCCTGATCGGGGGAGGCGGTGAGAAGAAGACGTTGCGGCTGGTCGCGCAGTACGCCGATATGTGGCACACCTTCGCCGACCTGGATGTGCTCGCGCGCAAGAACAAGGTGCTCGCCGAGCACTGCGCCGCCGTCGGCACCGACCAGGCGCGCATCGAGCGCTCCGTGCAGTGGCCCGGCTTGGAGAAGGCGCCCGCCTTCGTAGACGCGGGCGTGACGACGTTCACCATCGGGATCAGCGGACCGGCCTACGACCTGGCCGAGGTCCAGACCGCCGTCCGGTGGCGCGACGAGGTCAATCCGGAACCGCTCAGTGGACTGGCCTGAGCGGATTGCCGCCGACCGGGGCGGGGCCCGCATGGAGTTCGGCTCAGGATGATCGAAACCGGCGACCCACCGCGCGGGCATGGCTGATCGTGGCCCGACCCCAGGGGTAGCTGTGGATTAGCAGATTTTCACGGCTAGGGTTGTCCGTCATGGCTGTTGTGCCCGTTGTGCGTTCTCGTGCGTTGATCGCCGTGATATTGCTTGCCGTCGGTCTCAGCGCGACGGCGTGCGGCTCCGGCTCCGAGGACTCGGCGACGGAGCGCAATCTCTGCGCACCGCCCGGCCTGGCCGCCGCCTCGGCCGCGCCCACCAACCTGGCCTCCTCGGCCGCCGCGGGCAGCGACCGCTACACCACGGCGAGCACCGTGCCGCTGAACTCGATCGATGTCTCGAAGCTCGGCTTGATCACGCCCGGAAAGCTCAGCGTCGGCACGCTGTCGGACGCCCCGCCGAGCATCTGCGTCGACCGGCAGGGCGCGTTCACCGGTTTCGACAACGAGTTGCTGAAGGCGATCGGCGCCAAGCTCGGTCTCCAGGTGGAGTTCTCCGGCACGGAGTTCGCCGGGCTGCTCGCCCAGGTGTCCGGCGGCCGCTTCGACGTCGGCTCCTCCAACATCACCACCACCGACGCGCGGCGGCAGCTGGTCGGTTTCACCAACGGCTACGACTTCGGTTACTTCTCCCTGGTGGTGGCGAACGGCAGCCCGATCAAGGAGTTCTCCGATCTCGATCGGGGCACTCGGGTCGCCGTGGTCCAGGGCACGGTGCAGGACGAGTTCGTGGTGAACCAGCTGGGGCTGGATCCGGTGAAGTTCCCGGACTACAACACCGCCTATGCGAACTTGAAGTCCGGTCAGGTGGACGCATGGGTCGCACCGTCCGCCCAAGCGGAAGGCGCGATCGAGCCGGGTGACGGAACGTCGGTGTCGCAGAACACCTTCAGCCTGGACAACTTCGTCGGATACGCGGTCGCCAAGAACAACCAACCGCTGATCGATGCGCTCAACAGCGGCCTGGACGCGGTGATCGCGGACGGAACCTACGCCAAGCTCTACAGCGACTGGGTGCCACGGCAGCTGCCTCCGGGCTGGAAGCCCGGTTCCAAGGCCGCACCCGCACCGCAGCTGCCGGACTTCGCCGCGCTCGCCGCGGACGAGCAACCGGGACGGATCGAGCAGAACGCGCCGAAATCCACCTTGCGGCAGCTGAAGGACACGTTCTTCGACTGGTCGCTGTACCGCAAGGCCTTCCCCGAACTGATCAAGACCGGCCTGCCGAACACGCTGATCCTGGCGGTGGTCTCGGGTGCGCTCGGCACCGCCATCGGCATGCTGCTCGCGGTCGCCGGTATCTCGCGAACCCGGTGGCTGCGCTGGCCCGCACGGGTGTACACCGACATCTTCCGCGGCCTGCCCGCCGTGGTGATCATCCTGCTGATCGGTCTCGGTGTCGGCCCGGTGGTGCGCAACCTCACCGGCAACAATCCGTACTGGCTCGGTGCGGTCGCGCTCGCGTTGCTCGCCTCGGCGTATATCGGCGAGATCTTCCGCTCCGGCATCCAATCCGTCGAGGCCGGTCAGCTGGAGGCGGCGCGCGCCATCGGTTTCGGTTACCGCCAGTCGATGACGCTGGTGGTGATCCCGCAAGGGGTGCGCCGAGTGCTGCCGGCCTTGATGAACCAGTTCATCGCCCTCATCAAGGATTCCTCGCTGATCTACTTCCTCGGCCTGCTCGCCACCCAGCGCGAGCTGTTCGCCGTCGGCCGCGATCTCAACGCGCAGACCGGGAATCTCTCGCCACTGGTGGCCGCCGGACTGGTCTATCTGGTCCTGACCGTCCCGCTCACCCACTTGGTGAACTACATCGACCGCCGAATGCGGACCGGCCGACCCGACCGGCCGCTGGACCAGGTCGAGGCGGCCACGATCACGGAAGGGCGCGGATAGATGAGTGCCTCCCTCACCGGTACCGGACTGCATCTGACGTTGGGGCACAACCACGTGCTGCGCGGGATCGACATCCACGTCGACGCGGGCAAGACCGCCACCGTCATCGGGCCGTCCGGGTCGGGGAAGTCGACCCTGCTGCGCGTGCTGAACCGGCTGTACGAGCCGGACCAGGGCGACGTGCTGCTGGACGGCAAGTCGGTGCTCACCGAGAACCCGGACCGGCTGCGTCAGCGCATCGGCATGGTGTTCCAGCAATTCAACCTGTTTCCGCACAAGACCGTCGCGGAGAACGTCGCGCTCGGTCCACGCAAGTTGCGCGGCCTGTCCAAGGACCAGGCGCGGGCGTTGGCGGTCGAGCAACTGGAGATCGTCGGCTTGGCCGACAAGGCCGATACCCGGCCCGCCAATCTGTCGGGCGGGCAACAGCAGCGTGTCGCCATCGCGCGGGCGCTGGCGATGCGGCCGGAGATCATGTTCTTCGACGAGGCCACCTCGGCCCTGGACCCCGAGCTGGTGAAGGGGGTGCTCGCCCTGATGGCCGACCTCGCTTCCGGCGGCATGTCGATGGTCGTGGTGACGCACGAGATGGGCTTCGCCCGCACCGTGTCCGACAGCGTCGTCTTCATGGATCAAGGGCAGGTCGTGGAAACCGGCTCGCCCGACGCCCTGTTCGACGACGCGCAGACGCCGAGACTGCAGAGGTTTCTGTCCCAGGTGCTCTGAGGCGTGTCAGCACTCGCAAGGCAATCGCTATTGATGCGCATCTGCTAATGTATTCCTCATCACGATTCCAGCTGTCCGCGCCAGGAAAGAGGGGAATTCGATGACCACAGCACATGCGCAGCACACCGGCCACGATCATGTCCACGGCCCCGACTGCGGGCACACGGCGTTCCAGCACGGCGATCACATCGACTACGCCCACGATGGTCATCTGCACCGCGAACACCAAGGTCACTACGACGAATGCGAGCGGTCCGGGCATACCGAGTGCTCCGATCATCCGCATCAGCACGGCCCCAACTGCGGTCACGAGGCCGTCCAGCACGGGGATCATGTCGACTACGTGCACGACGGCCACCGCCACGCCCCCCACGACGGACACTTCGACGAGCACTGACGACCGTCGGTACCCGGTTCTAGAGTCGGGCGGGTGATCGACGAACTCGAGATTCGCACCGCGGCGGGAACCTTCGACGTACTGGCCGCCGGCGCCCCCGGTGGCCGGGAGGTGCTGTTGCTGCACGGGTTTCCCGAGGGCGCGCGCGAGTGGGAGTTCCAGCTCGGCGCACTGGGCGGCGGCGGGTGCCACGCCGTAGCGCCCGATCAGCGTGGATACTCACCCGGGGTGCGACCCGAGCGAGCCGCCGAGTACCGGCTGGAGGAACTGGTCGGTGACGTGGTGGCGATCGCCGACGCGCTGGGGTGGGAGCGTTTCGACCTGATCGGGCACGACTGCGGCGCGCAGGTCGGATGGGCGACGGCGGCCGAGCTGCCGGAGCGGGTCCGTACGTTCAGCGCGGTGTCGCATCCGCACCCGGCCGCGCTCCAGCAGGCGATCGCCGAGGACGAGGACCAAGCGCAGCGGTCCCACCACCTGACGACGCTGCGTCAGCCGCGCACCGCGGAGCGCGGCTTACTCGCCGACGACGGTGCCGCGCTGCGCCGGATCTTCGAGTGGAAGATCCCGGAGGAACGCGTCGAGGAGTATGTACGCAGGTTGGCGCTGCCGGGCGCCCTCACCGCGGCACTGAACTGGTATCGCGCCATGCCTCTCGCGGGTTCGATCGGCCCGGCGTGCGTTCCCACCCTGTACGTGTGGGGCACCGAGGACGCTGTCTTCGGGTCCACCGCGGCACTGGCCACCAGGAAATACGTGTCCGGTCCGTACCGATTCGAAATGCTCGAGGACGTCTCGCACTGGGTTCCGGAGGAAGCGTCCGAGGCGCTGACCCGGCTGCTGATGCAGCACCTGCTCGCCCATCGCGACTGAACGCGCAGGCGGCGCCGTTGATCCCGGCGTTCCCCGGACAGCGCGCGCGGCCGGAGGGAAAGCTGAGCCTCGTCCCCACAGCAAGGGAGGTGAACCGTGGACGTCAAAGAGATCAATCGGCGAACCATCGCTCAATTCCGAGCGGGCGGCGAGATCGACGGCATGCGCCGCGACCGTCTCATCCTGCTGACCACGATCGGCCGCAGAACCGGCGCCCCGTACACCACCCCGATGATGTTCCACCGCGAGAGTGATCGCCTGTTGGTCGTCGGTTCGAACATCGGTGCCCCCCGACACCCCGACTGGTACTTGAACCTGCGAAAAGACCCGCACGTCACCGTCGAGGTGGACGACGAGACCTATTCGGCGCTGGCCACACCACTCACCGGCGACGACCGGGCCCGCACCTGGGCCATGCTGAAGAACGCCTATCCGTTCTTCGCCGAACACGAGATGAAGACTTCGCGCGTCATCCCGGTGGTCGCTCTCACGCGGGCGTGACCAGGCGGCGAGGCCGCGCGTCTATCGGCCCGCGATCAGCGGGCGCCCATGTCGGTAGGGGTGCGGGAAGGCCGGTGCGAAGCCGTCGCCTCGGCTCGGCGGTCCGCGACCAGGGCGAGCAGGGCGGTCAGGTTGTCCGGGTCGGCGGGGTCCAGGACCCCTTCCGGTAGAACCAGTTCGGTGATCCGCTGTCCCCGGTCGAAGGCGGCGGGGCGCAGGGGCGGCGCGTCGTCGGGTTGGCCGAGGATGGTGGCGATGTTTCCGTCGTTGTCGTAGACGGCGTAGTAGCGCATTGGTGGGCTCCTCAGAGGCCGGTCGAAACGGTCATCCGACTGGTGTAGCTACTTCTCCTGATCAGAACTCGTGATGGGCGACGGCGTTCGAGCTTATCCACACGTTCGATGCTGAGTGTCGGTTTGCGCAGTAGTAGCGTTACCCGATTTCGATCGGCTTTCACGGCATCGCCGCACGTAGAGAGGTATATGGAAGCGGTGGGGCGCGGTTTGCCCGGGTCAGGCGCACACGGTGGCGAATGCCGCCCAGAGCACGGGGGAGTATTCGATTTCGCCGGTGTCACGCCACGCCGCAAGCCGTCCGCGCTGCCACTGGGCGAGCGCGGTGACCGGGTCGGGTTGTTCGTGCGATCCGTCGATGGCGCAGACCGCCTCCTGGAGCGGCTGCGCTTGCGGCGGTGCGCCCGCGATGCGCTGGAAGGCGAAATCGGTAGGCAGTGCCCATCTGCTGGCCGTGACCAGTTCCGCGCCGCCGGTGATCATCGCGGCAGTCAGGCCCAGCGCCTCGCTGAAGCGCAGGTCGCCGCCGCTCTCGCAGGCGATCAGCGCGACCCGGCTCGGCATCGGCCACAGTTGTGCTCCTGCCACGGGATCGGTGTCGAGGGTGTACGTGCCGAGCAGCAGGTCCTTGGCCGAGAGCGGGCGGTGCGTGCGGGATGGCTCGGCGAAGCCGATGGCGTCGGCGGTGCAGGCGAGGTGCAATTCGGCGTCCTCGCTACGGCCGGATTCGGGCGTGGCGGCGGTGACATGCCCGACGTAGATCAAGCGACTCGCGCCGGCGCGCAGGGCGGCGCCGAGCCAGACGCGGTCGACATCGGTGCGCCGGAAGGCGTCCACCGGGCTTCGCACCGCGGGCCGCAGTCGATCGTTCGCGGCGTAACCGGCCATCCGTTGCGCGAGTGGCGCCTCGGCGGTCATCCGGCCGAGTACCGAGCCGAGCGTGGAATCGGCGCGGAAGCCGGGAACTCGCGGATCCAGCACCGCGACGACCGGGCTCGCGGCGGTCTCGGCCCATGTGCGCGCGATCCGTCCCGGCGCCTGCACGACACTCGCCGGAGCGAGCAAGCTGACGTCGGCGATGTCGATCAGCCGGACGTCGCGGTCCGGCGCGATGAGTTCCCACGGCACCTGGGCAAGACGCGGTGCCGGTTGCAACCGGATGTGCGGGCGCACGCCGCGCTGCCACAGTTCGTAGAGCTGCGCGGCCAGGCCGTAGGGCAGCAGCGCGCGGGAAAGCGCCTGTGCCATCGAGTACTCACGCTCGTAGTCGGCGAATGCGCCGGAGGCGAGAGCCTGCTCGAGACCACCGGACTCGGCGGGTCGTGGAAGCGCGTCGGCGAGCAGTCCGACCGCCCGCACGACCGCCTCCTCCGGCAGCACGCCCACGCCGCGGGGCGCGCTGTCATGGGTCCACCGCCACGACACGTAGACGTCGCCCGCGTCCGCCATGCGGATGTGCACGGTCGGTCGCGTCATACCGTCAGCACCCGATCGTCGCGGATCACCCGGCCGTAACGCTGTTCGGCGGCGGCGATGAACGGTTCGAGTGCGATCCGTCCCTCCGCGGCCAGTGCCAGGCGCGGCGGCGGCGCGACCGGCAGGCCCACCTCGGCGGCGACCTCGGCCAGGGCGGCGCCCAGTTGGAGTGCGGCGCTGCCGGGATGATCGGTGAAGTCCTCGGGCGGGTCCGGCAATTCGAGCGGTAGCCGCGCAGGGGTCACCCGCTCGGCCCGATCGAGCGCTAAAGCCGTTCCAGCACTCTGTGTCTCGATCAGATCGGCGACAAGGAGCCCGTTGCCGGACAGATAGGCGAAGCGGAAGGCCAACCGCATCGCCGGGTCGGCGATCCGGCGTTTCCACTGTTCGCGCTGCGTGCCGTTCGGCAGCGTGTAGCGCACGGCGTCGATGGCCAGCGCGGCCGGAACGGCGATGCCGACCGCTTGCGTGAGCAGCTGTGCCGTCGGCGCTTCGGCCGCTTCGATCGCGCCTTCCAGCAGCGTCGCGTGCCAGAAATCGAGCTGGGCGCAGTGCAGTCCGAGGCCGCGCTCGGCGTAGATCGCGAACGCTTCCGCCAGCAGTTGCTCGCATTCGCCTACTCGGCCCGTCTTGAAAGCCGCGGTGGCCGAACGGATGCGCAGATCGGCCGCGTCGAGCACGGCGCCCGACTCGATGAAATACGCCAGGCTCCGCGCGTAGAGATCCCGCGCATCCGTCAGTTCGCCGCGGCCCTCAGCCAGAAATCCGATGGTCTTGAGACCGATTCCGGCTCGGTGCGCGAGCCCCGCCTGTTCGAAATATCGCTGACTGGATCGCAGCGGGGCCTGTGCCTCGTCGTACCGCTCGAGGCGCACGAGCATGGTGGCGAGATTCTGTTCGGTCTCGGCGACCGCGTTGCGATCGCCCGCCGACTCGAACGCGGCAAGCGCCTGCCGCGCGAAATCAACGGCCAAGTCGTGGCGTCCGGTTTCGAAGTAGGTGGCCGCGAGATTCATCAGCGGATGGCCGGCCAGTTGCGGCGCGAAACGACGCGCCGCCTCCAGCGATTCGGTGGCCAGTTCGGCGGCGTAGGCCCAGTTCTGCCGGTGCAACGCGACGGCGGTCAGGGAGAGCGAACAAGCAACGCGCAGCACGCCCAGGTCGGCGTCGGTGTTATCGGCGAGCAAGGCCCGCGCCTGCTCCAGCGCCGCCTGCGCTTGGTGGAGTTCACCGAGGTGTTGTAGCGCCTGGGACATGTTGACCAGGGCGTTGGGCCGCAATCGCGGTGCGTGCTCCGGCATTTCGGCCAGCGCCGTGCGGTAGAGGGCGAGCGAGGCGGCGTGGTCGCCGAGTTCGTCGGCCATGCTCGCGGCGTTGATGATCGCGCCGAGCCGGATGTCGCCGGTGGTTCGCTCGGCGGCGTCCTCGAACAGGCGTTGGGCCTCGGCCGTGTCCCCGCGGGTGTAGGCGGCCGCGCCCGCGGCGAGCAGTTCGCGGCCGTCGTCGGGGGTCTCGTCGGCCATGTCAGAAATCCGAATCCGATGCTGCTGCGGCGATTTCCGCCAGCAGAAGCGTGTCGACGGGGTTGCCGGGTGCGTCGGCCGTCCGGCGCAGCCGCGCCGTGACCAGCTCGCGAATCCGTGCCCGGCGGGACGCGGCATCCGGCTCCGGCTCGTCCACGCCGACGCCCGGCACGTAGACGCGTACGGTGACGCCCGCTTCCGCACCGGCCGGAGCCGCGGTCTCGGCCTGCCAGAGATCGCCATCGCGGAGCAATGGCACGTCGACGGCGTCGGCCGCGGTGCGGATTCCGGCCCGGGGGTGCAGGTGCGCGGGGACGTCCGCGACCGAGAACGGTGCGGCGACCGCGCTCACCCGCACGATCGTCGCACCGGCCTCGCGCACCACTTCCCAGGACACGGCGCGTTCCGAGGCGTCGAGCAGACCTGGCGGGCAGCGATTCCAGTCCCACCCCGCGGTGCCTCTGGCCACGACCAGCGCGCCGGGCGCGACGGCCGTGGCCGGTCCGGCGGCCAGCGCGTAGTCCTCCGCGCGCCCGAGCGTCTCGACGAATGTGCGCTCCTCGGCCACGGCGTCGGCCCCGTCGACGATCAAGTCGCATTCCTCGCTCAAGGCGGCGATCTCGTCTTCCAGCAGGCGCTCGTCCAGCGGGGCGATGCCGTCCAATGTCGATGCGGGCCACCAGCGCGCCGCCCAACGGGCGTAGCCGAGCCGCCAAGCGCGCGCGGTGATGTCCGGCAGCGCGGGTTCGGCCGGGTATTCCCCTTCATCGCCCGGTGTTTCGTCGAGTGCGAGGGACACCTCCGGGCCGTACACCGCCCAGATCCACTCCTGTGCGAGGACGAGATCATCGATCACCGCCGCCGGGGTCGGCTGCCCGGCGAGCAGGCTCCAGGTCAAATGCCCGCCCGCCACTTCGAGGACGAGTACGTCCATCCCGGCCGTGTCGTCCACGACGGTAGGAGCGTCGTCCGGCGCGATGATCCACATGTCGTTTCGACGGCGGATGCGTACGGTGGTGCTCATCAGCTCGCCTTCGATTCCGCCGCGTCCGGCTCACCCGCGTTCACCCGGACGCTCAGCGCCCGCTTGACTCGCGTGCGATGGTCCAGGATGACCGACCGCGCCACGCCGTCGAGCAGATCCCACAGCTCGTCCGGATCGTAGATCGCGAATTCCCGGACATCCCTGCCGTGCAGGCGAACCCACAACCGGCGCAGATATGGCCGCCACGGCGTGATCAGCTCGGCGGCGATGGCGGCCAGCGGACCCGTCGGCGGCTCGGCGGCGTCGGCGCACACCACCAGTCGCCGGGCCTGTAGGACGTACGCCTCCCGCTGCCAGCGGCTGTTGACCGCCTGGTGCGCCGTGGATCGTGCCGCGCCCGATTCCGTTTCGGCCGGACGCAGCCGCGGTCGGCTCGTCGGCTCGCGGTGGTGATCGATGGGCGCCAAGCCGGTCGCCAGCGCGGTTCCCGCCGTCGCGGCCACGCGCAGCGACTCGTCCAGCAGCGCCCACGGTGCACAGCTCCGGGCGATCTCGGCGTCGACCAGCTCGGGGATCGGCGGCAGCTCCGCGCGGTCGGTGGAGGCTTGCAGCACGGTGAACACGCGCTCGTACACGGTGCGATCGAAGGGGAGCCCGAGGGTCGATTTGGAGGCCGAGGAGCCGATCGCCGGGCGCAGCGGCACCGGATGCGCGGTCAGACCCAGTTCCTGAGCCGAATGGCCGGAGGTGTCCTGCCACAGCCGGATTCCGGTGTGTGTACCGGCATGGTCGGCCACCAGCCGGTCCAGTGCGGGCTGTCCGTCGGCGGCGTCCCGGCCCAGGCGTGCCGTCGCGCAGGCCTCCAGCAGGGCGTCCACCTCGGCGGCGTGGTCGGCGCCCTGCGGCACGGTCGGTGGGCGCCGCCGCCAGGCCAGCTCGAGTAACCCGGCCAACTCGCGCTCCCGTGCGCGGTCGGTCAGGTACTCCTTCAGCGCCTGCGTGGTGCGTCCCGCGGTGTACTCGTGGATCTCGCGCAACGCGTCCTCCGCGACCGCGCGTGCCCGCGCCGGATCCGGCATTCCCATGGTGGTCGCCAACTCGAAACAACGCTGGAAATACAGATCCTGCGGATGCCCCTCGGTGATCCGCAGCGTGCGCCGCACCTGCTTGAGCACGGTGAACCAGGCCGCCGTCGCCCGCAACACATCGGCCGCCGCCTGGATGCGCGCCTCCAGCAACACCGCGCCGTCGGCGGTCAGGATCGGCCCCGCGCACAGTGGATTCTGCACGGGACGGATCACCAGCGGGTCGAGCAGAAGCTTCACGGTCCGGCGCAGCGGACCACCGTGCGGGCCGCTGAGCGGTTCGACACCGCCGAGCTTGCGCCACACCTCATCGAGCACCATGGCGCGCGGTCGTCGCATGCGTGCAGTGTATTTGCCGCGACTCGGTCCCGGCGGGTTCACGGCCCGCTCATGGCGGATTCTTCGGCGCTGTCGCACTGCATGCGCGGAGTACTGCTCCAGCCGGTCACAGGAATGCAGTGACTCCGAACCGTGTGTGGCGTACCACACACCATCGGATTCGACGCCTAAGGTCTGAATCGGTCCGCCCATCAGGGGCAGCTGAGTGGAGGGATTCGAAGAATGAAGTTCGAGAGAATCACTGCTGCCGCTTTCATGGCCATCGCGGCCGTGGGTATCACTGCGGCAAGCGCCCATGCGGAGCCGAGCGTAACGACGCAGCCGACTGCGGTGACCGAGAACGGTGTGGTGGTGCTCGAGTCCGGCGACGGAGCGGCGGTGGCCGCAGTGCCGCAAGGGGATGCCGTCGACGGGAGTTCACTCGCGATTGCGCAGCACATCGATGCGGACGGCGGCACCCTGACCTCGACCCCGACGGCAGACGATATCGCGCAGCTGGAAGACATCAGCTCCTACGACCGGCTGAAGGAGCAGATCAACAAGAACATGCCCGGCGTCGTCGGAGGTGCCATCGTGGGCGGCCTCCTCGGGGCGTGCCTGCCCCTGATATGGGGCGTCAGCATCCCCGTGGGTGTGCTGATCGGTGGAACCGTCGGCGGATACGCCGCGGGCGGCCCGGAGTTCCTCGATGCCGTCCAGGCGTTCGTCACCAACCAGGGCAGGTGAAATACGCTGGTCTTCCAGCGAACCCCGCACATCGCCAGAGCGCGTGAAAGTGTATGTCAGGGGTGATTTTGGCGGATCACCTATTCGCGAGTCGTGTCGAGCGGTCGCGACCCGCGCTCCTGCGGGCAGCGATGATAGCCGAACAGGGTGCACGGGATGAGTTCTTCACCGCCCGGGCCGCGGCGGGATCGCCGCAGGCGGGATTACCCCGGATAACAGCACGTTATCCGGGGTAACAAAATCGCTCGCTGCCGAACGAGTTATGCACGTCGGCAGGGCAAGAAACCAACCGATGCGCTGAATCTTAAGTACAGTTTCGTGCTGGCGCTATACCGCAGTGGTGTCTTTGCGGGGGTCCGGTATATGTGTCGTGTGGTTCACGCGAAGAGCTGTCAGGATGCCGAGTGCGGCGATGGCGGTGAATCCCACCAGTAGGTAGCGGGCCGAGTCGACCAGCGAGGATCCACCGAGGTTGACCAGCAGACCGGCGACGGCGGCTCCGAAGGCTGTCGACATGGTCAGGATCGTTGCAATCGCTGCCGCGGCCTTCTGGCCTTCTTCTGGGTCCGGAGCGCTGGTCATCGCGGCCACCGACAAGTGTGGCCAGGCAATGCCGATGCCGGCCCCGGCCAGGAAAAGCAGCGGCAACCAGGCCAGAATCATCGGCAGGGAGACATGGCTGCGTTGTAGCAACGCCAGGCCCAGGAATCCGGTCGCCAGCAGCAGCGGACCGGCAACTCGAAGTCGCCGGATCGTGGCTTCCTGCTGCACCGATGCGACGAGCATCTGACTCACCGGCCAGGCCAGAGACAAGGCGGCACCGAAGAATCCGGCCACGACCGGAGGCAAGCCGGCCAGGCGTTGCCCGAACAAGGGCAGGAACATCTCCACACCCACACCGGCCGACAGCACGACGATCGTCAGATACACCCACCGCAACGGACTGCCCGAGCGGTACGTCGCGACCGGGAGAATCCGTTGCCCCGCACGCCTTTCCCATGCCAGGAACACGAGCACGGAAGCGACGGCCACCGCGAGCGCGAGCGTCATCACCGCGACACCTGAGACAACACCGGCCACGCTCACCGCCGTGGCGGCACCGACCACCAGCGCCAGCGATCCGATCGGAACCGGTGCTGGGGTCTGGCGGTCGTCACTCTTGGGCAGGACCCGTGGCGCGGAACCTGCTGCCGCCACACCCACAACGGCGAGGACGACGAACGCGGCTCGCCACAAACCGACCTGGGCGAACAATCCCCCCATAGCCGGGCCGACGATGGTGCCGACGCCGAACATGGCCGAGATCAATGCGGTCCCGCGTACCCACAGCGACTGTGGCAGTGCGACATACACTGCCGCGAAACCCAATCCGGTGAGCAGTCCCGCGCCCAGCCCCTGGACCCCGCGGCCGATCAGGAACACCGCCATGACAGGACTCACCGCACACACCACCGAACCCGCCGCGAAGACCCCGAATCCGATCAGATACGAGCCGACCGTGCCGCGAAGAGACAGCATCCGGCTCACCGCCAGTGTGCCGGCCACCTGCGCGACCGAGAAGATCGTCGTACTCCACGCGTACAGCCTGTCGCCGCCGATGTCGGCGACCGCGCTCGGCAACAAGCTCCCTACCAGATAGATGTTGATCGCACCGACGAGCACTCCGCCCGCCAGCACGATCGCCACGCCGAGGTGGTCTCGGAATTCTCTCCAGGACGTCACTTCTCGCTCCGTCGTCACATGTCCTCCGTTTCGTGGATCGAATACGTGAGGCATCATCACTGACCCGCGAGCACCGGTAATCGGACAAATCGGACGTGATTTGCATCACATTTGAGCCGGGCCGTCCTCGGTGTGTCTGTCGAGTGAACCCAGAGGGCCGGTCCGAGCGGCCGGTCCTTCTGCGTTCTGACCCGGCCCCGCGAGCGGCAGGTGTCGCCGCGTTCGGGACGCGGGGTCCAGGTTGTGTCAGGTGCAGCCGCAAGTCATCTACCTGCGTAAATGCCGGAAACCTGGGATCGGTAGAGCGCGAATCGTTCCTACCTTTCTCTCATCGGCCCAACACGAAGGGCCGGGAAAAAGAACCAGGGGCGCCGCCCCACCGACGACAAGGACGCATCATGAACGCCACTTCGCTCCGCTTCGCCGCAGCCGCTTTCGCCGCCACCGCCGCCGTCGCGGTGCTCACCGGATGCGGTGACAGCAAGGGCAGCTCCCCGGCCGCGCCCGCGCCCTCTTCGGCGCAGCCGGCCGCCCCGGCGGGGAAGTCGGTCGCCTCGGTCGACGGCAAGGCCTTCGACGCGAAGTTCACCACCACCTGCGCCAAGCAGGGCGGCACCCTGGCGCTGGCGCTGACCGACGCCGAGAACCCCGCCTACGGCAACCTCTCGGTGAGCGCGACCATCACCGACGCCGACACCGTGCAGGCGGTCGGGATCGCGGGCAGCAAGGGCGGCGACAACGGCCTGCCCTACGCGGTCGGCTTCGGCAACGGCATGCCGGGCGGCTCCGCCGCGGTCGTGAAGGACGGCAACACCTACAAGATCACCGGCGAGGGCGTGGGCGCCCCCGACCTGACCAACCCGCTGGCGGGGCCGAAGACGTCGAAGTTCGACATCACCTTCGCCTGCTCGTCCATCGTCGGCGCCTGATCACCGCATGTCCCCCGATCCGCCCCCGTCATCCCGGTCAGCTACCGGGATGACGGGGCGCGGCGAACCCCGAATCTCGCACCGAAAAGGAAATGTCATGAACAAGATCCGTCTCGCCGCCCTCGCTATCGCCGCCGCGGCGATCGGCCTCTACGTCTACCGCGCCGTAACCTACGTCCCCACCAGTGCATACGAGCCCTCCGGGATGGGCTGGCTCGGCATCGAGATGGCGCTGCCGATTCTCGCGGTCACCCTGGTCATCATGGTCTTCGCCTTCACCGGGGAAGGCATCATGATCGCACTGACCGGCCGCAACAGCGCGGAGTTCCGTGCCGGTCTCACCGGTCTCGGCACGGTCCGATCGGTGCGGCAGACCGGCGTCACCGTCAACGACCAGCCGCAGGTGCACATCGAGTTCAGCGTCGAAGGCGCGGACGGCAAGATCTTCCACTCCTCCGCGAAGATGATCGTGCCGTTCACCGAACTGGCCCTGCTGCGCGCCGGGGTGGTGCTTCCGGTGCGCTACCTGCCCGGGCGGACCGACAAGGTCGAGGTCGACCTGTCCGGCGACGCGTCCGCCGCGCAGCACGCGATCAACGAGTCCCTGATCCGCAAGGGCATGACCACCCGGCACAAGCTCGACATCGCCGAGCGCGGCATCGCCACCCAGGCGGTGGTGCAGTCGCTGTCGGTCACCGGCACGATCCGCGAGGGGCACTCCGAGGTCGAGCTCGGCTTGGTGGTCACCCGGCCGGACGGATCGACCTTCGCCACCCGGGTGACGAAGTTCCTCGCACCCGCCGGGGTCGGCCAAGTGCAGGTGGGCCGCGTGCTCCGGGCGCACTACCTGCCGGAGAAAGAGAGCGAGGTCGTCATTGCCCTTCCGGTCAACGCCTGATGGGCGAGCCGGATGAATTCCGCGGCCGGGCCGATCGAACTCGAGGCAGCCGCCTGGAGAGACGAATGCCGCGTCGATTCGAGATCATCGAGTCGGCGCGGCATTCGTTGTTCCCAGCTCTGGCGGCCCGGCAATCTGAGGGTTACCTAATTGGGCGGCTGTTCACTTTGTCGTCTATTCGGGATTGTCCGGATGGTTTACCGTGCGGCCGTCGGCCCAACCCAGGAGTCACCGTGAGTCTTCAGCCACTCGCCCTATTCGTTCAGCACGACGGACAATCGTCGCGCGCCGCGGTCACCTGTGAGTACAAGTGCGCGAACGCGTGCTTCCACGAAGCGCCGAACACGTCCGCGGGAGCCTACTTCGGTGACATCGTCAGCTCGCTGAACCGGCGCGGGCTGATCAAGGGCGGTGCGGCCGCCGTGCTCGCGGTCGGTGCGGGCAGCGTCCTGGCGGCCTGCGGTGACGACGACGAGCCGACCGCCGCGGTGTCCACAAAGCCTGCGGGCCCGCCCGGAACCGGCACCGACTTCACTGCCGTCGCGCCTAACACCGAAGACGCGGTGGTGATCCCGGACGGCTACGAGCAGTCCGTCGTGATCCGCTGGGGCGATCCGTTGTTCCCGGACGCGCCCGCCTTCGACTTCGACAAGCAGACCGCCGCCGCGCAGGCGAAACAGTTCGGCTACAACAACGATTTCGCCGCTCTGCTGCCGATCGAGGGCCAGGCCAACAAATACCTGCTCGTGGTCAATCACGAGTACACCACCAGCCCGCATATGTTCCGGGGTTACAACAAGGACGCGCCGACCGACGAGCAGCTCGCGGTCACCATGGCAGCCCATGGCTTGACCGTCGTCGAGGTCCAGGGTGAACCCGGCTCGGGCAAGCTGGTCCCCGCCTTCGGCAGGTACAACCGCAGGATCACCGCGACCACCGAGTTCAAGCTGACCGGTCCCGCCGCGGGCAGCGGCTTCGTGAAGACTTCGGCCGACCCCACCGGCACCAAGGTGCTGGGCACGTTCGCCAACTGCTCCGGTGGCATGACGCCCTGGGGCACCGTGCTTTCCGGCGAGGAGAACTTCAACGGCTACTTCGCCAACGGCGACAAGGTGACCGACCCCGTCGCCGCCGCGCGGATCAAGCGCTACGGGTTCCCCACCGGCAAGACCGCCAACTTGTGGGAGCGTGCGGACAAGCGTTTCGACCTGGCCCAGGAACCCAACGAGGCCAACCGATTCGGTTACGTGGTCGAGGTCGACCCGTGGGATCCGAACTCGACGCCGATCAAGCACTCCGCGATGGGGCGGCTCAAGCACGAGGGCGCCAACATCTACGTCACGAAGAACGGTGACGTCGTCTCCTATACCGGGGACGACGAGAAGTTCGACTACATGTACAAGTTCGTGTCCTCGCGCAAGATCCAGCCGGGCACCGGCGCGGCCAGCATGCGGCACAACCTGACCATCCTGGACGCGGGCACCCTGTACGTCGCCAAGCTCACCGGCGACCATCCGGACAAGATCGACGGCACCGGCGCGAAGCCGTCGGACAAGGGCTTCACCGGTACCGGCCAGTGGATCCCGCTGCTGGAAACCGGCGCGGACGGCAAGGGCAAGTCGCTGGTCGAGGGGATGAGCGCGGAAGAGGTCGCGGTCTTCACCCGCCTGGCCGCCGACAAGGTGGGCGCGACCAAGATGGACCGCCCGGAGGACTTCGAGGCCAACCCCTACACCGGGAAGGTGTACGTGGCGCTGACCAACAACGACAACCGCGGCGCGGAAGGCAAGCAGGGGCCGGACGAGGCGAACCCGCGCAAGCTCAACAAGAACGGCCAGATCCTGGAGATCGACGACGACCACACCGGTACCGCGTTCACCTGGTCGCTGCTGCTGGTCTGCGGCGATCCGGCGGCCGCCGATACCTACTTCGCGGGATACGACAAGTCCGCAGTCAGCCCGATCTCCTGCCCGGACAACCTGGCCTTCGACCCGTACGGCAACCTGTGGATCTCCACCGACGGCAACGCGCTGAAGTCGAACGACGGCTTGTTCGCGGTGGTGCTCGACGGGCCGAACCGCGGCCAGACCAAACAGTTCCTCACTGTCCCCCGTGGTGCGGAGACCTGCGGCCCGGTGGTCACCGAATCGCGAGTGATCGTGTGCGTGCAGCACCCCGGCGAGGCCGACGACGCCACGCCCGACAACCCCCTGTCGCACTGGCCCGACGGCGGCACAGCCCAGCCCCGCCCCTCGGTCGTGGCGGTGTGGAAGAAGGCGGGCGGCCGCATCGGGGCCTGAGACCGCAGCCGCCGCGCCACCGGCCTCCTGTAACCAGGCCCGACCACCACCCGCGGCTCTCCCCACGGGTGGAGCCGCTACTCGACTGGGCGGGTAGCGGCTCCACTCCCTCCCATGTTCGCGTATCGGGCGAAATCGCCCTGGGCTCCGCTGTAGACGTTGAGGTCGACGCGGCCCGCTATGCCGGGGATGGCGCCGCGGTCGGTGGTCTGCCAGAACGTCCAGGTGCTCCAGCCGCCGGGGACTTCGGGTCGGTCGTTGCCGCGATAGTCGGCGATCCACAGGGGATATCCGGCGAACTCGGCGGTGTCGGCCATCGCGGTGCGCCAGAAGTTGGGATAGGTGTAGACGATCGGGACACGGCCGGTGAGTGCTTGCACGGTGCTGAGATAGCGGCGGGTCCAGTCGATCAGGGCGGCCGGCCCGAGTCCCCCGGAGTCCTCCAGGTCCAGCACCGGCGGCAGGTCGAGCGGCCCGTTCTGCCCGAGCGCCACCGCCGCGTACATCGCGGCCTGCGGTTCCGGCGGCAGGTTGGGCCGGGCGTAGTGGTAGGTGCCGCGCGCCATGCCCGCCGCGCGCATCAACAGGCTGTCGGGCACGAAGTAGGGATTGATGTAGCCGAGCCCTTCGGTGGCCTTGACCATGGCGAAGTCGTGGCCGGAACGCTTGACCGCGAACCAGTCGATCAGGCGTCCGTCGGTGTGCTGCCAGGAGGAGACGTCCGGTCCGGTCGGCGCGGCGTTCGCGGGCAGCGTGGCGGTGAGGATGCCGGACAGCGTGATCAGCGACAGCGCCGTGCCGCGGAGGGTCGATCGCCAGGTGTCCATGCCGAACGACGATAGCTTTTTGCTCTAACTGTGACCAGTGTGACCCGTGTGGTCGACGGGGTGTCAGAACTGTCCGGAGTCCGTCACCCGAGCCAATCCAGGACCGACGCCGCCGTCCACGACTGCTGCATGCTGCCGAGTGGTTCGCCGGTGAACGGCTCGTAGTACTCGGCGAAGCTGCCGTCGCTGGCCTGGCGCAGGCCCTCGGCACGCAGCATGAACGAGCGCTCGGCCCAACCGCGCCTGGCGAAGACCCAGGAGAACAGCCAGCTCATCACCGGCCATACCGGGCCGCGCCAGTACTCCCGGGAACGGAAGTCCTTGGACACCGGCGAAGTCGAAGGCGGCAGCGCATAGCGCAGATCCGGGTGCCCGCAGAAGCGCGGGCCTTCGAACAATCGCAGCAAGCTGCGCTCGGTGTCGCGGGGCAGGCCGCCACACAGCAGCGGCGCGAACATCGAGAGCGTCTCGGTGTTGATCCACCGCTGTAACCGCACGTCGAAGTCACGGGCAGCGCCCGTGCGGGCGTCGGCCGTCGCGACGACGCCCGCGCGGAACCGGTCGGCCCACGCGTGGAGATCGCGTACGTCGGCGTGGGGCTGCTTGTACTCTTCACCGATATTGGCCAGGACTTCGCAGGCCAGCGCGAAGATCCCGGTGACGAACACGTCCTCGACCGCGAAGCTCATGGTGGAGGCGAGCTGATAGTCGTCGTAGCCGGCGCGACGCATCTGCTCGACCAGCCACAGGTAGCGGTCGTACTCGCGATCGGTGGGCCGCTGGCTCGGATCGGAGACCACCAGCACGTCCTCGCGGCGATAAGGCGGCAGGTCGCCGGGGACCACGTGCTCGTAGGCGCGATCCCAGCGCGGCGAGTTGTCCATCCCGGACTCCCAGCCGTGATACAGCGTGATGCGGCCGGTCTCCTTGGGATCGCGGGCGTGCGCCAGCCAGCGGTGCCAGCGCACCAGGTCCGGCCAGCGCCGGTTGAGGAACTCCTCGGCCACCGCCCTGGTACTGCGGCCGTGCCTGCGCGAGTGGTCGAGAATCCGCTGTACCGCGATGGCGTGCACCGGCGGCTGGGTGATCCCCGAGGTGTCCGGGCCGCCCGGCGCGTTGATCGCCAGCTTCCGGCATTCCCACCGGGCCGGGCCGGGAAAGTAACCGTCCACGCCGTTGGCGAAGACGATGTGCGGGATCATGCCGTTCTTCCACTGCGCCGAGAGCAGAGTGTCCAGCTCGACCACCGCCCGCTCCACGCTCAGCGGCGCCAGCCCGACCGCGACGAAGGCCGCGTCCCAGCTCCACATGTGCGGGTACAGCCGTGGCGCCGCGCTGGTCATCGTGCCCAGGTCGTTGCCGCGCAGCAGGTAGGCAGCACGGGCCGCGAGCTGGGTGGGGGTGAAGCCCGGATGCGCCATCCCCCTATTCTGCGATGTCACCCGCAGATATGCCCGCTCAGCGGTGTCCGTTTCGGCCCCATCCCCTCGGCCCGTGGCCGGATCGTGTTCGGCGGTTCTCACTCTCGAATGCCCCGTCCCTGATTGGTTGCTCGAGATTCTCGGTCGATTTAGCCCGCATCGCTAGTCATTCGTCCAGTGCTACCGGTTTTTACGCCTTACTCACGCACCTGGTTACGGTGGGGCCCATGACTTCCGCCGCGACCCCGAAACCGACCGCGTTGATCACCGGCGCCAGCCGCGGCCTCGGCGCCGCGATCGCCCGCGAACTCGCACCCACGCACGACCTGCTGCTCGGTGCGCGATCGGGGGAGTCGCTGCGCGGCGTCCTGGCGGAGTTGCCCGGTGCGCAGGGCTGGCCGGTCGAGTTGACCGATTACCAGGCCCTGGCCGATGCGGTCGCGCCGATTCGCAACCTGAACGTGCTGGTGCACAACGCGGGCATCGCCGACCTCGGCACCATCGCGGAATCCACCGTCGAGCAGTGGCGGAATACGTTGGAAGCCAATCTGATCGCGGTCGCCGAGCTCACCAGGTTGCTGCTGCCCGCGCTGCGGGCGGGCGATGGCCACGTGGTGCTGATCAACTCCGGCGCGGGGTTGCGCGCGAACGCGGGCTGGGCCTCGTACGCGGCGAGCAAGTTCGGGCTGCGCGCTTTCGGTGACGCGTTGCGGCTCGAGGAGCCGCGACTGCGGGTGACCTCGATCCATCCGGGGCGCATCGACACCGACATGCAGCGGGAGATCATCGCGGGCGAGGGGCGTGAGTACCGGGCCGAGGAGTTCCTCACACCGGAGACGGTGGCTTACGCGGTGCGTTGCGCCATCGACACCCCGCGCGACGCGCACCCCACCGAGGTCGTACTCCGGCCGTACTGACAACCGACGCCACCAGGCTTCCGTCCACGGGCGCGCGCCGAACTGGGCGGCGGTGCGAGGTCGGCTCACCGTCGCGGCCTGTGAACGCCCGATGCGAGTCCGGGTTCCGCCGCTCCCCGTTGCGGAGGTTCGAGCGGACAAGCGGGTTCGCGTGCGGACGAACGCTGCCGATCCGGTCACCGCGGGCACGCCGCTCACGGTGACCGGAACGCCTCAGGCGACGATATTGATCAGCCGCCCGGGCACCACGATCAGCTTGCGCGGCGCCGCACCGTTGAGCAGCGCGGCGATCTTCTCGTCCGCCAGCGCGGCGGCCTCGATGGCCGCGTTGTCGGCATCCGCGGGCACTCGGACCCGGCTGCGCACCTTGCCGTTCACCTGAATCGGGTACTCCACCGATTCCTCCACCAGCAGCGCGGGATCCGCGACCGGGAACGGGCCGTGCGCCAGAGATTCGGTGTGCCCCAGGCGTTCCCACAGTTCCTCGGCGATGTGCGGGGCCAACGGCGCCAACATCAGCACCAGCGGCTCCACCACCGAGCGGGGCGCGCCGTCCGGGTAGCTCTTGGTCAGGTGGTTGGTCAGCTCGATCAGTTTGGCGCCGGCCGTGTTGTCGCGCAGTGCGGCGAGATCCTCGTCCACACCCGCGATCGTCTTGTGCAGCAGGCGCAGCGTCTCCTCGGCCGGCGCGGCGTCGGTGACCCGCAGCGCGCCGGTCTCCTCCTGCACCACCAGACGCCATATCCGCTGCAGGAACCGGTGCGCGCCGACGACGTCCTTGGTGGCCCACGGCCGCGAGGTGTCCAGCGGCCCCATCGCCATCTCGTAGAAGCGGAAGGTGTCCGCGCCGTACAGATCGCACATCTCGTCCGGGGAGATGGCGTTCTTCAGCGACTTCCCGATCTTGCCGTACTCCTGGAACACCTCGATCTCGGTTCCGGTGGCGTCGGTCCAGAAGAACTTGCCCTCGCGCTCCACCACCTCCGCGGCGGGCACGTACGCGCCACGTGAGTCGGTGTAGGCGTGCGCCTGGATGTAACCCTGGTTGAACAGCCGCCGGTACGGCTCGGACGCGCTGACGTCACCCAGGTCGAACAGCACTTTTTGCCAGAACCGGGCGTACAGCAGGTGCAGCACCGCGTGCTCGACGCCGCCGACGTACAGGTCGACGCCGCCCGGGTCGTTCGGGCCGTGTTCGGCGGGACGCGGACCCAGCCAGTAGGCCTCGTTCTCCTCCGCGCAGAACTTCTCCGCGTTCGTCGGATCGGCGTAGCGGATCTCGTACCAGGAGCTGCCCGCCCACTGCGGCATGACGTTGGTGTCGCGGCGGTACCGCTTCGGCCCGTCGCCCAGATCCAGCTCGACTTCGACCCAGTCGGTGGCCTTGGCCAGCGGCGGGGACGGTTCGGAGTTCGCGTCGTCCGGATCGAAGGTCACCGGCGCGAAGTCGTCCAGCTCCGGAAGCCGCACCGGCAGCATGGATTCCGGCAGCGCGTGGGGTGCGCCGTGCTCGTCGTACACGATCGGGAACGGCTCGCCCCAGTAGCGCTGGCGGGCGAACAGCCAATCGCGCAGCTTGTACTGGATGGTGCCGGTGCCGTGCCCGTCGGTTTGCAGCCGGGCGATCATCGCCGCCTTGGCATCCTCGACGGACATCCCGTCGAGGTAGTCCGAGTTCACCAGCGTGCCTTCGCCGGCGTGCGCCCCGCTGTCCAGGTCGCCGCCGCTGATCACCTCGACGATCGGCAGCCCGAGAGCGGAGGCGAACTCCCAGTCACGGTGGTCGTGTCCGGGCACGGCCATGATGGCGCCGGTGCCGTAGCCGCTGAGCACGTAGTCGGCGATGAAGATCGGCACCGCCTTGCCGTTGGCCGGGTTGGTCGCGTAGGTGCCGAGGAAGACGCCGGTCTTCTCCTTGTTCTCCTGACGCTCCAGATCCGATTTGGCGGCGATCGACTTGCGGTAGGCCGCGACCGCGTCTGCCGGTGTGGCGGCGCCGTGATTGGTCCAGCGGGAGTCGGTGCTCTCCGGCCACGCGGCCGCGGTCAGCTTGTCGACCAGCGCGTGTTCCGGGGCGAGCACGACATAGGTGGCGCCGAAGAGGGTGTCGGGCCGGGTGGTGAAGACCTCGATCTGCTCGCCGTCGGCGTCGAACTTCACCTGCGCGCCGCGGGATCGCCCGATCCAGTTGCGCTGCATGGCCTTCACATTGTCCGGCCAGTCCAATCGGTCCAGGTCGTCGACCAGCCGATCGGAATAGGCGGTGATGCGCATCATCCACTGCCGCAGCCGCTTACGGAACACCGGGAAGTTGCCGCGTTCGCTGCGGCCGTCGGCGGTGACTTCTTCGTTGGCCAGCACGGTGCCCAGACCGGGACACCAATTGACGACCGAATCGGTCTGGTACACCAGTCGATACGAGTCCAGCAACGCGCCACGCTCGGCCGTGCTCAGCGTTGCCCAGTCCCGGCCGTCCGGAACCGGCCGCGCCCCGGAGGCGAATTGGGCCTCCAGCTCGGTGATCGGGCGGGCGCGATCGGCTTCCTGGTCGTACCAGGCGTTGTAGATGCGCAGGAAGATCCATTGGGTCCAGCGGTAGTACTCGGGATCGGTGGTCGCGAACGAGCGGCGCCGGTCGTGCCCGAGCCCCAGCCGGTCGAGCTGGCGCTGCATCGTGGCGATGTTCGACTCGGTGGTGTCGCGCGGGTGCGCGCCGGTCTGCACCGCGTACTGCTCGGCGGGCAGGCCGAAGGCGTCGTAGCCGAGAGCGTGCAGCACGTTGCGGCCGTGCATGCGGTGATAGCGCGCGAAGACGTCGGTGGCGATGTAGCCGAGCGGGTGCCCGACGTGCAGGCCCGCGCCGGACGGGTACGGGAACATGTCCTGGATGAACAGCTTGTCCGGGGGAGTCGGGCCGGCCAGCGGGCCCACCGGGTTCGGTGCGTGGAAGGTTCCGCGTTCGTCCCACGTCCGCTGCCACCGGCGCTCGATGCGGCCGGCAAGCTCCGCGTTGTACCGGTGCTCTGGTACATCGCTTTCGGTTACGCGTGTGTCTTGCACGGTCCTGCCTTCTTGTGGTCGCCGATCCCCGACAAACTTCGTCTATCAGGGTAGAACGTCCCCTCGGCTGGACCGGAAATCGGGCTGGCCTGGACTTCCGGCCGGTTCGCCGACGGGCCGCCTGTCGGTGGCCGGTCGGCACCGATGCGCTAGCCTGCATGGGTGTTCGTCGTCGCTCTCGTCCTGTTCGTGTCGGCTGTCGTGGCCGTCACAACCGGCGCACTCGGACTGATCGGCCGGTTGCCCCGCAATCGTTTCTTCGGGGTCCACACCGAGGCCGCGTTGTCCACCGACGAGACGTTCCGCGTCGCCAACCGTGTCGCCGCTCCCACCTCGATCGGGGCGGGGGCGCTGCTGTTCGCCGGTGGCCTCGTCGCGCTGGTCGCGGGCGGGATCGCCGGACTCGTGGTCGCGGCTGGAGCCGCCGTGATAGCGCTGTTCACCCTCGGCGCGGGCGCGAATGCCGCCGCGCAGGCGGCCGAAGCCATCGCCCCGCCGCCCGCTACCGGCGGATGCGGTAACTCTTGTGGCGCCTGCTCACTCCGCGACGCCTGCCAGCCCGCGGGCTGACGCTGATCGGCCGGGCCTGGTCCGGTTCGAGCGCGCGGGCGTTCACTCCGCGTCTCGCGCGCACTCCGGCGGCGTGACACCGCGTGACAGCGGGCTGCCGACCGGGGTGACGTAGAGCACGCAAAGCAGTACCGGCACCGGCCCGAGGTTGCGCGCCACGTGTGGATAGCGCGGACCACTCGGTTCACGGAAGACTCGCAGGTGCCGGTAGGTGACCGGCGCGCAATCCGCGCCCGGATGATCGAGGGTCCCCCGTGCGACCAGCACGAACAGTGTCCCGTCGTGATAGTGCCATCCGCTGCTGCCGCCGGGCTCGATGACCGTTTGACGCAGGATGAACGCCCACCGCCCCACGGCGAACCGGAACAGCACACGACTCGCCGTCCCTCGGGCAGGCGCCGCGTTGGCCTCGAATTCGCGCCACACCTTCACGATCGAACCACCTCATGCCTGGCTGCTCAAACGGCGAACGCGCGCGCACGGGAGTCTGGCGCATATGCGCCTGGAGTGTGAAGAACTGTCGTCCAACCCCGGTCAAGGAGTGCGTGTCGAGAGGGCTTGGAGGACCGCATGGTCGGCGGAGAGGTCACCGACGGCGATCCGGGCACTGCCGTCGGGATAGGACTTCGCGGCTATGCCCGCGCGGCGCAGGGCGGTGGTAGCGCCGGGGCCGGGGACGTACAGGAAGTTGGCGTGGCTCTCCGGTATCGCGTACCCGCGAGCCAGTAGCGCGCCGCGGAGCGCGTCTCGCTGCTCGGTGATGCGAAGGGTTCGTGCGGCGAGTTCTGGTTCGGCGGCGTAGGAAGCCGCGACCGCGGCCACCGCCGCCGCGCCCACCCCGAAAGGAAGTTGCAGCCGGTTGACGCGCGCGATCAGCTCGGCTCGGCCGACGGCGTAGCCGATGCGCAGACCTGCCAAGCCATACGCCTTCGAGAAGGTGCGCACAATCAGCAGATCGGGATGCTTCGCGATCAGCGCCAGCGGGTCGGCGTGTTCTGCGGCGCCGAGGAATTCGACGTATGCCTCGTCCAGGATCACCGGAACGCGGGTCGGCACGTCGGACAGGAATGCTTTCAGCTCGTCCGCCGGAATCACCGTTCCGGTGGGGTTGTGCGGACGGCACACCACTACCAGGGCGGTTCGCCGGTTGATGGCGCGGCGCATCGCCCGCAGGTCCTGCTTGCCTGTCGGGTCCAGCGGCACCGGCACGGCCGTGAGGCCGGTCATCTCGGCCATGATCGGGTACCCGTCGAATGTCGGCGAGCTGTAGACGATCTCCGCTCCCGGCGTGGTCAACGTCTGCATGATCTGCAGCGCCACGCCGGTCGCGCCCGAACCGACCACGATCTGCTCCGCCCGCACGCCCACGTGGCCCGCGATCAGCGTCGGCAGCCGCCGCGGGAGGAACTCCGGGTACCGGTTGGCCTGAGCGAGCGTCATGTGCACGGCCCGCAGCACCGAAGGCAGCGGTGGGAACGGATTTTCGCTCAGGGAGAGGTCGAATCGGGGCGGCACCCGGGTCGTCCGGCGGGTGGAGGGCCGGGTGCCGTCGATGACGTGCACGCTCATCGCGCCGCTCCCCAGCGGACGGCGGCCGCGCCCGCGAAGTCGCCCGCGTGCGCGAACGCCGCCATCAAAACCAGCGATCCGTTGGGTAGCCGTCCCGCCCGGTTCTCCACGTCCAGGGTCACCGGGATACCGGCGGCGAACAGATTCCCGCAGGAGTCGAAGGTGTCGGGATGCCGCTGCGGCGGAAGCTCCAGCGCGTCGTGCCAGTTGCGCAGGAACAGCCGGTTGGGTTGGTTGGTGACGAACGTGTCGACGTCACGTCCCCGCACGCCGATCCGATCGCACACCGCGAGAGCCACTTCCGGAACCAGCCGGTTGCCGCGGGAGAACACCTTGGCGACCTTGGACTCGGTGAAGCTGACGCTGGCCTGGCCCTCGCCCGGCTCCCAGTACTTGCGCACGCCATGGGTGGAAAACGCCATGTCGCCGGCGAATTCGGGATAGGTACGGCATTCGATGTCGAGAATCGGCGCGCTGTCGTCCTTGCGGAGCAGTCCCACACCGCAGCCGTCGCCGGGTACCGGCGCCTGGGCCAGCTTGCGGATCTCGGTCTGGGTGAACACCGATCCCGCGCAGTTCTGGGTCGCCGCGATCAGCGCGGTGCGGGCGGAGGTGCTCTGCAGGATCATCCGGGCCATCGCCATCATGTGCACGAACGCCGCGCACCCGCTGTTGTGCACGTCGTAGACGAACGAGGGACGGATACCGAGCCGTCGCGCGACCTCGGGCCCGCAGCCGAGCACCGGATTGTCCGGCAGCTGGGTGTGGGTGATCAGAACGTCGACCTCGGCGATGGCGTCGGCGCCGTTGCGTTCGATCAGCGGCGCGACAGCGCGTTCGACCATGTCCACCGCGGTCTCGTCGCGCGCCGCGTGATGGCGGCCTTTGGGTGCGCGGAACATGACGTTCTTCGCCATCCGGTCCGAGCGCGCGAACTGAGTGAAGTACTCGGTGCCGACCGGCTCGCCGGGCAGGTAGCTCGCCACGTCGACGAGACTGACCGGCGGCAGGCCGGGCATGTTCTGGTGCATGGGGGTGTTCACGGGCGTCTCACTTCATCCAGTCGGGCTTGACGGGCAGGCCGTGCGCGGCCCGGTACTCGCAGATGGCCTTGAGGTTGTCCATCTCCAGCTGGTGACCCGCCGAGAACATCTCCCAGAAGTCGCCGACCCACTCCGGCCGCTCCGGTGGCGCGGTCTCGGGGAAGGGGTTGTTGTCATAGAAGGGGTGCTTGCAGTTCACCCAGAGCACCACCGAACCCGGCCTGTCGAACACCACCTGCGCATCGATCACGCGCAGCAGGTAGATCATCCACAGGTGTTTCGACTGGTCCCACGCGCAGTGGTAGTCGACCGTCATCGCGTCGGGGTTCGCGACGGTACGGGTGTAGATCTTGGTCTCCGCGCCGAGCCGGTCGTAGGCCAGCCACAGTCCTGGTTCGTCGGTCTCGACAAACCCGCGCAGGCCGTAGGTCCACTCCTCCATCGACCGGGGGTCGGCGAGGTATTCGTAGACCTCTCGCGGCGGCGCCTCGATGTATCCCTGCACCGGACAGTATTCGCCGTAGATCTGGTCGTGCGGATACACCGACCGAAGCATGTCGATGATGATCGGCTCGGTCGCGTCCTTGTCGGAGTTCTCGATGCGCAGCACACCCGGCAACCCTCCTTCCGGAATGTCACCGAGGGCGGGGGCAGAACTGGTGGTCATAGTGATACTCCTCTTGGCTGGCATGGGCGCGGCACCGTTGCCGGCGAAGCGGGTGTTCATCCGGGGTTCCTGGATTGCTCGATGGTGGTCAGGAACGGCAGGAACGGAGGGACCTCGTCGGGGTCGCATTCGATCGAAAGGAACGACGGCCCTTCGATCTCCAGGCAGTGGTGTAGCGCGGCGGCGAGATCGCCGACGGTGTGCACCGAGAACGCGGGCAGTTCGGGGAACATCGCGGCGACGCCCGCCCCGAGATAGGCCGGACGGAATCGGTTGAAGCTGTAGCGGTCCCGGTAGTACAGCTGCTCCCTGGTCACGCACATCGCATGCGCGTTGTTGTTCAGCACGACGAAGGTGACCGGCAGGGCATGCTCGATCGCGGTGTGCAGCTCCATGCCGTGCATGTAGAACGCGCCGTCCCCGGCGATGACCACCGTGCGCCGTACGCCGTCCGTCCGCGCGTGCCGCGCGAACGCGGATCCGATGCCCGCGCCGAACGCGTAACCCATCCCGCCCATGCCGAGCGCGACCACGAACCGTCCGTCCCGTGGGACTTGGAGATGGTGCACGACGGCCGCGCCGGTATTGCCTGCGTCGGCGAAGACGTCGGTGCCTTCCGGCAACGCGGCGTCGATCGTCTCGACGAGATCCCGGTAACGCAGGCCGGGACCGGAGGAGGTCGGCACGCGGAGGACAGTCGGCGGTCGCGCCGCGCGGACGCGTTCGGATCCGGCGCTGTCGTCATCCAGTTCGTCGGCGAGGCCGGCGAGCGTGCGGGAGAGATCGGTACTGGTCGCGTGGATGGCGGGCAGGTACGGCGGCGCCACGCCGATGCTCGCCACCGTGCACTCGGCGAGCGAAGTCTCCAAGCCGGCGCGGGTGGGGACCGGCAATCGGGTGCCGATCAGCAGGCACAGCGCCGAGGACCGGATGGCCGCGGCCAGTTCGGGATGACCCATGCTGCCCGTGACACCGCAGAAAGCGGGATCGGTGTTGTCATAGGTGTCCTTAGCGTCCGGCGCGACACCCACGGCGGCGTCCAGTGCGGCGGCCAGGCGAGCCAGCTCGGCGCGAGCGTCGTCGCGCGCGACCTGATCGCCCGCGACGATCACGATCTTCCCGGTGTGCCGGGCAGTGGTGAGCGCGGCGCGCACGCGGGCGATTCCCGCGTGATCGGACCGATGCGTCCTAGGGCTGGGACGGAATGGCTCCACCTCGCCCATATCGGCTTGCTGTACGTCTTTGGGCAGCAGCAGTACCGCCGGCCCGCCGCGCCGAGCCGCAGTCACCGCCCTGTCGAGCTGATCGGGCAGGTCGGCGGCGTTCTCCACCCGCGCGCAATAGGTGCTGACCGCACCGAAGAGGCGGACGGCGTCGATGGCGCCCGCGCGTCCGCTGGTGTCCTGGAACGCGCCGCTGCCCTCCAAGGCGGTCGGGGGCTGCCCGACCAACGCGAGTACGGGCACTCGCGATGCGAACGATTCGGCGAGTCCGGCGACCAGATTCATCGCGCCACCGCCGGAGGTCGCCGCGACCACGCCGAATCCGCCGGTGGTGCGGGCGTAGCCGTCGGCCATCGTGGCCGCGGAGAACTCGTGTTTGGCGACCACCCCCGTCACGTCGCCCGGCGCGTCGAAGATCGCGTCGTACAGATCCTCGATATTGGCGCCGTCCACCCCGAAGATGTGCCGCACCCCCAGCGTCGAAGCCGCTCGCACCAGATAATCCACGACCCGAGTCCGCATCGGCACTCCTTCCCCGCTGACGAAAACTCGACTGCGTATATGAGTGATACGGAGTCGGCCGCCGAACGGTTCAACGGGTGATCATCGGGCGAGACTGCCGTGCTTGCGTGTACGTATACATCTACGTATAGTTGGGGCATGCCCAACAAGACGATCTATGTTGCCGATGACGACCTGCCGCTCTTCCAGCGTGCGCAGGAACTCGTCGGCGGCAACCTCTCGGGGGCGGTGGTCACGGCACTGCGCCGGTTCATCGAACTCGAGGAGGGCCGGCTGGAAGGCTACGACGAGGTCGTGCTCGGGGTCGGTCGCGATGGTGTCCGACAGGTGCGCTTCTCCGGCACCCTGCTCGGAGAGTGGCGCGATGTCAACGATACGCGGATCGAGCATGTCCGGGTCTATCGCACGCGCAAGGGCAAGTACGTGATGCACGCTCAGTATTCGAATTGGGACGAATACCCCGCCGACGCCGGTACGAGCTGGCTCAAGGACTGGAAGGACCCGAAAAGCTGGCGGCGCCTGCTCGGTCTCGGGCAGCAGGACTGGGGTGAGTTCATCTTCGTCGTCGTGGATTCGCTCGACGAGTTGAAGGGGCAGTTGCCCGACATGCTCTATCGGCGGGTGGTGGACCTGGCCGAGGGGCCGAAGATCGAGGACTTGGACATCTAGCCGCCGCGCGCGCCCCGAGCGTCAGGTGCCGGACCGACGACCCCCGCGGACAATGCCCCGGAGGTCGTTCAACCGGTCAGACCGTGCCGACGAGCAGCACCTTCCCGGAGTTCGCCGCGCGGATCTCGACCGAGCGGACCTGGTCGGGCGGGCCGTCGATGGTCCGGTCGATGGTCAGCTCGGTGCCGGGGCCCGCGGGCCATTGGTCGAGTTGCTGCTGCTGCCCGTCGGCGCGGGTGACGTACAGCGCGAGGTTCCAGTCGTAGCGCAACTGCTCGCCCGGCGGATAGCTGCAGGACATCACGACGCGGGTCCGGTCGCCGTCGGCCGGAAGGAGTTTGAAGCTCGCCGAGACCGGCGTCGGCTCCAGCGGATTCATCTGACGTTCGACGAACGCCTGCTCACTCGTGCCCGGGTCCGGTGCGCCGTCCGACCCGGACACCGAGACCGCGATGGGGACCGCGATCGCCGCCGCCGCCGCGGCCGAGGCCACCGCGATGCCGACCGAGGTCCACCCGCTGCGGCGGCGCCTCCGTTCGGCCGCGTCGGCGAGCCGCGGTGGTGGCGGGAGCGGCGGCATCGGCGGTGGAGCCGAATCCGGGACCTCGCCCGCCCGCGACTCGATCATCGCGGTCGCGACTTCGGTCTCCACGAGAGCGAGCATGCCCGGCAGGCCCGCGAGTTCTCCCACGGCCGCCCGGCAGTCGGGGCAGCTGGCGAGATGGCTCTCGTATCGCAGGCGCTCGTCGCGGGTGAGGGAGCCGAGCACGTACGGGGCGTCCCACGTGGTGTAGTCGTCGGTGATGTCCGTCATTGATTCGTCACCCCCATCTCCTGTAGTGCCAGGCGCAACGCGCGCATACCGTAGTGCATCCGTGACTTCACCGTGCCCGCCGGGACGTCGAGTTCCTCGGCGATCTGGTGGGTGGACAGCCCCCGGTAGTAGGCCCGCACGATCACCTCGCGGTGGTCGGCGCTGAGCCTGCCGAGAGCGTCGGCGACCAGCCAGCCGTCCAGTGCGCGGTCGGACTGGTCCGGAGCCGCCCGTTCGGGCGGATTGTCGGTGCGGAACTCGCGCCTGCTGCGGGCGCTGCGGTGCTCATCCACGGCGAGATTGCGCGCCACGGTGAACAGCCACGCCCGCGCCGACATGGTGGACTGATCCAAGACGTTGGGGCGTTGCCAGGCCCGCAGCAATGTTTCCTGCACGATGTCCTCTGCCCGTCCCGGATCTCGCACCAAGCCGAGCGTGTACCGCCACAGTGGGGTGGCGTGTTCGCGATAGAGAGTCCGCATCAATTCGGACTGGTCGTCAGGCTGGCTCATCCCGCCGCGTGTCTTGCGCACAACTGGATACCTCTCCGCTCGGATTGCGGGGCCGGCGTGTGGGTGCACCCGATGAGTCACCCATGCGCTTGCCGGTTCAGTTGTCGTATCCCATGTCGTGTCTCCTTTTGGTCCTACGAGGAGTACACGTTCTCAGTTGCGTTCGAGTTCAATCGGGTGTGTCGCCAGCAGGGACAGCGGAAGCGGCTGGCGGCGCAGCACGTGCGCCCACAGATCGGGACGGCCGGTGCTGATCGGATCGGACGGCAACGCCGACACCACGATCCAGTCGTTGTTCTCCAGCTCGCCTTCCAGCTGGCCGAAGGTCCAGCCCGCGTAGCCCGCGAAGATCCGGATGCCCTCGACGAGCGGGCCGACCCGCTCGGGATCGGCGTCCAGGTCGACCAGGACGACGCGCCCGTCGATGCGGCGCAGTCCGGGGACGCCCTCGATCTGCGCGCCGACCCGGACGGTGCCCAGGCACAGCGCGGCATCCCGTTTCACGGGGCCGCCGATGAACAGTGTGCGCGGCGCCGCGGCCGCCTCCGTCCAGCGCGGCAGCACCTCGTGCACAGCCGTGTCGCTCGGGCGGTTGAGCACGACGCCGAGACTGCCCGCCTCGTTGTGCTCGATGATGTAGACGACGGTGCGCCGGAAGGTCGGCTCGACCAGTTCGGTGGCCGATACCAGCAGCGTTCCGGCACGAACCACCTGCTCGCCGTGCCGGGAATCGCGTCGTCTACGGTCGCCGTGCTCGCCGCGAGTCTTCCGATCGTCCGGGTCTTCTGCGCGTGCCACTCGGACATCATCGCAGCTGTTCGCCCACAATGCGCCTTCTGCGGCCGACTTCTGTCTTATCGATTTGCCGAGCCGGGCCGGGACCGATGCCGGACGGCGCGTCGCGCTACCGGGGCGACATCGTAGAGTCCAGGCCATGGAACCGCCCGAGGTGCGCCTCGAGAATAGCGACACCGTGTACGACTTCTACCGCGATCATCGCCAGAACCGCCTGAAGGCATGGGGGGCCTACGCCATTCTCGGCCGCCGCTACCATCCGCGCGTCACCTACGCCGGCGGCGCCCGCGAAGCGCTCCGTGCGGTGGTCAGGCAGGGCAGGCCGCTGCTGATCGCGATCAACCATCTCTCCGAGAACGACCCCTACACCGTGGCCGCGGCGGCGTGGCGCAGCGGCCTACGGCGGGTGATCGGCCGGGTGCGCGTACTGGCCAAGGACGAACTGTTCGTCGATCCCGATCAGCGGCGCAAGATCGACATGATGGGCGGCATCCCGGTGTTCCGCGGCAAGGACCACGGCATCCGCGCGGTGAACGCCGCGGGTCAGCGCATGATGGACGTCTGCGCGGAGCGGATGGCCCGCGGCGACGGCGTCGCGGTCTTCCCGGAGGGCACTTGCAACGACGTGGACCCGGCCCGGGTGCAGGCGGTCGGCAGCGGCATCGGGCACATCGCGTTCCGTGCGATGAAGCTCGGCGCCGAGCCCGTGCTGGTGTCCATGGCGCTGAGCTACGGACCGCGCCGGGACCCCGCGGTGCGGCCGACGAAGGAGGAGGTCAAGGGGGCCAGCTTCTACTTCAATGTCCCGGTGCTCGACCTGCCGACCCGGCCCGGCGACATCGCCCGGTTGGTGCGCACCGATCTGCAGGAGGCGCTCGACGGCGCCGTCGCGGCGTACTGAACGCCTACTGCGGCAGGTTGAGCCGGTCGCGCGCCCAATGCGGCACCATCGTGAGGTATTCGGGGCGGGTCTCGATGAAATGGTGGACCGTCCGGCACATGGGCAGCGCGCCGAGCTTGTCCTCGCGGGTGTTGTTCAGCGCGGTCTCCACCAGCAGTCGCGCATAGCCCTGGCCCTCGTACCGCGGGTAGATCTCGGTGTGCACGAACGCGCGCTCGGAGGCCGTGTCCTGGTATTCGGCGTAGCCGGCGATCGCACCGTCGACGTAGATCTCGAAACGTTCCAGTGCGGTGTTATTGCTGACCTCGGTCGACATGGCTCGACGCTACTCTGTGCGCCCGTGTCCGGGTAAATCACACACCGGACCGGGCGGAATCCCGCCACCGACTTGTCTGTCCCGCCGGGCCTGCGCAGAATGCTCTTGGTCGGGTCCGTCGTCGCACGCGATGGGCACGCCCGGGGAGGTACGGAAAATGTTGAGGACACTGCGTGTTTCGCGGGCCGCGGCCACCGTCGTCGCCGTGGGCCTGCTCGGGGGATCGATCGCCACCGGCGTTGCGAGCGCCGCGCCGGGAGTCGCGTTCGGCAAGTGTCCCGACGGGGCTGTGCCCGCCGATCGGGGCGTGCAGTGCGCCGTCGTCAGTGTTCCGATGAGCTACGCCGACCCGGACGGGACGAAGATCGAGCTGACCGTCAGCCGGATCGCCGCCACCGGCGAACGGCAGGGAGTCCTGTTCGCCAACCCTGGCGGACCCGGTGCGGACGCGCTGGACTATTGGGCGCGCCGGTTGAACGTGTTCCCCGCCGAACTCGCCGAGCGCTACGACCGGATCGCCGTCCAGCCGCGCGGACTGCGATGGGCGACACCGCTGGAATGCGGCGCGAGCGCGAAAAATGGTGAGGGGCAACAGGTATCGTTGGGCGGCGGCAACCGCGACGCCATCAAGAAGGCGTGCGACGCGGCGCAGCCCGGATATCTGGCCACCATCACCACCGAGAACACCGCGCGTGACATCGACGCCGTGCGCGCGGCGCTCGGGCTGGAACGGATCGGCTACCTCGGCACCTCCTACGGCACCTACCTCGGCGCGGTCTACGCCGCGTTGTTCGGCGACCGGGTGGACCGCATGATCCTGGATTCCAACGTCCACCCGGATTGGGTGTGGACCGAGGAATTCGCCCAACAGCAGGTCGCGGGGAAACAGCGCCTGGACGATCTGTTCACTTGGATCGCCGAACACGACGACGAATACCACCTCGGCGACACCGCCTTGCAGGTCTACCGCAACTGGGTCTGGCTGGCGGCCGCGCAAGGGGGCGGCTGGTACGCCAACCTGACCCCACCGCCCGCGAGTGTCGCAGACCTGCCCGGTGCGCTGCCCGAGCCGCTGGCCGAGATCGCGAGGGACGGCTACAACGGCAGCGTCGAGCAACTCGGCAAAGTGCAGAACCTGTTGCGCACTCTGGTGACCGGCGGTGTCTCCGCGCAAGTGCCGTTGCTGGGCGCGACCACCGTGGCCACCTACACCCGCACCTTCTGGCCGACCTTCGCCCGCGCGATGGCCGACGCGGCGGCCGATCCGGCGAACGTGCAGCGCCTGCGGGCCATCGAGGGCGCCACCTCGACCGACCCCACCGGGCGTTTCGTGTTCAGCGCGATCACCTGCAACGAGAATGCCGTGAGCGGCAGGCCGGAGTTGCTCGGCGCAGCGGTCGGCACCATAGCTTCCGGCGGCAACGCGATGGACGCGCGCGCCGACCTGGTGCGCTCCGGAATGGCCTGTGGGTCATGGAAGCCCGTGACGAAACCGGTGCCGATCACCGGTGCCGGCCTGCGCACCGCGCCGCTGGTGCTGCAGAGCCGCCACGACGCGCTGACCAAGTACGAAGGCGGCCCGGCCATGGCCGCGGCGCTGGGCGGTGCGCTGGTGGTCGTCGAGGGCGGTGACCACGGCACGTTCGGTCGCGGCAATCCCGCGGTGGACGAGGCCGTGCTCACCTATCTGCGCACCGGGAAGGTCGACATCACCCGAGCCGATCAGGCGCCACTGCCCGCGACTTGAGCGGGCGCACGGCATCGCGGCCCGAGTCGAGCCGTGTCCCCGGACCTGTGTGCCGCTGCGAGATGCGGCACACGCGCGTGGCTGGTCGGCGGTTCTTGGCCGGGCGGATTCGCGCAGCACGCGACCGGCACCTCCGTGCAGAGGTGCGAGTAGCAGGTCCGGATAACCGGCGTGTCGGGTCGGACGTTCGGCACTGCGGCTTGACGGCGTTCCTCTCGGCGGTCGCGCCGTGTGGTGCGGCCGGTCCGGCCGGGTCCGAGAATGTGGGGATGACACGAGCATCCGCCACGCGAGTGATCGTCGCTCCGGACAAGTTCAAGGGGTCGCTCACCGCGCCGGAAGTGGCGGCGGCACTGGCCGCGGGGTTGCGGCGTGCCGCGCCGGATGCCGAGGTCCGGCAGGTGCCGGTCGCAGACGGCGGTGACGGCACGGTCGAGGCGTTCCTCGCGGCCGGTTGGACGCGTGTGGAACTGACCGCTCCGGGACCTACCGGCGTGCCCACCCGTACGGCCTATGCTCGGCGCGGTGCGACCGCGGTCGTCGAACTGGCCGCGGTCGTCGGTCTCGCGACCCTGCCCGAGGGGCGGCTCGATCCGTTGCACGCGAGCACGTT
Organism: Nocardia sputi; assembly: GCF_023501985.1. NCBI lineage: Bacteria > Bacillati > Actinomycetota > Actinomycetes > Mycobacteriales > Nocardiaceae > Nocardia > Nocardia sputi. Next base: position 65,663 of record NZ_JAMFLC010000010.1, on the reverse strand, counting down.
CGGGCTCGGGGTCGTGCTGGCACACGCGATGGACCATGGGGTCGCAGAGATCACGCTCGGGCTGGGCGGCAGCGCGTCCACCGACGGCGGCGCGGGCATGCTGCAGGCACTCGGCGTGCGCGTCCTGGACGCCGAGGGCCGGGAACTGCCGCGCGGCGCGGCGGTGCTGACCCGGGCTGCACGGCTGGACTGCTCCGGCCTGCATTCCGGTGTGGCGAGCACGTCGTTCACGCTCGCTTGCGATGTCGACAATCCGCTGCTCGGGCCCACCGGCGCCGCCGCGGTCTACGCACCGCAGAAGGGAGCGGGCCCCGCCGAAGTCGAGGTTCTCGAATCCGCGCTCGCCACCTGGGCCGAACTCGTCGGATCCGGCTTCGCCCGGCAACCGGGCGCGGGCGCGGCGGGCGGGACCGGTTTCGGTGCGCTCGCCGTGCTGGGCGCGCGGGTGCGCAGCGGCATCGAGGTCGTTCTGGAACTGCTCGAGTTCCCCGATCTGCTCGCGGACGTCGCTTTGGTCATCACCGGTGAAGGCTCACTCGATCGACAGACTCTGCACGGCAAAGCCCCGGTCGGCGTGTGCGCGGCTGCCCGGAAGGCGAACGTCCCGGTGGTCGCTGTCGTCGGTCGCACGCTGCTCGAACCCGACGAGATCCGGGCCGCGGGCTTCGCGGATTGCCATGCGCTCGCCGATCTGGAACCCGACCCGGACCGTTCGATGGCCGAGGCGGCGATGCTGCTCGAACGCGTCGGCGCGCGGATCGCCGTCGAGCGATCGGTCTAACTCGCCGACGCCAGCAGTTTCGCGGCCAGTTCGTGCCGGTGCCGTTCGCCCCACTCCTCGAGCGGACGCAGCGCCACGGCCAGCTCCTTGCCCAGCGGGGTGAGCGAGTACTCGACTCGGGGCGGGACCTCGGGGTAGACCTCGCGATGCACCACGCCCGTCGACTCGAGCTGGCGCAGGTTCTCGGCGAGCACCTTCTCGCTGACCCCCTCGAGCATCCTGCGGATCTGGCCGAAGCGCTGGGGGCCGGTGCCGAGCACCCACATCAGGTGCAGTTTCCACTTGCCGCCGACAACGTCGATCGCGACCGTCATACCGCAAACATCGTGATCCGCGTCACTGTTCATGCCCATCGCGCTCCTTTGACCTCGATTCGAACCTCGAAGTAAGCAACCGCACCTCGACGTTCGGTCTTCCCGACTCTACCTGCGGGAACGACCATGGATCCCGGCGCCGACGCAAATCCGAACGAGAATCGAAGGAACACATCATGTCCGAGCAGACCCCCGCCCGCGCTGTCTCCGTCGTCGGCTTGGGGCCGATGGGTCAGGCGATGGTCCGGGCTTTCCTGGAAGCCGGCGTCGAGGTGACGGTGTGGAACCGCAGCCCCGAGAAGGTCGACGCCATGGTGGAACTCGGTGCGAAGCGCGCCGCCACCGTCGCCGACGCGCTCGACGCCAACGAGGTGACCGTGCTCAGCCTCACCCACTACGCGGCCATGTACGACGTGCTGGGCCAGGCGGCCGGTCATCTGAAGGGCAAGGTGATCGCGAATCTGTCCTCCGATTCGCCGGAGAAGGCGCGAAAGGGCGCGCAGTGGGTTCGCTCGCACGGCGCGGAGTTCATCTCCGGCGGCGTCATGTCGGCGGGGGACAACATCGTGCACCCGGCGTCCTACATCTTCTACAGCGGTCCTCGCGAGGTGTTCGACGCGCACGCCGAGCTGCTGCGCCCGCTGAGCCCGCAGGAGTACCTCGGCACGGACGACGGCTTGGCGCAGGTCTTCTACCAGGGGCTGCTGACCATCTTCCATCCGTGGTTGCTCGCCTTCGACCAGGCCACCGCCATGATCGACCGCTCCGGCCACGACATCGCCGCGTTCGTCCCGTTCGCGATTCGCTCGGCCGCCGCTTTTCCCTACTTCATGGAGGAGTTCTCGGTCGCCAACCAGAACGGCGGCTGGGCCTCCCTGGCCAGCCTGAAGATGATGGACGCGGGCGCGCAGCACATCATCGACGCGAGTGAGGAAGTCGGCGTGGACGCCATCCTCTCGCACACTGCCCAAGGCCTCTGGCGTAAAGCCATCGCTGCCAGCGAGAAGGCCGGCACCCCTGTCTCCACCTACGCCCTGCTCCGCGATCCCTCCTGATACCCCGACCTCGCAGAGTCGGTCGGTTCCTCGCCCAGCCGGGCGAGAAACCCGACCGACTCTGCGAGGTTTTTCGTGGCTTGATATGCAGCTATAAGGCTGCCTATAGTAAATGGGCAGCCTACCGGCTGCATGTTGGGAAGGTGGACGATGGACGAGGTGTTCCGGGCGTTGGCCGATCCGAGTCGGCGGCGGCTGCTCGACAGCCTGAATGCCCGCAACGGGCAGACGCTGCGGGAGTTGTGCGCCGGACTGGCGATGGCCCGCCAGTCGGTGAGCAAGCATCTCGCGATGCTGGAGGCGGCCAACCTCATCACGACCCGGCGCAGCGGCCGGGAGAAATTGCACTACCTCAATGCCGAGCCCATCAACGCCATCGCCGAACGCTGGATCAACCGGTACGACCGCGCGCGGGTCGGCATCCTCGCCGACCTGAAGAGAGCACTGGAGGAACAACCCATGGGCGACAACGCATTCGTCTACACGACCTACATCAAGACCACTCCCGAAAAGCTGTGGCAGGCGCTCACCGACCCGGTGTTCACCGATCGTTACTGGGGCACCGGCTTCGACACGGATTGGCGTCCGGGCTCGGTGATGGAGTGGCGGCAGCGGGGCTGGGCCCACAAGGACCCCGAGCAAGTGGTGCTCGAATCCGAGCCGTACCGCCGCCTGTCCTACACCTGGCACACGTTCGACCCCGCCTTGGCCGAGGCCTTCGAGCTGAACCCGGACGATGTCGCCGCGTGGGCGCGTGAGCCCCGTTCCAAGGTGGCGTTCGAGATAGAGCCCAAGGGCGAGGTCGTCAAGCTGACCGTCGTGCACGACGGCTTCGAACCGGGCAGTGCGGTCCTGGAAGCGATCCGCGGCGGCTGGCCGAGCATTTTGTCCAACCTCAAGACGTTGTTGGAGACGGGAGACGTTCTGTCGGAGCCGGAGACTGCCGCGCAGTCGCAGTAGGCCTCGTGCGTGGAGCGGCGATGCCGAAGCAATAGAGAGCAGTGCTCTTGACTCCGTGGCGCCCATCGTGGAACACTTCTCTCCATAGAGAGCAGTGCTCACAAAGAGGAGTAGTCATGGACCACAGCACCCGCTACATCGGCCCCGCCGGACTCGAGGCGTTCTTCAGCCGGATCTTCAATCTGCTGCCCAAGCTGGGCATCAGTGTCATGGGTTCGCGACTGCTCGCGGTGCGTGGGCGCAAGAGCGGCGAGTGGCGCACCACGATGGTCAACCTCATGGTGCGGGAGGACGGCGAGCGCTTCCTCGTCGCACCCCGTGGGCACACGCAGTGGGTGCGCAACCTTCGCGTGGCGGGCGGGGGCGAGCTGCGGCTCGGCCGCAAGGTCGAAGCGTTCACCGCCGCCGAGGTGGCCGATGCCGACAAGGTGCCCCTGCTGCGGCTCTACCTGCGGAAGTGGGGCTGGGAGGTCGGCAGATTCTTCGAGGGCGTGACCAAGGACGCCACCGACGAGGAACTCGCCGCCATCGCGCCCGGGTTTCCGGTATTCCAGCTGAAGTGAACTCAGGCCGAGCGGGCCAGGAATTCGATAGCGGCGGCGTAACCCTGTATGCCCATTCCCGCGACCACCGCGGTCGCGATCGGAGAGATGTAGGAGTGGTGCCGGAACTCTTCACGTGCGTGCACATTGCTGATGTGCACCTCGACGATGGGGAGTTCCGGAATCACCAGCGCGTCCCGTAGCGCCACCGAGGTGTGGGTCAGGCCGCCGGGATTGATCACGATGCCCGACTCCACGCCCCGCGCCTGATGGATCCGGTCGATGAGCGCGCCTTCGGAATTGGACTGGAAGGCGACGATCTCCCGATCGAACTTCGTCGCGGTCCGCTTGCACAACTCCACGACATCCTCCAGCGTCGCCGACCCGTAGACCTCCGGTTGCCGGATGCCGAGCATGTTCAGGTTCGGACCGTTCAGAACGAGGATCGGGCCCGGTGTCGCGTCAGCGGTCACAGCCATGCACGCAACACTAGACCCGACCGCCTACAGCCCCTGCGGACCTTCCGAGCGCAGGTCATCGACCTTGCGCATGGCTTCGCGCAATTCCTCCAGCCACGCCTCCGCGTGCTTGCCCGCCAGCTTCACCGTCCAGGCCAGCGCGTCGGCACGGGAACGGGCGACACCGGCGTCGACCAAGGTGTCGAGAACCTTGCGTTCCGGCTGGCGCAGCCGCGTCATCACGGGGACGGCCAAGTGGGTGAACAGGATGCGTTCCCCGTCCACCGAGACGCCCCAGGCCACATTGCGCCGATAGCGGTGCTGCGCTTCGTTCGCGATCTGCATGCGGGCAGGCCGGGTGGATTCGCGGAAGCGGGCTATCGCGCCCTCCTTGGTCGCGCGCGGTACCTCCCCTGTCGGGGCCGCGTTGTCGTCGTCGGCAGCGTCGGCAGCGTCGGCAGCGTCGGCAGGGTCGGCAGGGTCGTTGGTGGTGTCCGGTTTCTCCGGTCGCGGGATCGGCAGCTCACCGATGACGACGATCTCGTCGCGATCCACCTCGATCACCGGCGGACCGGTGAACCACTCACTGGGCAACCTCCCGGCGAACCAGTCGGGAACGTCCGAGGGGTCCGGCAGGTCGGCTTGCTGCCAACCGCCTGTCCGTCCGAAACCCCGGCCGCGGTGTGCGTTTCTCATGACGGTTCACCTACTTACTGTGGTGTGGTGCTTTCAGTGATTACAAGATTACTGCGCAAACAGGCCAAAGAGTTCCGCTCTGTGCGAACCCCGGATCCGGTTGCTTCGCTCTGCACCGTTTGGGGTATTTATTGATTCGAAACGTCCAGTCCGGGGGTAACCGCGCGACTTTTCCGGAAGGCCGGTACGGTAACGGCGCCGGTTGCCCCCGACCGGCTGGACGATGATCATGAAAGACCTCCCGAGGTGCGAGATCTCGGGGCACAATTGGGATGCTGAGCATGGGTAACGTCCGCGCTACGGAGGCATCGCGGTCTGGTCTTTTTCGGGTACGGTGGTCTTGTTACTGGAGTGACAAGAGTGAAGAGTGGGCGACATGGACGTGTGGGGATCCCGCCGCTTTCGTGTTCGCGGCGCAATGGCACTCATGGGGGTGGCGGCGCTCGCGCTCGGGATCGGGTCGTGCGGGATACACGAGAAGCAGAATGAAGCCGAAGCGGTCGTGGAGCGCTTCACGGATCTGCTCGACGATCAGGACTACACCAAAGCGGCGGACCTGACGTCGTACCCCACTGCGGCTTCGGCAACCTTGAAGCAAATGTTCAACGGGCTTCAGGGCGGCAAGGTCGACTACCGCAAGACCCAGTTCATCGGGCTGGACGCGGAGTCGGGGATCTTCAGCATGGACGTCGAGTGGAGCTTCGGCGAGCGCAAGAACTGGAACTACAGCGTGCAGGGCAATGTCCGCAAGCTGGCCATCGGCTGGCGGGTCTCCTGGGAGCCCGCGGTAGTGATGCCGCAGCTCGCGCACAACCGGAGCGTGCGGCTGGTGCGCACCTATCCGACGCCGGCGCCGCGGGTCAACGACATCGCCGGTGAGCCGTTGATGACCGAGCAGATCATCAATGTCGTCAAGCTCGATCCCACCAAGATGCCCGATCCGGTCGCGTCGACCAACGCGCTGGCCGAGGCCATCGAACCGGTCGCGCCGCTGATCACCGGGCCGTCGCTGATGCAGCAGCTGGCCACCTCGCAGGGCAAGCCGGTCGTCGCGGTGAACCTGCGCGAGGGTGACTTCGCGATCCTGGAACCGCGGATGGCTCCGATCCCCGGTGTGGTGATGGAGAAGCAGCCTCGGTTGATCTCCGCCGACCGCCGGGTCTGGTCGCCGATGCTGGACGCGTTGCGCAAGGTGCAGCAGGAGAGCCAGGAGGCGCATTCCGGGTGGGGCGTCCAGCTGTTCGAGCAGGACGGGCGCTTCATCACCCAGCTCGCCGGTCAGCAGGGTCCGCCCGGACCGGACATCGCGGGCACGATGGACCAGCGCTTGCAACGCGCCGCCGAGGACGCGGTGGTCAGTGTGGGCACGCCCGCCTCGATCGTGGCGATCCAGCCGTCCAGCGGGGCGGTGGTGGCGGTCGCGCAGAACAGCCAGGCCAGCGAGCACGGCCCGGTGGCGTTCACCGGGCTGTACCCGGTGGGCGGCAATATGGAGCTGTTCCGCGCCGTCGCGGCGTCGGCGAAGGGCAAGGCGCCGCAGGACATCCCCGTACAGGACGCGGCCGAGGCGGCGACCGCGCTGGGCGTCGGCATCGACTTCAAGGTGCCGGGCCTCGATGAGGTGACCGGACGCCTGGCCATCGCGGGACGCAGCGCCGAGCAGGTACTCCAGGGCGGTGGTTCGGACGCGGTGCTGGCCAGTCCCTTCGGTATGGCCATCGCCGCGGCGACGATCGTGCGCGGTACGGTGCCGCCGCCGATGATCGAGGCCGGACGGCTCAGCGCCACCGACGCCCGGCTCGAGCCGCTGCCGCAGCAGACCGCCGACCGGCTGCGTGCCATGCTGCGCGACGCCACGAACGCGCCCGAGCTGGCGAGCGTGCGGCGCTACCGGGACGTGGACGCCTTCGCCGCGACCGCGGGCGGCGATGGATGGCTGATCGGGTCGATGGGCGATCTGGTCTTCGCGATCCACATCAACGATGTGGACAGCAAGGACGCGACCCCGCGGATGGCGGCCAGGATGCTGCAGGCGCTGGCTACTCCGGAACCGTGATCACCGCACGGCTTTGTACACCGCGCGCCAGCCGAGCAGGAACACGGCGAGCACCACACCGGCCACCAGCACGAAGCTGACCGCCGTGCCCTGACCGCTCACCACGCGCAGCAGCATGCCCCCGGCCAGGGTGCAGGCCCAGACCACGACGCCCGTCGGCCACAGCGCGGTGGCGTCGAATCGTGCGGCGGCATCGGAGGCGCGTGACCCGAGCGCCGCGGCGACGACCCAGCCCGCGGCGAGCCCGGCCGCGAACGGCCACAGGGTGCGCAGCAAGCCCGCGAGCACCGCTTCGTCGTGGCTGCGCCTGCCGATCGCGCAGAAGACGACGACGAGCAGCGCATCCGCGACGAAGGGCAGCAGTTTCCTCACGCGAGCCAGCGTAACGGGGTAGCTGCGGACCAGGTCGCGCCCCCGGCGCGCGGCGAACGGTCACAGCCGCCGCTGCTCGAATTCCTTCTCGAACTCCGCGTCGTCGGCCTGCCGTGTGCGGAACATGAACAAGAAGACGATCCAGCCGACGACAGCGACCAGGATGAAGCTCACCATCCGATAGACGAACGCCGCGGCGACCGCCTGCGCCGCGGGCAGGCCCGCGGCGGCGGTGAGACCGTAGATCAGCGTCGCGTCGACATAGACGATGCCGCCGGGCGCGAAGGGGATGGACCCCACCGCCTTGCCGACGGCGAACGCGAGCAGCAGACCGGCGACGCGCGGATCGGCGCCGACCGCGTAGCAGGCCGCGCCGAGACAGGCCACGTCGGCGAAGCGGTGGACCAGCGCCCACAGCGCGACCAAGACGCCGTCGCGCTTACCGAGCTGCACCGATTCCAGCTGATCGAGCACGTCGGCGATCTTGTTCGCGCCGTGGTCGGGTGGGCGTTTGCGCAGCCGGTTGGCCAGCGCGAGCAGTTGGCGCAGCAGCGCCGCCAGCGAACCGGGATTGCGTGAGACGTAATTGCCTGCCCACACCAGCGCGACGACGGCGGCAGGCGCGAGGATCAGCTGCAGCGGGCCGACTCGCCCGCCCGCCAGCAGCGTGCCGCCGACACCGAGCAGCGCCAGCCCCACCGCGGCGACCACGCCGGAGAACACCAGCTGCCAGGAGGCGACGATCGGACTCGCGCCCCAGCGCCTGGTCTGCCGATAGGTGAACGCGGTGGAGAACACCTGACCAGCGGGCAGGGTCACCGACATCGCCGTCGCACCGTAGACCACCGCGACGGATTTTCGCTGACTGACCGCGACGCCGCCCGCGTTGAGCAGTTGTTTCTGCACCCTGGCGAATCCGCTCATGGACAATGCCTGTAGCCAGATCGCGGCCGCCACCCAGCCCCAGTGGATTTCGGTGAGTTTGCGCCAGGATTCGTGCAGGCGCGGCCAGAGATACACGCCCTCGGCGATCAGCAGGGCCAGCAGGGCGGCGCCGAGCACCCATTTCAGCCAGCGAAATTTGCCACGGCGGGAACCCGCCGTGGGCGGCGGCGCAGGATCTCCTGCCAGTTCCCCGTCGGCCGTCACGCGGTCAGCCTAACGAACGCGCCGTTTCGACATCGGTATCGCCGGGCGCGTCGGCCCGTTCTCGTGGCCAGGCCAAGAGCGTTTTCCTGCGCCTGCCGCGCAGCTGTACCTCGTCGCCGGTTTCCCACTGGTCCTGCTCGCTTTCCTCGGCGAAATACAGCGCGCTGCCCGAGGCCAGCGTCCGGCCGGGACGTTCTTTGGCCAGTTCGGTGAGCCGGGACGCCTCGTTGACGGGATCTCCGATCACGGTGTATTCGAATCGATTGGCCGCGCCGATGTTTCCCGCGACGGCCAAACCGGCCGAAACGCCGATCCCGATGTCGAGTCCGGGCACTTCCCGAAGGGTTTCACGCAATTCGCGCGCTGCGGCGAGCGCTGCGGTCGGCGCGTCCGGGCGGTCCAGCGGCGCGCCGAAGATGGCCAGCGCCGCGTCGCCGACGAATTTGTTGACGAAGCCGTGATGGCGGTCGATGACGTCGACCACGATGCGGAAGAACTCGTTGAGCAGGCTCACCACCTCGGTGGGCGGGCGCTCGGCCGCGGTGGCGGTGGAGCCGACCATGTCGACGAACAGCACCGCCACGAACCGCGTCTCACCGCCGAGTTCGGTGCCATAGTCCAGCGCCCGCTGCGCCACCTCCTCGCCGACGTGCTGACCGAACAACTCCTGCAGCTGGCGGCGCTTGGCGGCCTCCTCCATCATCCGGTTGAAGCCGACTTGCAGCAGACCGATCTCGCTGCCGTCGAAGACTTCGACCTGCACGTCGCGTGCCCCGGCCTGGACCCGGTCGATGGCTTGGCTGAGCTGGCGCACCGGATCGGAGATGCTCGATCCGGTGAGCATGGACAGCGCGAGGGCCTGCATGATCACCACGCCGCACAGCAACAGGATGGAGATGGCCAGCGACTGCGCGGAGAACTTCACGTCCGAGGAGATCTGGGTGACGCACAGCAGCACGATGGCGATGGTGGGGGCGAAGGTGCCCATGCCCCAGGTCATCGCCATCCTGGTGCCGACGCCCGGGGTGAGGGTGTGATCGAAGGTGCCTTCGGTCAGCGCCTGCGCCGCGACCGGGCGCAGGATGCGCTCGCCCAGCATGTAGGTGAAGCCGAACACGATGGTCGCGGCCATGCACTCGGTGACGATGACCGCACCGGCCAGCGCGGGAGTGTCCCTGATGATCAGCGCGGCCAGCACGGCTCCGCCGATCAGCCACAGCGCGAGATGCAGGATCGCCTGGCGCAGCGGTGCGTGCAGCGCGGCCATCTGCTCCTGGCGACTGGGAGGTCCGCCGCGCATCTGCCAGCGCATGACCGGGCGCAGCATCAGCGCGGACGCGGCCATGCTGAGCAGGCCGCCCGCCACGAAGACGACGCCCGGGATGAGCAGGCCGGTGCGCCTGGCACCGGAGGGCTCGCCCTCGGGAACGGGTAACCCGTATTGGATGAACGCCCACACCAGAACCGCGCCGAAAGCGTTCGCCAGCAGCATCGATGTCAGGTACAGCGGCCAGCGCGTTCGCATGGTCTGTTTGACCGCTTCCAAGGGCGCCGACACGAGGACCAATCTAGCGTTTCGCTCCCACAGCCAGTGCGGGCGCTGGCGGCCGACGCTGCGGCGCCGATCGCGGACAGGGGTCGGCCGAGCCCGTTAGGCTCACGGAGGTGACCGACCCGAAGTCAAGTCCAGACCGGAAAATCACGCTGTCACGGCCTGCCGCGGACACGGTGCACCCGGTCGTCCGGGTATCGGCGGAGTGGGGCTGGCGGCTGCTGGTGTTGTTCGCCCTGGCGATCGCGATCACGGCGATCGTGCAGAAACTGGCGACCGTGGTCATCCCACTGGCGATCGCGCTGCTGGCGGCGGCTCTGCTGGCGCCGCTGGTGGACTGGATCCAGCGAATGGGCGTGCCGCGCGCGGTCGGTGTCTTCGTGGCGCTGGTCGGTTCGATCGGTGTGGTCGCGGGCATCATGACCTTCGTCGTCGAACAGTTCGTCGCCGGTGTGCCGCAGCTGACCGACAAGTTCACCGACAGCATCCATCAGATCCAGGATTGGCTGATCAACGGCAGGCTGCATCTGAGCAACGAGCAGATCCGCAACGCCGGCGACGCCATCGTCAAGGCCATCCAGTCCAATCAGGACAGCCTGACCAGCGGGGCGCTGACCACCGCGACCGTGATCGGCGAACTGCTGACGGGCGCGTTCCTGACGCTGTTCATCCTCATCTTCTTCCTCTACGGCGGCGACCAGATCTGGGCGTTCGTCACCAGGATCGTGCCCAGCGACCACCGTGAGCGGGTGCGCACCGCCGGGCGGCTCGGGTTCGGCACCCTGGTCGGTTTCGTCCGCGCGACGGTCGTGGTCGCCGCCGTGGACGCCATCGGCATCGGAGCCGGGCTGGCCATTCTCGGTGTTCCCTTGGCGCTTCCGCTGGCCTCGCTGGTGTTCATCGGCGCGTTCATCCCGATCATCGGCGCGTTTCTGGCCGGGTTCATCGCGGTGTTCATCGCGCTGGTGACCAAAGGCCTCGTCACCGCCTTGATCGTGCTGGGCATCATCATCGCGGTGATGCAGCTCGAGGGCCATGTGCTGCAACCGTTGCTGCTCGGGCGGGCGGTCAGCATCCATCCGCTCGCCGTGGTGCTGGCGATCACGGCGGGCGTGGTGCTCGGCGGGATCGCGGGCGGTCTGCTCGCGGTGCCGTTCGTCGCGGTGATGAACACCGCGATCCGGTCGTTGCTGGAAGGTCCCGAGGAGTTGTACGAGGAACTGCAGACCGGTGACGAGCATCGCGGGCTGTATTCGGCCGATCCGGATCGAGCCGATCCCGGCCGGTTCGACGTGGCCGCCACACTGCTGGAGGCGACCAAGAAGCGGGCGGTGGAGCGGAAAGCGGCGCAGCAGAAGGCGGAATCCGATGACGGCGCGCAAGCCGACGACGGCACGGCGAAGGACTGAGCTGCGCTCGGCCGACGTGGCGACCACCCCGCTGTGGCGGGCCGCGCAGGCGCTGCGCCTGGTCACGCTGCTGTACGCGGTGGGCCAGCAGGTCGCCTCGGTGCCGTACTACACCAACCAGCGGTTGAGCTGGGTGCTCATCGCGCTGATGGCGGTGTGGTCGGGCGCCTCGGCGATCATGCTGTCGCAGTGGAGCGTCCCCGAGGTGGCCCGACTGCGCACGTGGGTGGTGATCGGCGACCACGTGGTCGTGATCGGGTTGATGGCCGCGACGCGCTTGGTCGCCGACTACGGCTGGTACCACGGACATCAGACGCTGCCGACCACGCTGTGGGCCACCAACGCCGTGATCGGCGCGGCGATCCTGCGCGGACCGTTCGCGGGTGTGCTGTCGGGAGCCCTGATCGCCGCGGTGTCGCTGACGGTGCGCGATCAGTGGGGTGAGGACGTGTGGACGGATGCGACGGTGCCGGTGCTGGTCTCGGTGGGCCTCGCGCTCGGCCTGGCCGCCAACACCGCGCGGCGTGCCCAAGACCAGCTGGAGCAGGCGGTGCGCTTGACCGCGGCGGCCGAAGAGCGCGAACGACTGTCCCGCGAGGTGCACGACGGGGTGTTGCAGGTGCTCAGCTACATCAAGCGCCGCGGCAGCGAGATCGGGGGCCCCACCGAGGAGTTGGCCCTGCGAGCCGGCGAGCAGGAGGTGGCGCTGCGCGTGCTGATCACCGAGCAGGCCGATCACGGGGACGCGGGCGGAGCCGAGGTCGACCTGCGGCCGCTGCTGACCGCGCAATCCACTCCCACGGTGTCGGTGTCCACGCCGGGCGACCCGGTACGGATCGGCCGCTGGGTGGCGAACGAGATCGCCTCGGCCGTGGCCACGGCGCTGTCCAATGTGGAATCGCACGCCGGGCCGGATGCTCGAGCCTATGTCCTACTGGAGGATACCGGCGACGAACTGGTGATCAGCGTGCGCGACGACGGCGTCGGCATCCCGCCGGGCCGGCTGGCCGAGGCCGAAGCCGAGGGACGGATGGGAGTTTCCCGGTCGATCGTCGGGCGGATCGCGGCTCTCGGCGGCAGCGCGGACCTGCTCACCGAGATCGACGGCGGCGTCGGATTCGGCACCGAATGGGAATTCCGGGTGCCGAGATGAGAGACGGGAGGCGGGGATGACGGACCAGGCGGCAGAGCCGATTTCGGTGATGGTGGTGGACGACCACCCGATGTGGCGGGACGGAGTCTCCCGCGATCTCACCGAGGCCGGGTTCCAGGTGACGGCGACGGCCGACGGTGTCGGCGCGGCGGCCAGGCGGGCGGCGGCGGTGCGCCCGGACGTGGTGCTGATGGACATGCAACTGCCCGACGGTAACGGGGCGCAGGCCACCGCCGAGGTGCTGCGGGTGTCGCCGCGGAGCCGGGTGCTGGTGCTCTCGGCGTCGGCCGAACGCGACGACGTGCTCGACGCGATCAAAGCGGGCGCATCGGGCTACCTGGTCAAGAGCGCGTCGGCGGCCGAGCTGGTCGACGCCGTGCGCGCCACCGCCTCCGGTCAAGCGGTGTTCACACCGGGGCTGGCGGGACTGGTGCTCGGCGAATACCGGCGGATGGCGACCGCGCCCACACGGCCCGACGAGCCACACCGGCCCGCGCTCACCGAGCGCGAGACCGAGGTACTCCGGATGGTGGCGAAGGGCCTGTCGGCCAAACAGATCGCTGCGCGGCTGGGACTCAGTCATCGCACGGTGGAGAACCATGTGCAGGCGACGCTGCGCAAACTGCAGCTGGCCAATCGGGTCGAGTTGACTCGCTACGCCATCGAACAGGGGCTCGAGTAGTCCCGGCGGATGGTCCCGAATCAGGGATCGCCCTGATGCGGCCCCGCGCGCGGGCTCGGTAACCTCGATCGCATGGGCGGGCCCGAATCGGTATCCAATGCGGTCGGCTCCGGCGGCGCGGTGGGCGACCGGGAACTGCGCGTGTCGGATGCCGAGCGCGAACATGTCGGTCAGCTGTTGCAGCGCGCGGTCGGCCTCGGCATGCTCTCGCTCGGTGAGTTCACCGAGCGGATGGACACCGCGCTGGCCGCCAAGACGCGCGGGGAACTGAACGCCGTGCTGATCGATCTGCCCGGTGTCCGTCTGGTCGGGCAGCCCGCGGCGCCGTCGTCGACGTTCGTGAACTCCTCGCCCGCCTTCGCCGGGCGGGCCCATCCGGCGCCGGGCTCGAACTCCGCGGGCAACGTGATCCGTTCGCGCATGGCCGGGGTGAACCGCCGTGGTCCGTGGCAGGTGCCGCCCACGCTGTACCTGAACAACTGGATGTCCGGCGTCACATTGGATTTCACCGAGGCGATCATGTCGACCCAGGTCGTGGAGGTGCGTGTCGACGACTTCTGCGGTTCGGTCACCCTGATCGTGCCCGCGGAGGCCACCGTCGACTTGAACGGGCTGGAGCTGATCGGTTCCAGCGTGAACAACAAGGTCCGCACCGGCCCGCCGCTCGGCCCGCTGCATCTGGTGGTGCACGGCAAGATGCGATTCGGATCGGTTACGGCGAAGCACCCGTTCATCGCGCAGTGGCGCAAGTTGATGGGGCGCTGAGCCGACCGGGTCAGTCCGCCGCAGGGGCCATGGCGTCGGGTGGTCGGTGTAGCCCACGTACATCCGGTGGCGTCGCGCACCGGGTTCCGCGGCGCCCCCGTGCGGAACCGTTCCACCAGATCGGATCGGCAAGGAAGATCTCGGCCCCAGCGAGATCAAATCCGCGCCGCCGCCGAACTGGTTTGGAGTAGCCGTAGCGTCGGCCGAAAAATCGGGCGGATACGCCGTGGGTGCTGGGTGCCCCATCAACGGATTACACCAAACCTGTTGTTTCCCGCGCTGCACTACCGGAACCCCTGGATGACGGAGCAATGAGTCAAATTTGACTATAGGTCAAATTTGACTAAGCTTGTGCCGTGATTCCTACTGATGTCACTTGGTTCAGCACGCCGTTCCTCGCCGCCCTCGCCCCACTCGATGAAGCCGCTGTGGTGGCCGATGCCGCAGGTATCGTCGACGAACAACGACACACCGCCGTGGACAAACCGGCCCTCGACATTCTCTGGTTTACCGCCCTGTCGGTCGCCGCCTATCGGTGCTTGCGGCACCGCAACACCCAGCAAGAAGCGATCGAGCAGTTCCGCGCGGCATTCCTCGGCCCGTTCTACGACTGGATCCGCCGCGATACCGAGACCGCGCTCGACGCCTCGGGCAATCCGCTCGATGTGCTGCGCGAAGGTTCCAAACAGCGCGAACGTGACTTCTTCGGCGGCGCCTTCCGCTTCGACCATCCCCAGGACGACGCGAACGGCTACATAGCGGTCGTCCGAAAGTGCTACTACCAGCAGATCTTGATCGCCACCGACGCCGCGGAACTATTGCCGACGTTCTGCGATTTCGACACGTCCTGGATGGACGCCGCTTCCGAGGAGCGTCACGGCATCCGGGTCGAGCGCCCGACGACCTTCGGGTATGGCGGCCCCTCCTGCTGGTTCGTGATGACCAAACTCGCCGACACCGTCCGATCATGAGTGCCGCTACCCGGATTCTCGTGCTCGGCCTGCTTGCGCAGGGACCCAAGCACGGATACGAGATCCGGCGCTGGTTGGAGTCCAGCCACGCCGAGCGGTGGACCGATGTCAAACGCGGTTCGGTGTATCACGCGCTGGCCAGTCTCGAGCGTGCCGGCACGGCAGAGGTGGTCGAGACGCCCGAGTCTGTCCGCGACTCGACAGCCCGCAAGGTCTACCGCATCACCGCCGCCGGCCGGGCGGAGTTGACCGATCTGCTCAGGGTGGGCTGGGGGCGGATCCGCGGCAGCTACCCGCGTGACCTCTATACGATGCTTACTTTCGCCGAGCCGCTCCCACGTGACGAACTGCTCGGTCTTCGTGACCGACTCCGGTCCGAACTCGAAGTGTGGTCCACCGCCACCGACGCCAAAAGCGGCCTCGCCGAAGCCGACCTCATCGCCCTGCTGCTGACGAACGGCCGCGCCCATCTCGAGGCCGACCTGGCGCTGATCGACCAACTTCTCGCGCGGTAGCTGCGCCTTACCCCGGCTTGCCTGCCACCGTCCTCGGGGAGGGGGACGCACATGCGCGAGATGGTAGAACTTGACACAGATGTGAGATTCAAGGGGAACGTGAAAGGCCGGATGGCGGATGCGTATCGGGGAACTCGCGGAGCGCACCGGCGTGAGTGAGCGGTCGCTGCGCTACTACGAGCAGCAAGGCATACTGGCGTCCGATCGCACGCCCGGCGGTCATCGCGACTATCCGGAGCGGGCGGTGGACCGGGTCATCCACATTCAGGAACTGCTCGCGGCGGGGCTCACCAGCAAAAAGATCGCGCGGATCCTGCCCTGCATGCGCGATACGGACGGTGGTCCCAACGAGCACGCCACTCCCGCGCTGGTCGCCGAGTTGCGGACCGAGCGGGAGCGGATCACCCGTACCATCGATGATCTCCTGCGCTCGCGGGAGGTGCTGGACGAGGTGATCGAGCGAGCCGGGGAACGGTCGGTGAGCTAGGTGTTGACCCCGATCCGGCGGGCGAACGCGCGTAGGGGCACCTTCCGGTCGTGGTCGAGCAGTTCGGACACGATATGGCGGGGCAGCGTCTGGTACTTCAGCCAATCCGCGCCGCCCACCCGCTCCGCGGTCAGCAAGGCGTCCAGCGCGCGCTGGTGCCTGCCGGTGCGGGTCAGCGCGACCGCCGTGTCGGCCAGGTGCCGTGCCCGGGACGCCTGCGGGAGACTGCCGTTGGCAGGCATGTCCTTGGCGGCGGCCAGCGCCTCCGGGTAGCGCTCGGAGGAGACGTTGACATCGACGGTCTGCATGACGACCTGCGAAGGGCCGAAATAGGTCTCGTAGTCCTGCCGATCCTGGCCGATCCGCACCGCGACCTCGCTCGCGGCCTCCACCAGCGACAACGCTTCGTGTACGTCCTGCGCCCGGCCCGCCGCGGTCGCACCCTGCAACACCAGCGATCCGTAAGCGGACAGGTGCGTAGGCGTGACCTCGCCGGAGGGCTCCAGGGTCGCCGCCGCGTTCAGCGCGACGCCGCGCGACTCGTCGTAGCGGCCCTGCACCAGCAGCTGCCAGGCAACCGAACCGCGGATGGTGGCCAGCAGCAGCGGGTCGTTGCCCAGCTCGGCGGCGGAGAGCGCCTGCCGGATCGCCAGGAACGCCGGATCGGTCTGGCCGAGATGTACCAGCGTGCATCCGGTTACCCAATACATCCTGGCCAGCAACTCGTTGGCGGGCGCTACCGAACCGTTGCGGGCGGCGTGCACGGTGGCACGCAGCTGGGTCAATCCGGGCGGCAGGATCGAGGTCAGCAGTTCGTAACGGCCCGACCAGTAAGCGCCCCAGGCGTAGTCGACCGCCCTGCGCCCGTCGTCGAGGCTGACCGCCGCCTCCTCTTCGGTCTCGCCGAGCAGGTCGTCGACCGGTGTCAAAGCTCGGCGGATAGCGACGATGCCCGCGTCCGGGTTGGCGGACGGCACGCCCTGGCGCTTGCCGATCAGGTCGGCGATGTCCACGTCCAGGGCCCGCGCGATCTTCTGCAAGCTGGCGATGGACGCGGTCTGGCGACCGCCCTGCTCGAGTTTGCGCACCAGATCCACGCTCACTCCCGCCTGGTCGGCGAGCTGGCGCTGGGTCAGCGCCTTGCCGCGGAACTGGCGGATCCGAACTCCGATCGACGATTCGTCCATACCCAAGTCCTTTTGTTAAATCTGGGTTTCAGAGTACGACGCTATGTTATCTGGGACCACCGAAGTGGGACATTGCGTACGACTCGTCGGCTCCGAGTTGGAATACCGTTGCCTTTCTGCAACTTTGACTGCAAAGGGCGGCGGCGATGAAAATCATGCCGAATACCACCGTGCAGGCCGGGCGTGCCGATCGCGCGTGCCGGCCCGCCGCACAGACCACGCGACCGGCGCGCCACAGCACATTTCGATCGGTACGCCACGTCAGCGCCCTACCGGCGAACGCCAGAACGCGGATGCGCGAACAGCACGGGCCGCTACCCCGAAAGTCCCTCGTCACCATCGGATTCGACGTCATCGATCGGGGGTAGGCGAATGTTCGAGGGCTGTCATTCTCCGCATGAAGTCGCGCGTCTGCTGCGGCATAGGTACGGGCTGCCGGTTCAGCTTCTCGCCGGACGCCCGACCATCACCACCGGCTCCATTATCGGGGCTATCGTCATGCCGCCGGAATTGGGCCGGAAGGTCTTGGCCCAGTTGAACCGTAACCACGCCGCACCGGTGATCGCCGACCCGGGCGAGCGCACGTGGACCTTTCTCGTCGCGCCGCCGAGCCCCGCTCGGCCGGTCGAGGTCCCGGTCCGGCGCTGCCTCGCCGGACACGGGGTCACCGTGGTGCCCGGCGGTCGTATCGTCCTGCTGCCCAGTTCCGACTCGGCCCTCGGCTGGCACTGGGCGGGCGAACCCGCGTCGGGCGTCTTGCGCATGCCGCCTCGCTCGGCGGTGATCGATGCCGTGCACGAGGTCATCGGCTTGCGCGCCCACTGACCATCGGGCGCGACCGGCCCGCACTCGACTGCCCGGGTGCGGGTCGGTCGGGCGGGGTACCCGCACGGTACGAGTAGAACTCGGCTGTCTACAGGGGTTACTACTCATGCTCGCGCGCTTCGCGGCGACGAGCATGAAGTCATGACTACCTCTATCGATCCGGCGCTGCTCGCCCGGCTCTCCAGCGAGTTCACCACGCTGGGGACGCAGCTGGGCGTGCTCGGGCGGGACCTGCGGTTGCTGCGCGAGCAAATCGCCGCGGATTCGGCGGGTGCCGAGGTGGAGTCCGGCTCAGCCGCAACGGAAGCGCCCCTGACCGGGTCGATGCCGGGCGCTGGGGCTCCGAAGGGCTCGGTACCGGGCGGGACCGGTGACCGGATGCCCGGGGGAACGGCATCCGATGCGCCCGGTCGTCCAGTTGCGGGTGGGTCGTCGAGTGCGATGGAAGCCTCCGCGAGCGGTGGATTCGCGGGATCAGAGCCCGCGCCCGCAGCGGTACCGCCGATGATCCCGCCTTGGCCCGGTCATTCGCCGACAGCCGGTATGCCGGTTCCGCCGCCGCAACCCGCGTACGCACCACGTTTCGCACCGCCGCCTGGCAGCGCTTCCGGCGGAGGAGCTCCGTGGCCGCAGAACGCACCGTGGCCGATGCCGGGAGCTGTGCCGCCGCGTCCGCCCGTCCCGCCGCGTGCCCAACCGCGAGTGCCGCACACTCCGTGGTGGCAGCGTGACGGGGTGATCAGCCGGATCCTGGCGCTGGCTGGTGTCGCGGTGACGTTGATCGGCGTCGCGATGCTCCTGGTGTTGGCCGCTCAGGCGGGTTTCTTCGGGCCGGTGCCGAGAGTGGTCGCCGGAGCGGTGTTCTCGGCGGCGCTGGTGGGTGCGGGCGTGCGGGTCTTCGGGCGGACCGGCGGACGAGTCGGCGCTATCGCGCTGGCCGCCACCGGCATCGCGGGCGCTTATCTCGACGTGGTGGCGGTGACCGCCCTTTATCACTGGCTGCATCCGGTGCTCGGGCTCGCGGTCGCGTTCGGCGTCGCGGCCTGCGGCGTCGCCCTGGCGATGCAGTGGCGGTCACAGCCGTTGGCGGTGCTGGTGGTGCTGGCCGCCGCGGTGCTGTCACCGGTGTTGACCACTCGGCTGGTGCTGCTGGCGTTCTTGATCGTGTTGCAACTGGCCTGCGTGCCGGTGCAATGGACGCGAGATTGGCCGTACCTGCACGTGGCGCGGACATTGCCCGCCGTACTGGCGACGTTCGTGTTCGTCGCGGGCGCGGCCGTGGGAACTCCTACGGCGCAGGAACGCACCTGGCTGCTCGTGGCCGCGGCGGCGGTCGCGCTGGTCGGGCTGGCCGGGACGATCGTCGTCGTCCGTCGTCGGCCCGCCGATCTCACCGCCTCGCTGACGATGGCGGCGGCGCTGGTGCCGGTGCTGATCGCCCCGGGGATGTACGAGCAACGGCTCGTTTCGGTTGTGGTGGCCTCGTCCGCCGCCGCGCTGCTATTGCTCGTCGCCGCGGTGAGCACGGTACCGAAACTGGACGCGCACGTGCGCATTCCGGGACATACCGCGCTCGTCGCGGCCGTGGCGGGATCGATCGCCTTGCTCGAGGCGTGCGTCGGCGCGACCGAGCCCCGGACACTGCCCACGGCGCTGCTCGTGGTGGCGCTGGGCTTCCTCGCCGTGGCGGGCCAGCGGATGTCCCGCCCGGCGGCGGGCATCGGCGCGGCGTTCGCGGTGCTCGGCGGCTTCGGGTTGCTGAATATCGCGGGACCGGAAGTGCTTGCCTCGCAGCATCGCTCGGAGGCGAATCTGGGTGTGGCGACGGTGCTCGGCGCGGTACTCGCCCTCGGGGTGGTCGCGGTCGCGCTGTGGAGCGCGCGGCGGTTGCGCGGCTCGGCGACGGGCAATGAGTGGCAATGGATTACCGCGAGCGTCGCCGGGCTCTACGCGGTGACCGCGGTGACGGTCTCCATCGGCGTCGCGGCCGGGACCCCGAACGGGTTCCTCGTCGGCCACAGCGCCGCGACCATCCTGTGGATGGCAGGCGCGACCGGCGCTCTGCTGTTCGGCCTGCGCAAGCTCGCCGCCGCACCCGCTGTCGCCAAACTCGCCTTGGGCTCCGGATTGCCGGTCACGGCAGCGGCTCTGGCCAAGCTGTTCCTTTTCGACCTGGCCACCCTGGACGGCCTGGTCCGCGTCGCCGCCTTCCTCATCGTCGGCATCCTGCTGCTGTTGGCCGGTACCCGCTACGCCCGCGCCTTCGCCGATGCGGGAACGCAGCGGCAACCCTGACCACGGGACCGCCCGCCGAGAAGGCCGCCGCGTTCCCTCCTGGCCGAACCACCCGACCAGGCGTGGCGACCTTCTTCGCGGCGGCTACCCGCTCACTCGCGGTCGCGGCGGCGCAGCAGTTCGTTGACGCTCACCGTGCGGCCGTCGCCGCCGTGGTGCCGCCCCTGCTCCGGCCTGCCGATGTGGCGACGCGAGGAGCGTAGTTCGGCCATCCAGCTCTCGATGCTGCTGCGATTGGTGGTGTCGGGCCCATTGTTCGGCTCCGCGGGCGCCTCGGGCTCGGGTGCGCGGTGGGCAGGACCGTCGAGAGCGGCCCCGGCGTCGGGCGGGAGATACCGCGCCGCACGGGGCGCACCGGGAAGGTCGACGGCCGGCTCCTGCGAGAGGCCGGACAGCGGAAGCGATTCCGCCACGTGGGTCGGGCGCGGCGCGGGCGGCGTGACCGACGAGACGAGCGCTTCCGCGCTGTGCTCGGGGAAGATCACCGATGGCACACCGGCGTGCGGCCCGTGCTGGTCCTGCCGCAGGCCGGTGGGCGGCGCCGGTCGCGGCCCCGCGGGGCCTTGCGGGCCGGCCGGAGGCGACTGCGGTCGCCGCTCCGCCTGGTCCGGCGTGTAGCGCGGGGGGTTCGGGACCTGCGGAATCCGCCGCGGGCGAATCGGCTCACCCTGCGGTGGCGTGGCGTTGCGCGGAGATTCCGGGCGCTTCCTGGTCGGATCGAGTGGCGCGGGCGCGGGCGTCGCCTGCGGTGCGGGCGGCGGCGGGACGCGGTCCAGTCGCCTGGTGGGCGCCTCCGCCTCGATCTCGGCGACCGTCCGCGGCTTGCGCCTGCGCGGCACCTTGTTGGCGTCGGCGACCGCGGGGATCTGCATCGTCACCGGGTCGGTGATCGGCGTCGTCTTGACCAGGTCGACGACCTCGCCGCCACCGGGACGTTCGTCGTCGAGAATCGGCTCGCCGAGGCCGATCTTCTGCTGGATGCGCTTCATCCAGGTGGGCGCCCACCAGCAGTCGTCGCCGAGCAGCTTCATGGTGGCGGGCACCAGCAGCATCCGCAGGATGGTCGCGTCGATGAACAGCGCCGCGATGAGGCCGTAGGCGATGTACTGCATCATCACCAGGTCCGAGAACGCGAAGGCGCCGACCACGACGAGCAGGATGAGCGCGGCCGCGGTGATGATGCGGCCGGTGTGCGCGGTTCCCGCGCGCACCGCCTCGGTGGTGGATGCGCCTTGGGTGCGCGCCTCGACCATGCGCGAGAGCAGGAAGACCTCGTAGTCGGTGGACAAGCCGTAGATCACGGCGATGATCAGCACCAGCACCGGCGACATGATCGGCTGCGGGGTGAAGTTCAGCGGCGTCGCGCCGTTCCCGTCGACGAAGATCCACGTCAGGATGCCCAGCGTGCTGCCGAGGCCGAGCGCGCTCATCAGCGCGGCTTTGATGGGCAGCACCAGCGAGCCGAACGTCAGGAACATCAGCAGCGTCGTGACGAACAGCACCAGCGCGATCATCGCGGGCATGCGGTTCAGCAGCGCGTCGATGCTGTCCTTCTGGATGGTCGGCTGGCCGCCCACGTAGAGATCGACGCTGTCGGGCACCGCTATCGACCGCAGGTACTCGATGGTGGGGTCGGCGTTCTCCGAATCCGCGAGTGTCGCGCTGGTGCGATAGACGTTCGGATCGGTAGTGGAGCGGCTCGGCACGTCGAAAGCGCTGGCGAGGCCGGGCGCCTGGCCCGCCTCCTTCCACACCTTGCCGACGGCGTTGCTGTCCTCGGACACCATCACCAATTGCACCGGGTCGGTCTTCTTCAGCGGGAAGACCTGGTAGAAGTCCTCGAGCGCGACGCGGGTCGCGTTGTCCGGCGGCAGGTATCGCTCGTTGATGCCGCCGAAGGCGAGGTTCTTCACCGGGATGATCAGCAGCAGCAGGACGATGCAGATCGGCACGGCGATCTTCAGCGGATGCTTCATCACCCACTGAGTGATCTTTCCCCAGAAACCGTGCTCGATCTCTTCGGCCGTCTTCGTCTGGCGGAAGCGCTTGAAGCCCAGCATGTCCACGCGCGGGCCGAGTACACCGAGCATGGCGGGCAGGATCGTGATGGCGGTCAGCGCGGCCAGCGAGACCGTGGCGATCGTGCCGTAGGCCACCGATTTCAAGAAGCCCTGCGGGAACAGCAGCATGCCGCCGAGACTGGCGATGATCATGGTCGCGGAGAACACGACCGTGCGTCCCGCCGTCATCACCGAGCGCCGCACCGCCGCACGGGTGTCGTAACCTTCGGCGAGTTCCTCCCGGAAGCGACTGACGATGAACAACCCGTAGTCGATGGCGAGGCCGAGACCGATCATCGACACCACGCCCGAGACGAACGAGTTCACCTCCGTGAACTTCGTCAGCACCATGATGATGCCGTTGGCGCCGATGACGGTGAGACCGCCGACCACCAGCGGCAGGCCCGCGGCCACCAGGCCGCCGAAGATGAAGAACAACAGCACCGCCACCGCGGGGATGGCCAGCATCTCCATGCGCTTCTGGTCGGAAGCCATGGTGTCGTTGAGCGTGCCCGCCACCGCCTGCAACCCGGTGACCTGAACATCGACGCCCAGAATGTAGAAGACGTCCTTCACCTTGCGGTAGTTGCGCACCATCTCGGTGTCGTTGTTGCCGTTGATGGCCACCGAGGCGAAGGCGTGCTTCTTGTCCTTCGCGCCGAAGACGCTGGGCTGCGCGGGGATACCGGCGTCGTTGCGCCAGTACGTTCCGTTGATCTTGGTGATCTCGTCCGGGTGCTCGCGCGGCAGGCTCGCGAGATTGGCGACGACCTTGCCGCTGAATTCGGGGTCATCGATCGTTCTGCCCTCGGGCGCGGTGTAGAGCAGGATCACGTCGCTGTTGTGATCCCGGCCGAACGCCGCGTCGGCGATCCGCGCGGCCTGCGCGGACTCCGAGGTCGGATCGTCCCACCCGCTGGAGCTGAGATGGTGTTCCAAGCCGAGGCCGTAACCGCCCAAAGCCAGGAGGGCCGCCACGACGACGCCGATGACGGCAAAACGCAGGCGGTATACCAGATCGCCCCAGCGTGTGAACACTAAGCGACTCCTTGGGCGGGGCGAGAGGTGAGCAGTGCCGACAGCGGCCGGAACGGCTGCAGCCAGGCACCCTCGTCGGGCAGCGAGTCGAGGCTAACTCGGGGC
This sequence comes from Nocardia sputi, assembly GCF_023501985.1. NCBI lineage: Bacteria > Bacillati > Actinomycetota > Actinomycetes > Mycobacteriales > Nocardiaceae > Nocardia > Nocardia sputi. The sequence continues at coordinate 42,236 of NZ_JAMFLC010000010.1, read as the reverse complement.
AGCGGTTCGCGGAACACGCCCGGAATGTCCTCGAGGTCGATGAATTCGAGAGTATCGGATGTGACGGCCCAACTCGCGTGCTCACGGAAGCCGAGTACCTGGACCGGCACGCCTTTGGCGGCGAGTTCCTCCAGCGGTTCGCGGAACGCCTGGCCGTCGGCCGAGGCCACCATGATGCCCGCCAAACCGGCGCCGCGACTGCGTAACGCGATGTGCGCCAGCATGTCGGCGTCGACGTCGGAATCCTCGTCGATCTTGGGTTTGGCGAAGACCGCATAGCCCACGTTGCGCAGGGCCTCCACCCAGGGCCGCACGACGTCGGCGGTGCCGGGCGCGATGTTGGTGAAGACGGTGGCCTCGGGTTCCACGCGATGCACCGCGCCCACCGAGAGTTCGGCGGTCCGGGCCAGCAGCCAGCGGCCGAGCGCGTCGAACCGCGGACGATAGGCGGCGGTCGGACGACCGCCGAGGATGGCGCCGAGGCCCATGTCGAGGTTCGGGGCGTCCCACACCAACAGGACCCTGCGCACGTCCGGCGTCGAGCCGCCCAGACCTTCCGCTCCGCCCCCGTGCACCTCCCCGGCAACATCGACCACTTCGTGGGCCATCTCACTGACGCTCATCGGTCGATCTTCCCCCATATGAGCTCGGTGATGGCGCTACCGGCGCGATGTGCCTTGCCTTCGAACTTGGTGACCGGACGCTCGAAACCGATGGGCGCCGTGGCCCGATGCTCCTCGCTGACCCCGCCCGTGGTCTCGTTCAATCCTTTGAGCAGGGGCTCTGCCATGCCGACCTCGTGGATGTGCTCGGCGTAGCCGGCATGGTCGGTGGCGACGTGCAACACACCCCCCGGCTTCAGGCGGTCGGCGATCAACGCGACCGTCGCGGGCTGCAGCAGCCGCCGCTTGTGGTGGCGCGCCTTCGGCCACGGGTCGGGAAAGAACACTCGGACGCCGGTGAGCGACTCTGGGGCAATCATGTTCTCCAGCACGTCGACCGCGTCTCCGCGCAGCAGGCGGATATTGCCGATCCCTTCGCGCTCGATGCGCTGCACCAACTGCGCGAGGCCGGGCTGGTAGACCTCGATGCCGATCAGGTTCAGGTGTGGTTCGGCCTGCGCCATGGCGGCCGTCGCGGTCCCCGTGCCGCAGCCGATCTCGACGACCAGCGGCGCGTCGCGGCCGAACCACGCGGCCGCGTCCAGTGGCTCGTCGGCGACCTCGCGGCCGATCGAGGGCCACATCCGGTCCCAGGATTGCTGCTGGGTCGCGGTCAGCGCGCCCCTGCGCGACCGGAAGCTGGTGACTCGGGGGTACAGGCGGGAGCCGGTCTTGTGCCGGGGCCCGCCCTCGGCCGGAGCCGAAGCTGTGGACGGCGGGCCCGGAACTGACTCGGCAGTATGGTTCGCGGCGTCGTTCACGACGTCCATTGTCCAGCATCCCGCGATCAGTGCGGTAAGCGGTCGTGCACGGCTCGCTGAGCGGGAGGTCAGGCGGCGCGCGCGGGGGCGATTCTGGTCGCGGTCGGCTGTTGCTGGCGCAGGGGCCTGCCCAGCGCGACCTTGGCCGCTGTGACCGCCATTTCCAGCAGGCCGCGCACCCCCGACGGCGAGGCCGCGACCGACCATACGGTGGTGTCGCCGACGTCGCTCACCGGTTGCCCGGCGAACCGGTCGGCCAGCCAGTCGAGGCTGATCGGGGTGGACAGCGGCAGCAGCGAGAAATGCTCGCTGAGCCGGTCGCGCACGTAGGTCACCGCGGCGCCGCCGCGGCGGTAGCGCGCCACCTGTCCGTCGACGCCCGAGATGTGGATGATCTGGTCGTGGATGGGTTGCACAACCAGCAGCGGGCAGGACGGCGTCGTGTTGCCGAGCCGCAGATCGTCGAACATCGCGTTCAGTTCCGGGGTGTCGAGCACCTCGGCGAGCGGGCGGTCCAAGAAGTCGTCCACCTTCTTGTTGGCCAGCCCGAGGATCGCGCCGAGCGGCGTCGCGTTCTCCGCGCGGACGACGAACCGGTGGCCGTCCGGGCTCAGCTCGTTGTCGATCAGCGAGCTCAACGCGGGGTACAGCCTGCGCAGCGCGGCGATGACGATGGCGGGCAGGCCCGCGTAGGGGGTGCCGTTCAACCGGTCGAAGACCTGGCGCGGGTCGCCGACCGGGGCGCCGAGCACCGCGCCGACGATGTCCAGTTCGGGGGCGTACGTCGGCGCCATCTCTACCGTCCAGGAGCTGGCCATGCCACCGCCGGAGTAGCCCCACACCGCGACGCGGGTTCGCGGGCCGAGACCGAGCGGACCGAACCGCAGCGCGGCGCGGATGCCGTCCAGCGCGCGGTAACCGGGCTCACGCGGCGCACCGAAATTACCGTGCGGACCCTCGTGATCGGCGATGCTCACCGCCCAGCCGCGCCGCAGCGCGTTCGCCACCAGCAGCCATTCCAACTGGGTGATCGAGCCGAGCGCACGCGCGCCGGAGCGCAGGGCGTAGGACGGGGAGCACTTCTCGCTCACCGCGTCCATCGCAGTCTGGAAGGCCAGCAGCGGACGATCCTCGTCCGGTTCCGCGTCGACGGGCAGCAGGACCGTGGTGATCGCCGCTTCGGGAGCCCCGTGCAGATCACAGCTGCGGTACAGTAACTGCCAGGCCGACACCTGTTGCGGCACGATCCCGAACAGCGCGATCTCGATCTTCCTGCTGCGCAGGATGGCGCCGGGCGCCTTGGCCGCGAAGCCCTTCGGCGGTCGATGGAACGGGTCCGCGCTGGGCAGCAACGGCTTGCGTTCGGTGGGACAAGCGGGCTGCGAGTCGACAGCGCCGATGACATCCGCGGTCATCGCGACCTCCTCATCGTCGAGGTCGGTTGCCGCATGCGAAAGGCCAAGCTGCGCACCGGTTGTGGTGCCGACCACTTCAGCAGGGTAAGTGACCGACCGGGCGTCTGGGAACCCCGGAGTACACGGCGTCCGCGGCACTAGACTCCCCGGCATGAGCAGACCGACTGTATTCATCACCGGCGCGGCGGCCGGTATCGGGCGGGCGACGGCCTTGCTTTTCGCTGCGCAGGGATACCATGTCGGGGCTTATGACATCGATGAAGTGGGGCTGACCAGGCTTTCCGGGGACATCACCGCCAAGGGTGGCGCGGTGCACACCGGTGTTCTCGATGTGACGAACGACACCCAGTGGGCGGAGCGGCTCGCGGAGTTCCACGCCGCGACCGGACGGTTGGACATCCTGGTCAACAATGCGGGCATCCTGCGCGCAGGGGGGTTCGAGTCGATCGAGCTGTCCGCCCACCGGGCGATCGTCGAGGTCAACTTGGTCGGTGTGCTCACCGGAACGCACAGCGCGTTCCGCTACCTGCGAGACACCCCGGGCGCCCAGGTGGTCAACCTCTGCTCGGCTTCGGCGATCTACGGCCAAGCCGAACTCGCCAGCTACGGTGCGACCAAGGCGGCGGTCAAGAGTTTCACCGAGGCACTGGACCTCGAATGGGAGCGCTACGACATCCGGGCGCTCGCGATCTGGCCGCTGTTCGTGGCCACCGCCATGGTGGACGGCGTGACGACGGGGACGACGAAGTCGCTGGGCGTGCGGCTGAGCGCCGACGACGTGGCCGCCGGAATCTGGGAGGCCACCCGCAAGCGCGCCCGGCTGCCGAAGGTGCACTACGAGATCGGCACGCAGGCGAAGCTACTGGCGACGGTGGCGAAATACGCGCCGAACTGGGCGGTGCGGACCGCGAACAAGTACTTCAGCGGCAGCTGAGCGGTCCAGCCTGTCCCATGGCCTGACTTCTGACAGAATTGCGCACCGTAAAAGGGGGTGTGCAGCATGCCGACAGCCACTGATTCCGATGGGCCGCTGCGGGAGCGGGGCGTTCCCACGTCCGATCACGATCAGCTCGACAAGCTGCTCGCCGAATTGCGCTTCGGGACGGGGCGCGACCCGCAGATCGGGTATGCCGCCGCCGCGGCCGTCAGCGCATGGCGCAAACCGCCGCGCATCCAGGTGACCGGGCGCGCGCACGCGGGGCGGACCACCGTGCTGCACGCGCTCGCGCTCATGTCCGCGGTGGAGACCGACCCGGTGGACCGGCCAGGGGCGCCCGATCCGGAACTCGACGCCGACATCGTCGTCTACGTGTTGTCGGCGGCGCCGACACCCGCCGATCGCAGAGTGCTGGCCACGCTGCCGCCGCAGCGCACCATCGCGGTATTGAACAAGGCGGACGCGATCGGCTCCCGCTGGGGCGATGCGGTGGCCGCGGCCGAGCAGTACGGCACGCAACTGCGGATTCCGGTGGTTCCGGTGGTCGCGTCGCTGGCTGTGCGCACTCGTGCCGGCGTGCTGACCGACGCTGATCTGGACCTGCTGCGCAAGCTCGCCGCCGAAGCCGACCCCGCGCTGATCCTCTCGCCGGAACTGTTCGTCGCGCCGGGACCGGATGCCGCCGAGCGGGAGCAACTGCTGCGTCGCTGGGACCTGTACGGCGTGGCCTGCGCGTGCGCCGCCCTGCGCCACGATCCGGACCTCGCTCCACAGACGCTGCTGCAGATTCTGCACGCCGCCAGCGGCGTCGACGCGCTGCACCGGCTGCTGCACCGCCGCTACGAGCAGGTGTCCGCGTTGCGCGGCGGTGAACTGCTCGACGAGCTGGCCCGCCTCGCCGCTCGCGCGGTCCCGGAGGAGGGCGGCCGCGCGCGCGATCTCCTGGAGTCCTATCTCTACAGCGACGACGCCCTCTGGCTCGGACTCTGCGCGGGTCTGGCCGGACCCGAGGTGGCCCACCTCGCGGCGGGGTATCCGGCACCCGCGCCGTCGGACGCCGACGATGCGCTTGCCCGCGCGACCCGCTGGCGCGCCGTCGTCACCAGCGACATGCCCCCCGCCGCGCGCCGCGCCGCGTTGCGGGTGCACAACGGGTACGTCCGACTATGGGAACGGATGAGCAGTGCCGGTCTCTGAACCACCGGAATCGTCGGCGGCGACCACAGGTCCCGGGACGGATCCGGTCTCGGGCGCCGGTCGCGACGGGGCCGATCGAGATTCGCCCGCCGATGGCGAGTCCGGTCGCCCGGCCCCGGTGACCGCCCTCGCCGCATCGCCCGAGCTCGCGGCCGTGGTCGAGCGATGGAATCCCCAGGGTATGGCGCTGCTGCGCGCGGTGCGCGGGTCCGGCGCGGCGGGCGTTGTCACTGTGATCGGTCCTCCCGATGTCAACACGACCTTGTTGCGCACCGAACTGGCCCGGTTCGAACCGCGCGTCACGCTGTCCGAGCCGCTCGCCGACGGGAACGCGGCGGTGGAGACCACCTCGCCCGCCGTACCGGCGATCATTTTGATCCTGCTCGACGCGGGCACCACCATCGGCGCGGACATGCTGGGGGTGATCGACCGGTTGCGTGCGAACGGCACTCGCCTGCTGCTGGCCATGAACGGCATCCACGCCTACCGGGACTGGCAGGCGGTACGCGCGCGTGACCTGGAGCTGCTCGCCGAGCGAGGCGCCGCGGACTTGGACATCGTGCCGGTCTCGGCGCGGCTCGCGGCCGCCGCGCGAACCGCGGGCGACGCGGGATTGCTCGATCGCTCCGGTCTCGGCGCCCTGCACGCGCAGCTCACCGCGGCGGCGGCCGCCGGTGGGGGCCGGTCGGACGCGGTCATCGGAAGAGTCTTGGCCGACACGCGCCACCGGGTGGTCGAGCAAGTGGCCGCCTTGCGCTCGGGCGCCGAAGTGGCGCGGCTGCGTGAGCAACGTGCTGTGCTGCTGGCCGGCCGCGACGGCGGACGAGCCACGGCGATGTCCGCCCTGCGCGGGCAGCTGCACCTGGCGCGGGTGGACCTGATGACCGAAATCGGCGCGAGAATCCGGGCGCTGCACACCGCCGCCCGCGCCGAACTGGATCGGCTGCGCCCGGCCGACCTCGCCGGCTACCCCGCTCGGCTGCAACACGCCGTCACCGAACTGACCGGTGAACTCGACCACGTCATCGATCTGCGGATCGCCGAATTGGGCGCCCGGGTCGAGAGCGCGGACGCGGGTGTGCCGCCGCGACGGCGTGACCCGGCCCCGCGGGTGGGCCCCGATCCGGATCCGCGCCATCGGGGTGTCGAAGATCACCTTATGATCGCGCTCGGCGCGTCGGCGGGTGTCGGGCTGGGTCGCTTGCTGGTTGCTCCGTTCTCGCTCGTACCCGCCCTCGACGTGGCGACCGTGCCGGTGACTTTGCTGCTCGGCGGCGGTGCGGCGGCGTGGGTGATGCGGGCTCGCGGCCAGCTGGCGGATCGAGCGCACATCCGGCAATGGGTGGCCGACGCGCTGGTCAATGTAAAAGCGCAGCTAGAGCAGCGGGTGGCGACCGCGCTCGTGGAAGCCGAGACCGTTCTGGCCGATCACGTGGTCCAAGCAAGCACCGCGCGAATGATCGAGGCCGATCGCAGGGTGGCCCGGCTGGAGGCCGATTTACGCAGGTTGGCGGCCGAGCAGCCGGGACAACTCGCCGCATGCGAGCGCGACATCCGGATCCTCGACCGCTGGATCTCGCCTGTTGAAACGAGCGACCAATTGGGTACACAGTGAGGAACCCGATACCGTACCGGTCGTCACATGGCGTTAACCTCTATTCAGGAACTTGGGCGTCCGCTAAGTCCTGATCTGCCGCCCTCCTGGGGTGCGCGTTCGACCGGTCGGAGCGGGCGCCTTCCCGCCAACGGTGGCGCTCGGTGCATTCGCGCTGGTCATGGGCCTAGGGCCAGGCGGCGAAGCAGCGAGTAGTCGCCCATCTCAGGAGAGTTTTCATGACGTCAGCGACCATTCCTGGTCTTCGTGGATCCGACGGCAAGGCGCCGACCGAGCACAGCGAACTACTCGCCTGGGTACAAGAAGTCGCCGAACTGACCCAGCCGGACCGAGTGGTGTGGGCGGACGGCTCCGACGAGGAATGGGAGCGGCTGACCGACCAGCTCGTCGCGGCGGGGACGTTCAAGCGGCTGGACGAGAAGAAGAAGCCGAACTCTTTCCTCGCCCTGTCGGACCCCTCCGACGTGGCCAGGGTGGAATCCCGCACATTCATCTGTTCGAAGTCCGAGGCCGACGCCGGCCCGACCAACAACTGGGTCGACCCGACCCAGATGCGTGCCACGATGACCGAGCTCTACCGCGGCTCGATGAAGGGCCGCACCATGTACGTGGTGCCGTTCTGCATGGGTCCGCTCGGCGCCGAGGATCCGAAGCTGGGTGTCGAGATCACCGACTCCGAGTACGTCGTGGTGTCGATGCGCGTGATGACCCGCATGGGCGCCGCCGCCCTGGAGAAGCTGGGCGCCGACCGCCCGTTCGTGAAGGCGCTGCACTCGGTGGGCGCGCCGCTGGCCGACGGCCAGGCCGACGTGCCGTGGCCGTGCAACGACACCAAATACATCACCCACTTCCCCGAGGACCGCGAGATCTGGAGCTACGGCTCCGGCTACGGCGGCAACGCGCTGCTGGGCAAGAAGTGCTACTCGCTGCGAATCGCCTCGGCGATGGCCCACGACGAGGGCTGGCTGGCCGAGCACATGCTGATCCTCAAGCTGATCTCCCCCGAGAACAAGGCGTACTACATCGCCGCCGCGTTCCCGAGCGCCTGCGGCAAGACCAACCTCGCCATGATCCAGCCGACCGTGCCGGGCTGGCGCGCGGAGACCCTCGGTGACGACATCGCCTGGATGCGCTTCGGCAAGGACGGCCGTCTCTATGCCGTGAACCCCGAGTACGGGTTCTTCGGCGTCGCGCCGGGTACCAACCGCAGCTCGAACCCGAACGCCATGGCCACTTTGGAGGCGGGCAACACCGTCTACACCAACGTCGCGCTGACCGACAACAACGACGTCTGGTGGGAGGGCTTGGAGGGCGAGCCCGATCACCTGATCGACTGGAAGGGCAACGACTGGTACCAGCGGGAGACCGAGACGCTGGCCGCTCACCCCAACTCCCGCTACTGCACGCCGATGGCGCAGTGCCCGATCCTGGCGCCCGAGTGGGACGACCCCCAGGGCGTGCCGATCTCGGCGATCCTTTTCGGTGGCCGCCGCAAGACCACCGTCCCGCTGGTCACCGAGTCCTTCGACTGGCAGCACGGCGTGTTCATGGGCGCGACGCTGTCCTCCGAGCAGACCGCGGCCGCCGAGGGCAAGGTCGGCACCGTGCGCCGCGACCCGATGGCCATGCTGCCGTTCCTGGGCTACCACGTCGGCGACTACCTGGGGCACTGGATCAACGTCGGCAAGAACGCCGACGCCGCCAAGCTCCCGAAGATCTTCTACGTCAACTGGTTCCGCCGTGGCGAGGACGGGCGCTTCCTGTGGCCGGGCTTCGGTGAGAACTCCCGCGTGCTCGAGTGGATCATCGGCCGCATCGAGGGTTCCGCCGATGCCGAGGCGACCGCGATCGGTAACGTGCCGACCGCCGCGCATCTCGACTTGGACGGGCTGGACGTCGACGCCGCGGATGTCGATGAGGCGCTTTCCGTGGACGCCGGGGAATGGCGTAGGGAGATCCCGCTGATCGAAGAGTGGTTCGAGTTCGTCGGTGACAAGCTGCCTTCCGGCGTGCGCGACGAGTTCGAGGCGCTCAAGCAGCGTCTGGGCTGACACTCCACCCAAAGTAGCATCGCCCGCACCATCCGGCAGGATGGTGCGGGCGATTTGTTCTGCGCGACAGAGGATTCGCCTGCCTCGTCCGGCAATCGGTCGCAGTCGCAGCGTTATTCGGTGAACGGCGCCAGGCGGATCATGGCCAGGAAGCCCGCGCTGTTGAGCCAATGGATCCGACCCTTCGGCACAGCTTTCGCTTCCGCTCGGAACGCCGCGACCACGTGCCGCTTGAAGCCCAGTCGCGGATGACGCCGCAGCAGTTCGTCGACCCAATCCCCGTCCAGCTCCGCCAGCCGTGTTCCGAGCACGTCCGCCGACGCTCCCGCGGAGACGAACCCGCCGGGGTCGCTGAGATCGTCGGCGACCCCGGGTGTGACGTGGGCGGCGATGGCCGCGCCGATAGCGGTGGCGCGTTCCTGGGCTGCGCCCGCATCGAGCGCGAGGGCGGCAGCCCGTTCGCCGCCCGTCACCGCGAAACAGCGTCCCGGCGTGGGATGTTCGAGTTGCAGGTCGTGCAGCAGACATGAGACGTAGACCAGCTCGTCGTCATAGGCTGCGCCGTCGAGATCGGCCAGGACCCGTCCGAAGTAGTAGGTCCGCAGCGAGTGATTGAGCACGGGGGGAGTAAGCGCCTCGCTCGCCTCCGTCTCCGCCGCGACGGCGAGCTTGGAGTCGGGCAACCGTAGGCCGGCGAACTCCAGCTTTCCGCGTCGCCCCCGCCTGCCCAGCGCGAGCCGGACCCGGTTGGGCACCATGGCGGGCAGCGAACGGGCGGTCGCGACCGCCAGCCTGAGTCGTTGTTCGGTCGACAACGCGCCACCGGTGCGGGTGGCCCATGCCCAATCGAGGCCCGTCGGTCCGGCCACTTTGCCCTCCTTTTCCTCGGAACTCGGTGTGCACTGAAGTCAAGCCTGTGTCAACATCCACGACGAGTGGCGGGATTGACAGTAATACTCGGATTCGTGCCAAACTGGTAGGCGATGAAGCAGGTCGTGGCGCTGGCGCTGGACGGCGTCATGGCATTCGACCTGGCGTGTGCCGTCCAGGCGTTCCGGCACGGTCCCGGTAAGACCGGCGAGCCGTCCGGGTTCGAGATGCGGACCTGCGGGTTGCGCCCGGGTCCGGTGTGGACGCCCAACGGCTTCGAATTGCGGGTGGAGCACGGGCTCGAGGCGCTCGCGGAGGCGGACGTCGTCGTCGTGCCCGGGATCGGCATTCCCACCCTGCCCACGCCGCGTGCGGCGCTGGACGCACTGCGCGACGCCGCGAGACAGGGCGCGACCATGGTGAGCATCTGCGTCGGCGCGTTCATCCTGGCCGAAGCGGGTCTGCTGGACGGACGCCCCGCGACCACCCATTGGGCTTACTGCGGTGAGTTCGCGCAGCTGTATCCCGCGGTGAAACTGGACCTGACGGCGCTGTATGTCGACGACGGCGACGTACTCACGTCGGCTGGGCTGTCGGCGGGCTTGGACCTGTGCCTGCACGTGGTCCGCAGGGAGTTGGGCGCGCACGCGGCGGCCGAGCTGGCCAGGTGGAACGTCACCGCTCCGCACCGGGAGGGCGGTCAGGCGCAGTACATTCCGGACAGGCCGGGCGTGCGAGCCGTCGACGGCGGTCTCGCCGCCACCCTGGCCTGGGCGATCGCCGAACCCGCTGCGGCGGTGGATGTTTCGGCGCTGGCCGCGCACGCGTTGATGAGCGAGCGCACTTTCATCCGCCGGTTCAAGGCGGAAGTGGGCACGACGCCGCGGCGGTGGCTGGACGCGCAGCGCACCGCTCGGGCCCGGGAACTGCTGGAAACCACGCGTTTGCCGGTGGAAGTCGTTGCGGCGAAGTCCGGTTTCGGCAGTGTCACCGCACTGCGGGTGCACCTACGCGCGGCCACGGGTGCCACGCCGGCCGCGTACCGCCGATCACTGGCCAGGTGAGCGCGGCGACGCAACCGAACGATTCGGCGAATGCCGTTATCGGGGAACCGTTTCGAACGATCCGACCAGTTGGTGTCCGGTGGCCGGTGTCATGTCGCGTCGTGCCGTCGCGCGCGGATTCCCGAAATTTCCACGGATCGACGGGTTTACCAGTGCATGGAATGGGGTAATGATCTTGGTAAGAGATTTTGTGTAGTTGTAACTTATGCTTGGCGTGTTCTTCCTTCCGCATCACACAGTCGGATTACTGACGGTTAACTGATCGACTGAACGACTTCCCTTCCGACGTCGGACCCGCGGTGCCCGCGGCGTACGGCGAGATCGACGCGCGAGAGGTGGTTGGAGCATGGCCGATCTGGAGACGGCGACGTCCCTTGCCCCAATGGTTGCCGAATTCGATTCGGCGACCGCGAGCACGCCGCTGCGCCGGGTCGCGGAGCGGCTGCGCGCGGTGTTGCCGCCCGGGTGGCGCGTCGAGATCGTCGACGCCCCACCCCCGCGTTACGGCAACCGCGCCCCACTCCTGCGGGTGGTCATGCCACCCGACTGATCATCCGGTCCAGCCGAGTGGCATGAGCAGCGACTTCTGCTCGCAGAACGAATCCAAGCCCTCTGGGCCGTTCTCGCGTCCCAGCCCGGAGGCCTTGTAGCCGCCGAACGGCGAAGTCGGGTCGAACGCATACCAATTGATCGCGTAGGTGCCGGTACGCACCCGCGCCGCGATCTCGGCGCCGTGCTCGACGTCGGCCGTCCACACCGAACCGGCGAGGCCGTAGACCGAGTCGTTGGCGATGGCGACGGCCTCGTCCTCGGTCTCGTACGGAATGACCGACAGCACCGGCCCGAAGATCTCCTCCTGGGCGATGGTCGACTTGTTGTCCACGTCCGCGAAGATCGTCGGCTCGATGAACCAGCCGCGGTCCAAGCCCTCCGGGCGGCCGCCCCCGAGCACCAGTCGTGCGCCCTCCGCCTTTCCCTTGGCGATGTAACCCTCGACCCGGTCCCGCTGTCGCTCGGAGATCAGCGGACCCAGTTGCACGCTCGGATCGCTGGGGTCGCCCACCTTCATCGTCTTCACGTGTCCGACCAGCGCGTCGAGTATTTCGTCGTACCGGCTGCGCGGAACGAGGATGCGGGTCTGCGCGACACAGCCCTGACCGCTGTTCATCAGGCCGGAGAACGCGAGCATCGGGATGCCTGTCGCGACGTCCATGTCCGGCAGCAGGATCGCCGCCGACTTGCCACCGAGTTCGAGCGAGACACTCTTGAGCTGACCGGTGGCGATCGCGCCGATCTTGCGGCCGACCGCGGTGCTCCCGGTGAAGGTCACCTTGTCCACACCGGGATGGGAGACGAGGTACTCGGCCGCGTCGGGCTCGGCGGGCAGCACCGAGAGCACGCCTTCGGGCAGCCCGGCCTCGGTGCAGATGTCGGCGAGCATATTGGCCGTGATCGGCGTCAGCGGGGACGGCTTCAGTACGACGGTGCAACCGGCCAGCAGGGCAGGGGCGAGCTTGTTGGCCGCGAGGAACAGTGGAACGTTCCAGGCGGTGACCGCCGCGACGACGCCGCGCGGCTCGCGGGTGACCCGTGTGGTGCCGAACCCGCCGACCCGGGTCTCCTGCCAGGGGAAGGACTCGGCCAAAGCCGCGTAGGCGTCCAATGCGGCGACCGCCGGGATCTGATTCAGCGTCATCGCGATCATCTGCGGTGCGCCGACCTCGGCGGTCAGCGCGGCGAGCAGATCGGCGGAGCGCTGTTCGATCAGCCGGGCCACGCGGGTGAGCACCGCGGCGCGCTCCTTCGGCGGCGTGGCAGGCCAGGGGCCGTGGTCGAAGGCGTGCCTGGCCGCGGCGACCGCGGCGTCCACATCGGCCCGGCTCACCGCGGGCACGCTGCCCACCGGCTCGACCGTGACCGGCGAGATGACCTGGACGCGCTCGGCGGTGGCTGGAGCGGTCCAGCGGCCGCCGATGAACAAGCTGTCGTAATGCATGAGAACACGTTACAGTTTTGCCCCTCTTCTGTCTGTAACCTGTTCTAATTTTGGCCGATCGCGAGGCCCTGACCGGTGTGAATCCCGACCTCTCGGTTCGCTTTTCGCAGAACGCACTATTGCGTTCTGTTGCTGGAAAGGGGATGCTGTAGCGACATATCGGCTTGCTCCATTACCGAACCGTTACCGCAAACTGGGGAGTCCGAGTCATGGCGGTGCAAGTGATCGGCCGGTCGCTGATGACCAGTGATCAAACCGAGCATCAGGCTAAGTGTGTCGGCAGCGGTGGGTGGGTGGTCTCCTTCCTACCCGGCCGCACCCTGACGATCGAGCAGGCGACCGCGGCTATGCAGGCAGCCGAGGCGGTCGCCGCCGTCGGGATGCTGGCCGACATGGTCGGTCTGACCACGCTCGAGACCGTCGGGTTGGCTATGCGGGAATCGCCGTGGAGCGAGCCCGTGCACGCGCCGTGCGGGAAGCGGCACTGGCGTCGAGGATGGCTGGAGCCTTACCTCGGCTAACTTTTAGTTGCCACAACGACCAGATTGCTCACAAGTAACTCTCGCATCATGGGTACCCGGACCAACCACCACGCCCAGCGGGGGTGGTAGCGCGGAAAGACGGTGTGCACCTCGGCCGGAGTGCCTGCTGCCCAGCGCAATCCGTCCGCGGCCCGCACCGCGAACAGCGACCTGCCGAACCTGTTCTTGGGTTCGCGTCCGTGCTTGCGCCGGTAGCGGCGCGCGGCGTACTCGCCACCGAGGTAGTGCCACGGCCCGGTCTCGTGCCCGCCGAACGGGCCGTGCCACACCGTGTAGGAGAGCACGATCAACCCGCCGGGCCTGGTCACCCGCACCATCTCCTCGGCCATCACCCACGGCTTCGAGACGTGCTCGGCGACGTTCGACGAGAGACAGATGTCGAGCGCGTCGTCGCGGAACGGCAGCGCCATCCCGGACCCGCGCACCGCGCCCGCCACCGAGAGCCCGGCGGCGTGCATCTCCGACGGGTCGGGTTCCACCGGTATGTAGCGGGCCCCCGTGTGGGCGAACTCGTCGGCGAAGTAACCCGGTCCGCCGCCCACGTCGAGGATCGTCGCGCCGTCCAGCGACCGGCCGGTGAGGTCGGCGTAGAAGTCGGCGATCATCGCCGCGGTGTCGGCCGCCAGACCTCCGTAGAACAGCGCCGGGTCGGTCTGCTCGAACCGGAAACTACCGAGCAGCCGCAGCGACCGGCGCAGGGTCGCCCGGCGGGCGAACCGGGGCGAGCTGCCGCGCGTCGGCGTTTTTTCGGCTTTGAGCACGGCGCCGAGTCTCGCACAACCCCGATGGTGGGCCTCTCGGGCGGGTGCTCGGGTTAGGGTGTAGCGCGACATCCGACGTTCCCAACCGGGACCTACTGACCGAGAGAAGCTCCACCGTGCGCGAAGTCCTCCTGCTCTGCTGGCGTGACACCGGGCACCCGCAGGGCGGCGGCAGCGAGCGGTACCTCGAGCAGGTCGGCGCGCAGCTCGCGGCACGCGGGGTCAAAGTCACCCTGCGCACCGCCCGCTACCCCGGGGCGCCGCGGCGGGAACGTGTCGACGGCATCGACATCAGCCGGGCGGGGGGACGCTACACGGTGTACCCGCGGGCGCTCGCCGCGCTCCTGCTCGCCAGAATCGGCCTCGGCTCGTTGCGCGGCGTGCGGCCCGACGCGGTGATCGACACCCAGAACGGCATCCCCTTCTTCGCAGCCGCCGCCACCACGGCCCCGTCGGTGGTGCTGGTGCACCACGGACACCGCGAGCAGTGGCCGGTGGCGGGCCGGGTGGTCGGTCGCATCGGCTGGTGGATCGAGTCGCGGCTGTCGCCCCGCGTGCACCGGCGCAACCAATACCTGACCGTTTCGCTGCCCTCGGCGGAAGAACTCGCCACGCTCGGTGTGGACCGTGCGCGAATCGCGGTGGTCCGCAACGGAGCCGAACCGGTTCCAATCGACGCGCCGACGGGCGCCGCGGAAACCCGCACTGCCGCACCCACTGTCGTGGTGTTGTCCCGGCTGGTGCCGCACAAGCAGATCGAGGACGCGCTCGCGGCCGTGGCCCGGCTGCGTGACCGTATTCCCGGTCTGCGTCTCGACGTGATCGGCGGCGGCTGGTGGGCGGACAACCTGCGCGACAACGCCCGTGAACTCGGCATCGCCGACGCCGTCACCTTCCACGGGCACGTGGACGAGCGCCGCAAGCACGAACTGCTCGCCCGCGCCTGGGTGCACGTGCTGCCTTCCCGGAAGGAAGGGTGGGGCCTGGCGGTGATCGAAGCCGCTCAGCACGGTGTGCCGACGGTCGGATACCGGAGTTCGCGCGGGCTCACCGATTCCATCGTCGACGGCGCCACCGGCATCCTGGTCGACGACGTCGCCCAGTTGGCCGACGCCGTCGGCGATCTGCTGGACGATCCGGGAGCGCGCACCGTCATGGGTGAGAAGGCCCGCGCCCGCGCTCGCGAATTCTCATGGGAGCAAACCGGAAAGGGCGTGTACGAGGTCCTGGTCGCCGCTGCCCGCGGCGAGCATGTCACCGGATTGATCGCGCCCCGGACGGTCGACTGAACCCAGCGCGCCGAGAAGCGCGGGTGTGTTCGTCGCGGAGGCCGGTGCTCACGGGGCGCCGTTGCTCGGGCAGTCGCGTGCGGGTCGGTCCTAGCGCTGCGTTCTGGCGCGGGATCGGGCGCGCGTACCCAGAGCGACCAGCGGGCCCGCGACGAGTAGCGCGGCCCACAGCATATGGGCGGCGGCGGTGACGGAGCGTTGCGCGGTCGTCGATCCACCGCGCTCGATGACACCGGGCACGCGATACAGCGCCAGGTCGGCGTCCTCGTAGATCCGCTCCAGTTGGGCGAGGGTCGTCGCCGATGCGCCGAGCGGCCCGGGGGTGGTCCGTTCGACGAGGACCCAGCCGACTCCGAGGCCGGCCAAGTCCGCAGCCGAGGCGCCGTGGAGCAGACGTGTTTCCGCTTCTCGCGCGCGAGAACCTTCGCCGGACACCGTACGCCCGCGCACCGGAAGCTCACCGGTCTGCAGGACGTCGTTGGGCAACATGCGCGGCGCCGGGTCGAGCACGGGCGCCGGGCCGCTGTAGCGGAACTTGCGGAACATCCCGCCCGGCAGCACCGCGACGTCGCCGGGGCCGTCCATACGTTCGGCGACCTGCTGCCAACCGGCGGGATAGTGCACCGCCCGCACGGCGCCGCCGACGCCCCACGCGAGGTCGTAGAACGGCAACACGAGAAGGACGACGAATACCGCCGCGACCGTGGATGTCACGGCCGGAGGCGCCGCCGCAGGCCGATCTGTTGTCGTGAACCGCTGTGCGGACGAAAGGCGCCGGGCCGCCACCGCGCATCCCGCCGCCGCGCACAAGGCATAGGCGGGCATGGCGAGGGCCACGTACTTCTGGGAGTCCCGCAGCAGTCCCGCGCCGGGCACGTGGGTGACCAGCCACTCCAGTGCGTGCATTCCCCACGCCGTCGCGCCGAGCGCGGGAAACAGGACCGCGACCGCCGCGAGCAGGAGCAGCGCGCGGCGGACATGGCGGTGGTCCGGGTCGGCGCCGCCCGTGGCGACGGAGCGCACGCCCAGCGCGACGATCACCAGCAACAGCAGCGTCGCGATCGTGGCCAGCGGCGTGGCGCGCGAATCCGGTACCGCTTCGGAGTTCCAGATCCCGCCGAGGCCGGCCAGGCTGCCGAGCGTGCCGAGGCCGGGTTCGGCACGAGCGGCGAAGGCCGCGATGCCCGCGGGATCGGACGGCTCACTGCCCGCGCCCGACAGCACCGTCGCGGCGAGCCATGGCGCCGAGCCGGCCAGCCACAGGACGAACGTAGCGGGCAGTTGGCGTCGATGGACCAGGGCGAACGCGGTCGCGCCCGCCAACAGCGCACCGGTCGGTGTGAGCCCCGCGGCGGCGAGGAATCCGGCCAGGGCCGCCCAGGCGGTCGCCGTTCGCGCACTCCCGCGCTGCGCCGCCTCGATGGGCCCTTTCCTCCGGTCTCTGCGCGCCGCGTCGGATCGCGCGCCGTTGCGGGAACGTGCCGTCGAGTCGGCTGCTGTGGCCGCGCCGAGGCGTTCGGACGAACCGGTTGTCGGTGCGTCCACCGGTTGGGCTTCATCGGTCTGCCCGCTGGTCTCGGTCGTATCCGAGATCGGGGCTTTGTCGACGTGCTCGGCTTCATGCGGTGGGCCGTCTGCTACCAGGTCGTTCTCGGGCTGGGCCGGTGGATGCGACAGAAATCCCTCGCGTTTCTTCGCGGTGGCCGTCGATCGGAGGCGGTAGGCGGCCAGGGCTGTCCACGGCAGAGCGGCATAACCGGCCAGCAGGCTCCAATGCCCCTGTAGCAGGCGCTCGGCCACGTACGGGTTCCACAGCGCCACCGTCGCGGCGACCAGTTGCGGCCCGAGCGACGCGCGCAGCAGTACGCGAGCGAGCGTCGCCGCCCCGTACGCCGCGGCCCACAGGGCGACGATCAGGATCGCCTTCACCAGCACCCCACCGTCGACGAACGCCGACAGCACGGCGAGCAGCGCGTCCTGCGGCACCGCCCGCGGCGCCGCGTCGCCGAGACCGAGCGCCGAGTCGGTCGGATAGCTGCGCGGCGTGCTCACCGCGTCGCGCAACAGCAGATACCCCGGCGCGGCCAACGGCCCGGTCACGAGCAGAGCCCCGGCCGCGCTGTACACCGCAGCCACCGCTCGATCCCGACCGCTCCCGCTCACGCCTGAGCACTGTACGTCCCCATCACCGCCGCCGCAGGGCCGAGCGCGCACGGGCCGTGCCGTTGGCGCTACCGGCCCTGCCGTGTGCGAGCGCCCGAACCGCGCTCCGAAACTGTCGCGTCCGCCGCGAGCAGGTCGCGTGGTCCGGCGGGGCGGGACGCGGGACCGGGTGTGCGGGTGGGACGATGGGCGGCGTGTCTGCTGTCCATCGGTTTCCTGTGGTGGCGGATCTGACGTGGGTGACGGCGGGTGCGATGACCGCCAACGTCGCCGGGTATCTGCTGCAGCTGCTGGCCGGGCGGTGGCTCGGGGTCACCGGATACAGCGAATTCGCGAGTCTGCTCGCGGTGCAGCTGCTGTGTGCGGTGCCCGCGCTGGCGTTGCAGAACGTGGTCGCCCGGGAACTCGTGCGCGGGGCGGGAATGGCGGCGCTGCGGGGGCTCCAGTGGCGGTGCGCGGTGATCGTGGCCGCGGTGGCCGCGGTGCTGGTGCCGCTGGTCGCCGTCGCGTTGAACGTCGGGGTGGCCGCCACCGCGGCCGCGCTGGGTGCGGCGCCTGCGCTGGTGCTGTTGTCCGGCGAGCAGGGAGTGCTGCAAGGCGGCAGGCGGTTTCGCGCCTTGGGCATGGTGCTCGGCGCCGCCGGGATCGCCCGGGTTTCGCCCGCCCTGGTCGTCCTCGCGCTGGGCGGCGGCGCGACGCTCGCGCTGTGGGCGGCGGCCTGCGGGGTCGCCGCGGCGGCTCTGCTCGCCAGGATCGTCGCCGGTGTGGCGTCCGCGCGCGTCCCCGGCGGAGTCAGAGCCGACGCGGTCGCCGCCGCCCCGGGCGTGTTGCCGGTGCTGCGGGCCGCCCAGGTGCAGGCGGCGCTGATGGCGCTGTCGTCGGCGGACCTGATCGTGGTCCGGATGGTGCTCGACGACGTGGACGCCAGCCGCTACGCGCTCGGCACCATCGCCACCAAGATCGCCTTCTGGTTGCCGCAAGCGGTCGGTGTCGTGCTCTATCCGCGGATGGCGCAGCCGACGCACTCGGCGGGCGCTATCCGGGCGGCGCTCGCGGTGCTCAGCGGGATCGGCTTGATCGCGGTGCTCGGCGCCGTGCTCGCCGCGCCGCTCGCTCCGCTGCTGGCGGGCGAGGACTACGCCCCGATCCAGGATCTGCTGTGGGTGTTCGCGCTGCACGGCGCGCTGCTGGCCGTGCTGCAAGGCGCGGTGCTGTCGGCCATCGCCGTCGACCGCACTTCGCTCGCGCTGGTCACCTGGCTGGGCCTGGTCGTCGAAGTCACGTTGATGCTCACGCTGGCCCGCTCGACACCGGCGCTGATCATCACGGCCGTATCGGTCGCGGCCACCACCACCCTCGTGGTCGCCGTCATCGTCCTGCGCGCGGCCGATCACACCACACGTCCGGAGCCGCTGCGCCCGGTCGGCTGACCGGAGATCGTTCGCGGTCGACATTTCGAGCGCGGACGATCACGGCGCTGCCCGCGCATTCTTCCGCCCCGTCTGGTGATGCCCGAAGGAGGACGCCACGACGGTTGGCTGCCTGTTTCGCCACCGGGCCGAGTGAGTTGGGGGTGTCCATCCCACCCCGAGGGCGAGATACCGAGCGGGCTTCGGCCGCCTCACGTCCCGGCGTGCGGGCGCGATGCTGCCGATCAATCGAGGCACGCTCGTGTCGCCGAAGCGCGCGGACACCGAAACGAGTTCGGCTCCCCAGCCGCAGGGCGGGGGAGCCGAATTCAGAGGCGGTCAGCCGGATCAGGGTTGTTTGTTGATCCGGATCTGCTCGGTCGGCGCATCGTCGGCGCCACGGTTACCACGCGGAGCGGGACCGGATGAAGCCGCGCCGCTCGGACGCTGGCCAGGGGCGCCGCCCGCCCGTACAGGCCGCGCAGCCGAGCCGCCGCGCAGACCGAGAACCACACCGGCGATCAGCGCGATCACGCCGAGGACGCCGAGGACGATCGGCATGACGCGGCCGTACAGCGACAGCTTGTCGATGTTCTCCTTGGCCACCGAGATCTGCGACTCGATCGTGTTCTCGTCGAACACCAGGTGCGACTTCAGCGCGGTGACCTCGGGCTTGTCCGCGGTGCGCGAGTAGTACAGGTGCAGTGCCTCGCCGCCCTTGACCACAGTGCCGGTCTCCGGCTCGACCCACAGGTCACGGGTGTTGGTGTAGTAGCGCGTCATGGTCACCGGGGCCTCGCCGCCCTCGACGCCCCACTTGGCAGCGGGCAGGCTCAGCCGGTTGGTCGGCGCCTGCACGACGTCCCAGAGGCTGGTGGCGGGCACCGACATCTGGAAGTGGTAGACCTTCGTGTTGTTGACCTCGGTCTCGCCCATGAAGTTCACGTCGTAGGTCTTACGCGTGTTGAGGTCGAAGTACGGGTAGCTCTTCTTCTCGGTGCCGATCGGGAACCGGTACTGCAGACCTGTGTGCTGCACCGGCTCGGCGATGCTCTCGCCCTGGGGGTTCGTCGTCACCGCGATGGAGCCGTTCGGGTCCGTGTCGACCGGCATGCCGGTTACGCGGTCGATGGTGACCCGGTCGATGGTCGCGGTCAGCAGTCCGGTGTCGCCCTGCTTGTCGATGCGCCGCAGCGTCTGGCCCGCCTGCACGGTCATCTGCTGGGCGTCGGCGGGCTCCTCGACGGTGAGGAAGCGCTGCGAGACCAGCGGGACGTTGGTATCGACCTTGGCCGAGCCCTCCGGCGCGGTCAGCGACTTGGAGTCGAGCACGAGGCTGTCCTCCCCCTGCTGATTCGTCGCGATCGTGGTGATCTCCAGATCGAGGGGAGTCTTCGCCAGTTTGTCGACGGTGTAGGTCGGGATCATGATTGCGGCGACGATCAGCAACGCGCCGAGACCCACGAGCAGGCAGGCCACCGTCCTTCTGGTACCGGCACTCAGTGCCATGCAAACTCTCCTCGTCGTAGAACACAGGTCGCTCCGGCGAGCACTGCGGGCAGGCCGCGGCACTCGTGAGCCCCGACACTAACAGTCCGATGTCGTACTATGCCGCGTCGAGGCCGGAAACGGCCGAGAAATCGCCCGAGTCTAACGCGAAATCTGAAACGTCGGGTTATCAACTGTGGATTCGCAAGGCAGACTGGAGCCGATGACAGCGACCCTGCCCACCCCCACGCCCGCCGGAGAACGGGTGCGCCCGCGCGCGTTCGTGCCCGCGCTGGAAGGCATGCGCGGGATGGCCGCGCTCGGCGTGCTGCTGACCCACGTCGCCTTCCAGACCGGAGAATCCGGCACGCCGGTCGTCGGCCGGGTGTGGGGACGGTTCGACATGGCGGTGGCGGTGTTCTTCGCGCTGTCGGGGTTCCTGCTCTGGCGGCCGCACGCCGCGGCCGCGCGCGGACTCGACTCCGCGCCGCCCGTCGGCTACTACCTGCGGCATCGTGCCGCACGCATCCTGCCCGCCTACTGGGTGGTGGTGTGCGCGGTCCTGGTGTTGCTGCCCAGCGCCGCCGGGACCGCGGGCATGCGGGTGTGGGTGTCGAACCTGGCGCTGCTGCAGATCTACGTGCCCTTGACGCTGACCGACGGTCTCACGCAGATGTGGAGTCTGTCGGTGGAGGTGGCCTTCTACTTGGTGCTGCCCGTGCTGGCGTTCGCGCTGGTGCGCCTGCGCGGGTCAGCGGCGCGCCTGCGGGTGCCGGTGCTGCTCGCCGTGGCCGTCGTCAGCCTCGGCTGGAACTTCGTTCCGGTGCCGACTCCGGACGCGATCCACGCGGACAACTGGCTGCCCGGCTATCTGCCCTGGTTCGCCGCGGGCATGCTCCTGGCGGAGCTCGCCGAACATAGCGTTCGGCTATCACGCTGGTGGAAAATCGGGGCGAATCAGCCCCTGATGTGGACGGTCGCGACGGCCGCCTTTCTGCTCGCGGCAACCGATGTGGCCGGTCCCGCCGGGCTCACTCGGGCCGAGCCTTGGCAGTACGTGGTGAAGATGGGACTCGGCGCGGTCATCGGGTTCGCCTTGCTCGCGCCATTGGTGTTGCGGGATCCGGCGGCGCGCGGGCACCGCTGGCTGGAGTCGCCGGTGGCCGCTGCGCTCGGGCGCTGGTCCTACGGCATCTTCATCTGGCACCTCGCGGTGCTGTCGATCGTGTTCCCGGTGTTCGGCATCCTGCCCTTCCAAGGCGACTTCGGTTACGTCCTGGTGCTCACGGTCGCCATCACCCTTCCGGTCGCCGCGGCCAGTTACGCGCTGGTGGAGGAGCCGGTGCGGCGCTGGGTCCGCAGCCGGGACCGGGTCCGGCGAACCGCGGAACCCGAGCCCGCGCCCTGATCCTCGCGGTCAGCCGTCCAGTTGCCGGTGCATGTCCACCAGGTGGTGGCGCAGCTCGTGCAGGGTGTGCACCGCGAGCCAGCGCAGCGAACGCTCGTCGGGCTCCGGGTAGGGAAAACGCAGCGTGCGCTCCCAGTCGTCGTCGCCGAGCCGCTCCAGCACGTTGGCGAACAGCAGCGCGGCGTCGCGGATCTGGCGGGCCACGTCCGCGGGATTCTGCTCGGCGTAGCCGTCGTACTCGACGCGCTCGTCCCGGCCCATCGGCGTGACGGTCGGGTTGTCCGAGCGGCGGGCCTCCAGCACGCGCTCGCGCTGGGCCAGCAGGACATCGCGCATGTGGCAGGCGTATTCCAGGGGCGACCAGACATCGGGCTTGCCGCGCTGTCGTAGTCTGCCGCTGTCGCTACCGAGCAGATCGGCGTATTCCACGGCGTGCTCCCGTGCCAGCGACGGCACGTCGGCCGCCGAAGCCAAGTCGTAGACGAAACCGCATTCGGCACAGGTGTTCACGCGTGGTCACGTTAGCAACCAGTGCCGTTGCGTCGCATGGCGAATGGGCGCCTCGGCGACCGGAGACCGTTCGTGCGTTCCGGTCGGCGCGTCGGCGCGTGACGACGACCGGTGAGCGGTCAGCGCGGTGGCGCCGAAGGCTCGGCATCCTCCGACCGGCCGCCACCGGCTCGTTCGGCGCGTTTCGGCCGGGGCAGCGCCGCGACTCCTACCGCGACGATCGCGACCAGGGCGGGCAGTTGCACCAGCAAGGACCCGCCCATATAACCCTCGGACGAGCGCCATGGACCGGTGGACAGCACGGCGGCCGACAGCATCGTGCCCACACCCGCGACGACGACGAGGGCCCGGGCGGGGAGATACGACGTCCAACGATGCGCGGCCAAGGCGATCACTGTGACGCCCGCGCCCACCGGACCGGCGATCACGGTGGTCGCACCGGCGAGTCCCACCGCGCCCAGCCAGCGGCGGCCCCAGGTGTCCGGCACTTCGCCGCGCGCGTCGGGGGCAGGGGAGTGCGTGTCGGCGCGGACCTGCTCGGATTCGACCGCATCGGTGCGGGTCGATCCGCGGCCGCGACGGGGGACGGCCAGGACAGCGAGCGGCAGGAGCAGCAGCAGGCCGCCGAAGATGCCGAGGCGATACCAGCGATCGACCGGGAAAGCGACCGTCACCGGGCCGGTGGCATCGGCAGGCAGCAGCCAGGCCTGCCGCCAGCCGTCGACCACCACCGGTTCGAGCGCGCGCCCGTCCGCGCTGGTCGCGCGCCATCCGACGTTGGTGCTCAGCGGCAGCACGAGCAGGCGGGTTCGGGCGTCGGACACCGGCGGAGCGGAGGTTTCCGTCCCGGAGCGGTTCAAGCGCAGCCGATCCACGAAGAACAGGTCCGTCGGCCCGACCGCCACGTCGGCCCGGCCCTGCGGCAGCGCGAGCTCGCCCGGTGCCCCGGACTCCGGCTCGGCCGCGTCGTCGGTGCACACCCGGGCGGGAACCGGTGCGCCGGAACGCAATTCGCCGACGGTGGCGGTGACCGTGGTGCGCAAAGTGCGCCCGCCGGCGTCGATCGTCGGGCCCAGCGCACACGGGACGGTGATCTCGCGGTCCAGTGGCGCGGCCGTGGGGTAGTCCGGCCCCAGGACCGCCACCTCCGCCAGGCCGGACGGCTGGGTCTGCACGAAGCCGAGCGCGGTCTTGTCCAGTACCGGCCGCCAGGTCCGCATGCTGAGCTCGATGCGATCGGTCACGGTGGGGTGCAGGGAGATTCGCGTCGGCGCGCCCGGATCGCCGTCGTCCAGCTCGCGCACTTGCGGACCGTCACCGAGATTCACCGTCACCGAGGTGGGCGCCGCGGGCAGGCCGCCGAGCGATGGGGTCAGTTCCAGGCCGGTCACCAGCACGGGCTCGGGCAGCTCGATCGTGAGGGTCGGCCTGCCGCCGGTCAGTTCGCGGACCGAGTCCTCCGGTGCGGTCCAGCTGGTACGCGGATCGCCGTCGGTCGCGGCGAAGGCGGCGCCGCGCAAATCGCCCACGTCGGCTTTGCCCCTGGCCACCGGGCGGGCGCGGTCGGTGAGCAGCGCCTCCAGGGCCGGACCCTGCCTGGTGCGGACGGTCAGTTCCGGGAAGACCGCCATCGGCTCCGGAACGGTCAGCGTGCGCTGGAACGTGCCGGGCTCCTCCGGCGCCAGGGCCAGACCTTTGCTGCAACGCACCCGGTCGGGCGCGTCGAAACACGCGCTGCGGCCGGGGAATTCCTGGCCGAGATCCCACGCCCGCACGCGAGCGTCGGCTGGACCCGACGGCACCACGGTCCGGTGCCGGATGTCTACCCGCACGGGCGCGTCGCGCTGCGAATAGTCGTCCAGCGCGAGTTCGCTGAGGCCGAATTGCCCGCCGCCGGAGCCGCCTTCGGTTCGAATGGCGGTGATGGTCAGCCACTCGGTGCGGCCCGCGGGCAGTGAAACCGAGACCGGCACACCGGGTTCGGAGACCCGGACCGAGACGGTGCCGTTCGCGGTGCGCACTTCGATCCACTTGATCGGGTCGCCGATGGCGGCCGAACTGGTCGTCATGCTGAGCTGCCCGGCTCGGATGGGGCGATCGAGATCGAGCCGGAGCCACTGGCCGAGGGCGCGTTCGATGCCGTTGCTGATCCACGCGGTGGCCGGGTCGCCGTCGACGACGGCCGCGGTCGAACTGCCCGGCGCCGCTCCGCCGAGCTGGGTGGCGTCCGCGGCCGAACTCGACGCGGTGATCGTGGCGCCGGACCATTCACCGCGCACCAGTTCCGCGCCGGGCACGAGATAATCGGGCACCAGGTTGTGCGTGCGGCGCGCGTCGTCGGGGGCGCGCAGCGCCGAGTTGTGATTGTCCACCCGGCCGAAATCGGCTTCGCGATCCATCGGCGTGTCCGTGACGGTCACCGGGCCGATCGGCAACCCGGCCTCGGCCGCGTCGGCGGCGAGCAAGGTGAGGGTCCGGTTGGCGCCCGGGTCACGATGCATTCGCTCGAGCACTTCCGGTCCACCCTGGACGACCGGAACGTCCCCCAGCGGAACGGTGTACGCGCCGGGGAACGCCTCCGGTGCGCCGGTTCCGCCTCGTACCTCGGCGGGCGTGCCCGGTCCCGGCGCGTCCACCCGGTAGATCTCGATGGCCGGGTACGGCGGGCGCAGGTCGCCGTCGGCCACCAGGTCGTCGGCGATCACCACGGATTCGATCGGATCGCCGAACTCGGCCACCTTGCGCAGGCCGGGCGAGCCGTCGAGCGCCTGGTGGGCGAGTATCGGCCGGGTCGAGCGGGAAGTCTCCGGGTCGAGGTCGTTACGCAGGACGACGACGCCGATGCCCTGGGCCGTCAGTGTCGCGGCGAGCCCCGCCGAGGGCCTGCCGTCGGCGATGAGCCGCTGCACCGAATCCATCGCGCGAATGGTGCCGGGCGGGTTCAGCGGCACCGCGTCGCGGACCGCCCAGGGGGTTTCGGCCAGCGCTTGCAGCGGTTCGTCGCGGGTGAGTCCCCAGACCTGGCTGCCGAAGGGAGCGCCGGGCACCACCAGAGCGCGGGTGTCGGCGGCGTTGTCCGCCAGCCAGTCGGCGGTCTGCTGCCAGTAGGCGGGCACGTGGTCGTAGGCGCCGCGCGGCGCGAGTCTGCCGGTCCAGGCCAGTGAGGTGGACAGGGCGAGCGCGGTGAGGATCAGCGCCGCGACCGCGACCGCGCGGTCCCGTTCCGGGTGCGCGAACGCGCCGCGCCAGACCGGCAGCGGCGCGGAGGCGGGCAGCGGAACCCGGGCGAGCAGCTGAGCCAGCCCGAGCACGAGCGGGATACGGATCAGCGGCTCCAGCTTGTGCACGTTGCGCAGCGGGGCGCCGCCGGAGTCCAGGAAGACGCGCACCGACTCCGCGAACGGTCCACCCAGCTCACCGACGAATCCGGCGCAGATACCGACCAGCCCGACACACAGGATCAGCACGAGCCTGCCGCGATACGGCATGGACCGCAGAGCCAGGCCCGCCATGCCCGCCGCCGCGACCAACCCGGTCGCCAGCACCGCCGCAGGCTGGGTCACCAGCACCGCGCCCGCGATACGCTCCGGCGAGACGAACGGCGTCCAACTGTCGGTGCCGCGCAGCACTTCGCCCAGCGACGCCCACTGTGTGGTCACGCCCGAGGACTCGATGTAGTCCAGGAACGGTGGGCTCACCTTGCCGAGCAGCAGCAGCGGCACCACCCACCAGAACGTGGCCAGCACCAGCAACGGGATCCACGCCGCGGTGAAACGCCACCACCGCCGGTTCGGCCGGTAGGACGCCCACCACAGCAGAGCGGGCAGGAAGGCGGCCACCGTCGCGACCGCGTTGACCGAGCCCATCAAGGCCAGCGCCAGCGCGCTTCCGGCGGGCGAGGCGGCTCCGCCCCGCCGCCGGTCGCGCCGGGCGACGCCGAGCGCGGCGGGCGCCAGCAGCACCCACGGCGCCAGCATCATCGGCAGCGTCTCCGAGGAGATCGACCCGATGGTGGTCAGTACCCGTGGCGACAGCGCGAAGGCGAGCGCGGCGACGACGCGCGACCCGCGCGTCCCGATGCCCAGCGTTTCGCAGAGGCGGACGATCCCCCAGAATCCGGCGAGCAGCAGCAGCGCCCACCAGATCCGCTGCGTCACCCAGGCAGGCACGTTCAGCACATGGCCGAGCGAGAAGAACGCACCGTGCGGGAAGAAGTATCCGTAGGCCTGGTTCTGCACCTGGCCCATCGGCGCCTGGCTACTCCACAGATGGCTCGCGCGTGCGAGAAAGCCGAGCGGATTCTGCGCCAGGTCGTATTTCGTGTCGGCGACCGTGAGGCCGGGCGCCTGCGCGAAGGTCAGCAGGAACGCCGCGACGACGGTCGCGGCGAACCAACGTCTGCCCAGCGGCGCGGTGCTGTGCTGCCCCGGCGCCACGGGCGATCCGAGCGAGTCGGCGGGTGAAGCGGAGGTCAGCGGGTCAGCGGCTGCCGTACTCAACGTTGTTCAGCAGCGAGGAGTCCTTGTCGCCGCTGCGGTCGATGTCCGGTCGCGTGTTCTGCTGGATCGCCATGGTGATCAGGAAGACACCGATGACGCCCAGCACGGCGCCCGCGACGGCACTCGCAACACCAGGGACAGCAAACTTCATCGCGGCACTCCAATACGTCGATGCAGGCACGTTCCCGGTCAACCTAGCAGGGCGTCCGGTATTTGTATGCGTTCAGGCCGCCGAATCTCCGGCGGCTTGTCCGGCGGACCGCCGCCTGGAGCGCACCGAGCAGCTCGGCACGCTGCTGCCGGACGGTCCCGATCGGGCGCTTCAGCGCGAGGGCAGAGCGCAGTGCAGCGCGCCGAGGAGGGTGCGCAGTTTCGCGGTCGTCTCGTCGAGTTCCGCCTGCGGGTCGGAGGCCGCGACGATGCCGCCGCCAGCGTGCGCCCGCACGGTTCGGCCGTCGGCCGAGAGTTCCGCACAGCGGATCGCGACCACCCAGGCGCCGTCGCCGTCCGCGTCGCACCAGCCGACAGCGCCGCCGTAGAACCCGCGGTCTTCCTCGATCTGCGTGATCGTGTCCAGAGCCAGATCGGTGGGGGTGCCGCAGACCGCGGGCGTCGGGTGCAGCAGCAGCGCCAAGTCGAGTGCGGTGATCGTGGCGTCGCTCAGGCGGCCGGTGACCGGCGTCGCCAGGTGCCACACCTCATGGGTGCTGACCAGCTCCGGTGTGTCAGGAATCGACAGTTCGGCGCAGATCGGGCCGAGCCGCTCCCGGATCCAGTCGATCACGAACGCGTGCTCGTCGCGATTCTTGGTGCTGGTCAGCAATTCCCGGGCCTGGGCGGCATCGGCATCCGGGTCGGGCAGCCGCGGCGAGGTGCCCGCGAGCGGGCGCAGCGTCACGATGTCGCCCTGCCGAGCGATCAGCACCTCCGGCGTCGCCCCCACCAGGGTGGCGCCGGGGCGTCCGGCGGGCGTCAGGTCGACCGCGAAGACGTTCGCGTGCGGATGCCTGGTCAGCAGGTGCCCGGCGACGACTTCCGGGTCGAGCGCCGAACGCGCCTCGGCCAGCACCGAACGCGCCGCGACCACTTTGCGGAGTGGTTGCGCGGGATCGTTGAGCTGCTCGACCAGCTTCGTCACGCGCGCCACGTGCTCGGCCGGGCTCGGTATCTCGGCCACCACTCGCACGTCGGGCAGATCCGGCAGCGCGGCGGGCCGCCAGGGACCCGCCGTGTGCTCGGCGTGCTCCGGCACACACAGCGCGGCGGGCTTGCGTGGATCGAAGGGCAACGCACCGACGACCAGCTCCGCGCGGCCCTCCCGCAGCGCTGCCCGCGCTTTTCGCGCGTCGTCGAAGAAGACGCGGCTCCCATGACCCCGAACAACTCCGTCGGCCCGAGCAAGCAGGAACCCATCCATGACCCCAACCTAACCCCGTCGACGCGCCCCATCGCGCTGGAGCGATCCAGATCTCACGCGTGCGCGGCCGGGGAGTTCTTGCCCGGTGGGACCAGCAGAACGGGGCGGTGGCAGTGCTTGAGGACGGCGTCGGCGACGCTGCTGTGCAGGAGCGCGCGAATCCCGGTGGCGCCACGGGTGCCTGCGACGATGATGTCGACGTCCAGCTCGTCGGCGCAATCGACGATGGCGTTCCAGATGGTCGTGGTGCATTCGGCGGTGCGCGCCTCGGCGTTCAGTCCCGCCGACTCGGCCAGCCGCACGCCCTCGGCGTTGGTGGCGCGCGCGTCGACGTAGGCGATGTCCTCGAGCTGGTCGTCGGGCACCCATTCCGGTTGCATGACGCCCGAAAGCCCGGACAGGCGAGCGGCTTGACGCACCATGGGCTCCCAGGCGGTCAGCACGATGGCTCTATTCGCGCTGAGGAATCGCCCGGCGTATTGGACGGCGCGTTTGGCGTTCTCCGAGCCGTCGTAGGCGATGAGCATCAGATCGCAGGGCACGATGACCTCCTGGGCAGGCGCATGCCGACACCATGAGGTTACCCTCGGCGGCGCGCGTCAACCGGCTCGTTTTCCGGCTTCCACCTGCGAGAACGCGGGCCGCGACCAGCCCGGCCGCGGTGATGTCCGGCGTATCCC
Source organism: Nocardia sputi (assembly GCF_023501985.1). Taxonomy (NCBI): domain Bacteria; kingdom Bacillati; phylum Actinomycetota; class Actinomycetes; order Mycobacteriales; family Nocardiaceae; genus Nocardia; species Nocardia sputi. The sequence continues at coordinate 13,502 of NZ_JAMFLC010000010.1, read as the reverse complement.
GTCCGAGCATGAGCGGCGGCAGGCGGCGCGCGGCCGGCGCCGGCGCGCTGCCGGAGGGCGGCGACACGAAATGCTCGGCGCCGCCGGTGATATCGCTCCGAGGCGGCCCCGCGCCGGGACGGCCATTCGGCGCCGCGCGCGAGTTACCTGCCCGGTAGGGCTGGAGCGACTGCGGTCGCGCACCTCGCGACGAGTACGGTTGGCCTCTATGCGGAAGACGCCTCTGCTCGTCCTCGCCGTTCTCGCCGCCGTCGCGACCGCCTGCTCGAACGGCGGCTCCACCGAGTCGGCCTCGTCGAGCACCACCACGCCGGAAGCGACCACCGCAGCGATCCCGGCTACCGGCTCGGCGCCCCCGGACTGCAACGCCGGATACCTCGCGCAGTTCACCACCCGCGGGAAACTCGCCCAGTTGCTGACCGTCGGCGTCACCGGCGCCGCCGACGCCGCCGGCGTGGTGCGCGATGAGCAGATCGGCGGCATCTTCGTGGGCGGCTGGACCGACGAGGCGCTGCTCGGTTCCGGGCAGATCACGCAGGTGACACAGGCCGCCAAGGTACCGCTGATGGTCACCATCGATGAGGAAGGCGGCCGCGTCTCGCGGGTGCGCGACCTGATCGGCCCGGCTCCGTCGGCGCGGGAGACGGCCCAGACCATGAGTCCCGAGCAGTACTACAGCGCGACGCTGGCCAGGGGTCGGGCGCTGAAGGACCTCGGCGTGACGGTGAACTTCGCCCCCGATGTCGACGTCAGCTCCCAGCCCGACGACACGGTCATCGGCGACCGCTCCTTCTCCGACGATCCGGCGGTGGTCACCCGCTACGCGGACGCCTACATCCGGGCTATGCGCGAGGTCGGCGTCGGCACGGTGATGAAGCACTTCCCCGGCCACGGTTCCGCCTCGGGCGACTCGCACACCGGCGCGGTGCGCACCCCGCCGCTGGAGCAGATGCAGACGGTGGACTTGGCGCCGTTCCGCGACCTGGTCGGTTCGGGCGCCGCCGTCATGGTCGGTCACTTGGACGTGCCCGGACTGACCACACCGGACGTCCCCGCCAGCATCAGCCCGGAAACGATGCGTTTGCTGCGCGAGGGCACCGGTTACGGCGCCGCCGCGTTCCAGGGACCGATCTTCACCGACGATCTCGGCGGCATGGCGGCGATCACCAGCCGGATGTCGATCGAAGACGCCGTCGAAGCCGCGCTGCTCGCCGGCGCGGACAATGCCCTGTGGATCACCACCGATGCGGTGCCTCAGGTGCTCGACCGGCTGGAGCAGGCCGTGTCGAGCGGGCGCCTGCCGATGGCGCAGGTGGATGCCTCGGTGTTGCGCATGGCCGCGTTCAAAGGTGCGCTGCCGCGCTGCTGAGCGCGCCGCACGGCCGAGTCGGGCGACTGGTGAGCAAATCGGACCGCCGGAACTTACCTTGGAGTAATATATGAGATTCACCTGTGGTAGGAGTGTTGATGGCGGGCGGTACGAAGCGACTTCCGCGGGCTGTACGCGAGCAGCAGATGCTCGACGCCGCCGTGGAGGTCTTCTCGCGTAAAGGCTTTCACGACACGTCGATGGACGCGATCGCCGCCGAGGCGAAGATCTCCAAGCCGATGCTCTATCTGTACTACGGCTCCAAGGACGAGCTATTCCGTGCCTGCATCCAGCGGGAGGGGCTGCGGTTCATCGAATCGGTCGCGCCCGCGGGCAACCCGTTGTTGACGCCACACGAGCAGGTGCGCACCGCGCTGGAGGGCTTCCTCGGTTTCGTCGACCGCAACCGGCGCTCCTGGCAGGTGCTCTACCGGCAGGCCATCGGCCAGCAGGCGTTCGCCTCGGAGATCGAGAACGCGCGCGAACGCGTCATCGAGCTGACCGCCAAACTGCTGGAGTCCAGCGCCAAGCACGCCGAACCGGGGACGAACTTCGACGTTGTCGCGGTCGCGGTGATCGGCGCGGGCGAGGCCATCGCCGACCGGCTGGCCAGTGGCCGCATCGAAGTCGCCGAGGCGGTCGACCTGTTGGACGACTTGGCCTGGCGCGGCCTGGCGGGCCGGAAGAAAACCGAGTAGCCCGCCTTTTGCCCACCCTGGTTGCCTCCGCGCCGCCCTCCTGCCACAGTGCGTGAGTTCGCAAAACGCGGACCGGCTCATTCGATCGAGCCGGGAGAAACGGGGCGGAAGTGTTCGGGTTGCTCAGGCCGTGTGCGCACGGCGCTCAGAAGTACGGAATCGATGCGGCCGAGTGGCGTGCGCATCTGTGCGGTTTGTGTCTCGGGCTGCGGGACGGGCACGGTCAGCTCGCCCGCGCCACCACCAACAAGGACGCGCTGGTGCTGAGCATGCTCACCGAGGCGCAGTCCGGTTCGTCGGCACGCACCACCGCGGCGCCGTGTCCGCTGCGGGGAATGCGCCGCGCGTCGGTGGCCACCGCCGATTCGCCCGGCGTTCAGCTCGCCACCACCGCCTCACTGCTGTTGGCGGCGGCCAAGATTCGCGACCACGTGGACGACGGCGAGGTTGCCGCGCTCGCCCGCGCGCCGCTGGCGAAAGCCGCGACGCGCTGGGACCGGGAAGCCCGCGCGGGCGCGGAGCGGATCGGTCTCGACGTCGAACCGCTCGTCGCGGCGCTGAACGCGCAGGTGCGACTGGAGCAGGAGGCGAAAGTCGCGGTGGGCGGTTCGGGCAGGGCGGGGTCGGCCGGGTTCGAGCCGGAACCGCTTGCCGCTTCGCCGCATTGGCGCTCGGCGATGGGGCCGTCGGCCGATCCGCTCGACCGCTTGACCGCGCCGACCCAGCTGTGCGCCTCGTCGTTCTTCGCGCACACCGCCGTGCTGGCCGACCGCCCGGGCAATATCGATGCGTTGCGGCAGGCAGGGTGGGAGTTCGGCCGGATCGCGCATCTGGCCGATGCCGTCGCCGACTACGACGACGACGCCACCCATGATCGCTTCAACCCCCTCGCGATCACCGGAATCACCGTGCCCGAGGCTTACGACCTGCTGCGGCAATCGAATTCGCGCCTGCGCGCGGCCGTCGCGGCGGCCGAGCTGAGCCGGGTGCCCACCGTCCGCTGGATGCTGCTGGACCCGCTGACCGCGGTGCTGCGGCGGCTCGGTCACGGTCTGGGGACCTTCGCCGCCCACACCTGCTCGGCGTCGCCCGATACCGAAGGCTCGCCGCGCGCCGAGGTTCGCGCCCGCGTACCGGGAACCGGGAGCCGTCCGCCGACCCGTCGTCCGGGCGTCGGCGAATCCCTCGCGCTCATCCTGGGCGGCTACTGCACCGGGTACGCGTGCTGCGCCGACCACACTCAGCCGTGCACCGGCGAACGCAAGGACGCCTGGATCAAGAATTGCGACTGCGGCGATTGCGGCGAATGTGACTGCGGCTGCTGCAATTGCGGTGACTGCGGCTGCTGCAACTGCAATTGCGACTGCTGATCCGCACCCGCAGAGCTCGCCGAACGCACTGAGCCGCATCCCGATTCACCCAGATCGGGATGCGGCTCAGCGGATCGTTCAGCGCAGGGTCGCCGTCAGATGCGGGTATCCCTTCTTCGGGTGGCGCAGTGCCAGATCCCAACCACCTTCGGCCTGGTCGGCATACACGTTGACGGTGGAAGGCAGCAGAATCGGCTTACCGAACTTGACCGAGTACGTGGTGTGTTCCGGGATGCGCCCCTCGACGGCGCCGAGGATGGCCGCGGCCGACCACATGCCGTGGGCGATCGACCTCGGGAAGCCGAACGCCTTGGCGCCCAACGCCGAGGTGTGGATCGGGTTGTGGTCACCGGACGCGGCGGCGTAGCGGGTGATCGTCTTCTGATCCACCCGCAACGTGCGCAGCGGTGGCGGCGGGACCTCGTCGGGCTTCGGCTCCTGCTTCGGCCCGCCCGACAGCGAGGTGCGCTGCTGGTGTAGGAACGTGGTGACCTGGTGCCACACCAGTTCCCGCCCCACCTTCACATCGCTGATCGCGTCGACGAGCAGCCCCTTCGGGTGCTCGCGAAGGTTCTCGATGTGCGTGCGGATGTCCAGCGGCTCGCTCACCGAGATGTCCCGGGTGCGCTCGATGACGTTCTGCGCGTGCACCGCGCCCACCGCCACGAACGGGAAATCCCGCGCCACCACCAGCTGCATCGCCAGCGGGAAGGTCAGGATGAACGGATAGGTCAGCGGCAGCGCGTCGCCGAACCGAAGACCGGTAGCCCGGCAATAGGCGGCCAGATGATCCGGATCCACCCGCAGGCCCTCGAGCTGCACGGCCCGGTCCGGCAGCGTCGGCTTGCGCGCCGAGAGCAGCGGCACCGCACCGAGTGCGGCCTTCGCGAACAGGCGGCTGTTCTTCGGCGGTTCGGTGAGGGCGATCACCTGCGTCTTCTCTCGGCCTGCCTGCGCCTGGGTCATCATGCTCCGATCAGGCTCTGCCCGCAGACCCGCACCACGTTGCCGGTCACCGCGTTGGAAGCCGGGCTCGCGAAGTAGGCGATGGTCTCGGCGACGTCGACGGTCTGACCGCCCTGCAGCAGCGAACTCATCAGCCGGCCCGCCTCCCGGGTGGCCAGCGGGATGGCTGCGGTCATCGCGGTCTCGATGAAACCGGGCGCGACGGCGTTGATGGTGATGTTCTTCTCCGCCAGTTTCGGCGCCTCGGCGTCGACCATGCCGATGACGCCCGCCTTGGAGGCGCCGTAGTTGGTCTGGCCGCGGTTGCCCGCGATGCCCGCGATCGAGGACACGTCGATCACGCGACCGCCCTCCTTCAGCGCGCCCCTGGCCACCAGGCCCTCGGTGATCCGGTGCGGCGCGGCGAGATTGACGTTGATGACCGCGTTCCAGCGGCCCTCGTCCATGTTCGCCAGCAGTTTGTCGCGGGTGATGCCCGCGTTGTGCACGATGATGTCGATGCCGCCGAAACGCTCGGTGGCGAACTCGGCCAGCTTCTCCGCCGCGTCGGGCGCGGTCACGTCGAGCGCGAGCGCGGTGCCGCCCACTTTGTTCGCGGTCTCCGACAGCGCTTCACCCGCTGCTGGGATGTCGGCCACGATCACCTGGGCCCCGTCGCGGGCGAACACCTCGGCGATGGTCGCGCCGATGCCGCGCGCCGCGCCGGTGACCACGGCGACCTTGCCGTCCAGCGGGCGGTCCCAGTCGGCGGGCGCGCTCGCGTCGTCCTTGCCGACCCGGATCACCTGGCCGTCGACGAACGCCGACTTGGCCGAGAGCAGGAAGCGCAGGGTCGACTCCAAGCCGGTCGCCGCGGCGGACGCATCCGGGTGCAGGTAGACCAGCTGAGCGGTCGAGCCGCGCAGCAGTTCCTTGGCCACCGAGCGGGTGAAGCCCTCCAGCGCGCGCTGCGCGATCTGCTGGTCCACGCCGGACGCCAGCTCGGGCGTGGTGCCGATGACCACGATGCGCCCGGACGGGGTGAGGCTGCGCAGGGCGGGCTGGAAGAATTCGAACAGCTGCGAGAGGTCCTCGATGGTGCCGATGCCGGTGGCGTCGAACACCAATGCGCCGTACTTGGTTTCGGGGCTGAGCGCGTCGGCGAAGGTGTAGTCCGACAGCAGCGCGCGCACCGGCTCGGCGACCCGGCCCTTGCCGCCGATCAGCACCGGGCCCGGCAGCGCGGGCTCGCCCTTGACGTAGCGGCGCAATGCCTCCGGCTTCGGAAGGTTGAGCTTGCTGGCCAGGAACGCGCCAGGTGCGGAGTGTACGAACGATCCGTAGAGGTTGGGAGCACCCTTGCTCTTGCTGGCTGCCACTATTCCTACCTTTTCTGAGTTCAGTCTCTCGGGTCTGGGGTAGCCCCGGCGTGGTTTGCTGGCGCACATTTGCGGGGTACGTGTCGACATTAAACTTACTCCAGAGTAAGTTTAATGTAAACAACCGCGACGGGGCGCCGATCAGCGTGGAATGTCCGCGCCGGACCGGGCCACCGGGACATCCATCCACGAGACCTTGGAGACTCGAGTGACTAGCAAAGCCCGTTCGGCGAAGAGCACCGCCAATACCGGTAAGACCACCCGCCCGGTCGCGATCGTGGGCGGCAACCGGATTCCGTTCGCTCGCTCGGACAAGGCGTACGCGCACGCCTCCAACCAGGACATGTTCACCGCCGCGCTGGACGGTCTCGTCAGCCGCTTCGGCCTGCAGGGCGATCGGCTCGGCATGGTCGTCGGCGGCGCCGTACTGAAGCGGGTCGGCGAGCACGGGCTGATCCGGGAGAGCGTGCTCGGCAGCAAGCTCAGCCCGTACACCCCGGCGCACGACCTGCAGCTGGCCTGCGGCACCGGGCTCCAGGCGATCGTCACCGTCGGTGACGCGATCGCCGCGGGCCGCATCGAGGCCGGCGTCGGCGGCGGCACCGACACCACCTCGGACGCTCCGATCGGCGTGAGCGAGGGCATGCGGGAGTGGATGCTCGACGCCAACCGCGCCAAGACCAACAAAGACCGCCTCAAGCTGGTCGGCCAGCTGCGCCCGAGCATGCTGGGCATCGAGATCCCCCGCAACGCCGAGCCGCGCACCGGGTTGTCCATGGGTGAGCACGCCGCCATCACCGCCAAGGAGTTCGGCATCCCGCGCGAGGCGCAGGACGAGCTGGCCTACCTGTCGCACAAGAACATGGCGGCCGCCTACGACCGCGGTTTCTTCGACGACCTGATCACGCCGTTCCTCGGTCTCACCCGCGACGACAACCTGCGGCCGAACTCCTCGATCGAGAAGCTGGCCACTCTGAAGCCGGTCTTCGGCGTCAAGGCGGGCGACGCGACCATGACCGCGGGCAACTCCACTCCGCTGACCGACGGCGCCTCCGCGGTGCTGCTGTCCAGCGAGGAGTGGGCGGCCGAGCGCAAGCTGCCGATGCTGGCCCACCTGGTCGACAGCGAGGTCGCCGCGGTCGACTACATCCACGGTCCCGACGGCCTGCTGATGGCGCCGACCTACGCGGTGCCGCGCCTGCTCGCCCGCAACGGCCTGACCCTGCAGGACTTCGACTACTACGAGATCCACGAGGCCTTCGCCTCGGTGGTCCTGGCCACCCTGGCCGCGTGGGAGTCCGACGCCTACTGCAAGGAGCGCCTCGGCCTCGACGGCGCGCTCGGCTCGATCGACCGCAGCAAGCTCAACGTCAACGGCTCGTCGCTGGCCGCGGGCCACCCCTTCGCCGCCACCGGCGGCCGCATCGTCGCCGCCACCGCGAAGATGCTCGCCGAAAGGGGCTCCGGCCGAGCCCTGATCTCCATCTGCGCCGCGGGCGGCCAGGGCGTCGTCGCCATCCTCGAGCGCTAGACCACTCCTCGCAGGTAGGCATCGAAGGCGGTATGGGTTCGAAGAAGCGGACCCATACCGCCTTGCCGTCTGTCCGCTGTGAGAACGGTGAGCGTATTTCGCCGATCGCTGCGGGGCGGGCTCCCATAGGTCGGGGAAGAGGTTGTTGGCGGCAGTAATCCGCCGATTTCGCGGACCGGGCCGTAGTCCGCCGCTCTCGGGCTCATGCGCGGAGCGGAAACCGCCTCATTTCCCGGGCAGTTCGATGTGCCCTCCGAAAGCTTTGCGCATCGCCGAGAGCACTTTGTCCGCGTATTGGGCATCGCCTCGGGAGGAGAAGCGCGCGAAGAGGGCCGAGGCCAGGACGGGTACGGGTACGCCGGTGTCGATGGCGGCATCGACGGTCCAGCGGCCCTCTCCGGAATCGGAGACCCGGCCACTGTAGGAATCGAGGTTCGGGTCCGCGTGCAGCGCGGCCGCGGTGAGGTCCAGCAACCAGGAGGCGACCACCGAGCCTCGCCGCCACAACTCGGTGACCTCGGGCACGTCGATGTCGTACCGGTAGTACTCGGGGTGCTCCAGCGGTGTCTCCTCCGCGGAGAACTCGCCGGGGTGCTCGGCTCCGTAGTTGGCCTTCTGGAGGATGTTCAACCCCTCGGCGTAGGCGGCCATCGCCCCGTACTCGATGCCGTTGTGCACCATCTTCACGAAGTGACCCGCACCCGCGGGCCCGCAGTGCAGGTAGCCCAGTTCGGCGGTGGACGGCTCGCCGGTGCGTCCAGCGGTCCGTTCGGCCGCCTCGAGGCCCGGTGCGATGGACTTCAGCAGCGGATCCAGGTACTTCACCGGCTCGGTCTCTCCGCCGATCATCAGGCAGAAGCCGCGGGCCAGGCCGAACACCCCGCCCGAGGTGCCGATGTCCACGTAGTGGATGCCCTTGGGTTTCAGCTGCTCGGCGCGCCGGATGTCCTCGTGATAGCGGCTGTTGCCGCCGTCGATGACGATGTCGTCCGGCTCGAGCAGTTCGGCGACCTGTTCGATCACCGCACCGGTCGCGCCGGCGGGAATCATCACCCACACCACGCGTGGGGTCTCGAGCATGCCGACGAATTCGGCGAGATCGGTGCTGCCGCGGAAGTTGTCCCCGAGCTCGGCGCGCAGTTCGTCGATGTGAGCGGAGTGACGTTCGTACCCGACGGCGGTGTGTCCGTCCCTGACGATGCGACGCACGATGTTGGCGCCCATCCGGCCGAGGCCGATCATTCCCAACTGCATGCCATCCATCTCCCTTGTATGCGAAGTCTTGCGGCGGGTCGTCCCCCCTCTCGATTCTCCCCGCGTGGGATCGGTCACGGTTCGTCCCGCGGGTGTAACGCCCCTGGCGGCACACCGATAAACAGGTCGGCTCCGCGCAGTTGCCAGACCCCCGACCCGGCAACTGCGCGGGCCTCTTTGTGTGGTGTACCCGGTTCTTTGCGCGGGATTTGCTCTACGCCCGAGCTGTGCCGACCGCTGTCGGTAGGGACCACTATCGTTGGCGGGGACTCGCATCGTGCGGGTCCACAATTCCATGGAACGGGGAGGACGGTTCGTGACGAGCCAGCCGAGCACCGGAGGACACGGCCCACACCCTGGTGGCGAAGTCGGACGGCGCCAGCTCCTCGGGGCGGAGCAACCCCAAGGATCGGACCGGTCGGTCGCGTGGAGCGGCGACGCGCAGCCTACTCAGCCTCTGCACACTACCCGGCGAGGGCCCGTGCCGCCCGCACCTCGCCGTGCGCCCGCGCGTCGCCCGATCTCCACTCCGCCACCGAAGCGCCTGGACACCGCGCTCGTGCGCCGGGCGGGTATCGCCGTCGGCGCCGTCCTGGCGGTCGCCGGTCTCGGATACGCGGTGGACTGGGTGCTGTCCGCGGGTGAGGTGCCGCGCGGCACCGTCGTCGCGGGCGTCGACGTCGGCGGCATGGACAAGTCCGCGGCCGATGCCGCTCTGCGCGCCGAACTCGATCCGAGGACGAGCCGGGAACTGCCGCTGCGCATCGGCGACGTGCAGACCCGCATCGTGCCGAGCGCCGCCGGACTGGCCGTGAACTGGGACGCCACCTGGTCGCGGATCGGCTCCCAGCCGCTCAATCCGTTCACCCGGCTCGCCTCCTTCTTCACTACGCGCGACGTGGCGATCGTCAGCGCGGTCGACGAGCAGGCCATGGATCGTCAGCTGACCGAGCTGCGGGTGCACGACCGCCCCTCGGTGGAGGGCACCATCACCTTCGACCGGGCCAGACCCGTCGCGGTGCCGCCGGTCCCCGGACGAGTGCTCGACGCCGCCGCCGCTCGTACGGAATTGGCCGACCACTGGATCACCGGGACGACGCTGGATCTCCCGGTGGTTCCCGCGCCATTGGGCGTGCGTCCGGAAGCCGTCGACAAGGCACTGCGCGAGATCGCCCAACCCGCCGTGCAGGCGCCGATCTCCTTCGCCGGCAAGGGCGGCGCGGCAAGGCTCGATCCCGAGCAGATCGCCTCCGTCCTGACCTTCGCGCCGGACGGGCAGGGTGGTCTGGCAGTGTCGGTGAATCAGGACGCCGCGATCGGACTGCTCGCGCCGCAACTCGCCACTACGGAAGTGGAGCCGAAGGACGCGACGTTCGCGGTGTCCGGTGGCAAGCCGTCGGTGGTCCCCGCCGTGGTCGGCGACAAGATCAACTGGCCGAAGACCTTGGAACAGTTCACCGCACTGCTGGTCGCCCCGGGCGAGCGGACCGCGCAGGCGGTCTACGAGCGCATCGAACCGAGACTGACCACCGAGGCCGCGCAGGGTCTCGGCGTGATCGAGACCGTCGGATCGTTCACCACCGGTGGTTTCAGCGGCCCTTCCGGCGTCAATATCCGCACCGTGGCCAGGAAGGTCAACGGCGCGATCGTCAAGCCGGGAGAGACGTTCTCGCTCAACGAGTTCACCGGTCCGCGCGGCACCGCCGAGGGATATGTCGAGTCCGGCATCATCGACCACGGCCGTCCCAGCACCGCCGTCGGCGGCGGCATCAGCCAGTTCGCCACCACGCTCTACAACGCGGCGTACTTCGCCGGCCTCGAGGACGCGGGCCACACCGAGCACAGCTACTACATCTCCCGCTACCCCGCCGCCCGCGAGGCCACCGTCTTCGACGGCGCGATCGACCTCGCATTCCGCAACAACTCGCAAACCGGCATCTACATCGAGACTTTCGCGACCGACTCGGAAATCACCGTCCGCCTGTGGGGCACCAAGACGGTCGATGTCGAATCCATCACCGGCGAGAAGACCAAACCCACCGAACCCAACACGATCACCTTGCCCAAGGGCAAGGACTGCATCGCCTCCGAAGGCGCACCCGGCTTCACCATCTCCGACACCCGCGTCATCACCGACCGCAAGACGGGACGCGAAGTCTCCCGCAAGACCCGCACGGTGAAGTACGACCCCATTCCCATCGTGAAGTGCGAGTGAGGAAACAGCGGCGAACGCACGCCGAGCGAATCCGCTCCGTCCCGCGCTGGACAGGGCGGATTCGCACTTTCACAACGGTGTTTTCATCAGCAGCACGTTGTACTGGGTGTGCTGGGTGACCAGGAAGTAGAGGTCACGGCCGGTTTGGTAGGGGTAGATCATCGGCGCGTAAGCCGTGGGGAGGGAGCGGGCTTCGATGAGGACGCGAGGCTCGCTCCACGGCCCTTCCGGGGCGGACGCGGTGCGCAGGACGACGTTGTTGGCCGGGTCGGTGGTCAGCATGACGTACTGGCCGAGGTGTTCGTTCCACATGACAGAGAGTTCCGCGACGCCGCCGAGGATCGGGGCCGCGGTCTTGGCGTCGGTGGGCTTCCACGCTTTGCCGTCCCAGTACTCGTAGGCGTCGATGTCGGCGATCTGGGCTTCTTTCGCGCGGGAGACGAAACCGGGATTGTTCCGGCCCGCCGGCGTGCCGTAGCGGTAGATGTAGCCGCCCGCCTTTAGGAAGGCGTTCTGCTGGAAGTTCTCGTGGCCGTCGACGTTGGCACGGCGGGTGTGGGTGAGCTGCGACCACGTGGTGCCGCCGTCATGGGAGGCGGCGAGGGTGGAGAAATTGGTGTGCCACCTGCCGTGATCACCCCATTCGCGCACCGACATCATGCTCATGTACTGCACGCCGCCCACCGAGATGCCCGCCGTGGGAATCAGGCTGATCTCGATGCCGGGGATCTTGGGGCTCGGTAACGGGTTGGGCACCACGTCGTCGAAGATGATGCCGTCGGCGGGGTCGTGCGAGGAGCTGCGGAACAGCACGTTGCTGGTCCAAGCCCAGAGGCTGCCCGCGAGGAGGTTGGGCACGCCGATGCCCGCGCTGTCGCCGAAGGCGGTGATCATCCGGCCGTTGCCGTCGTCCCACATGATGCCGAGGTCGGTGCCGAGCACGTTGACCGCTTGCGTGCGATTCGGGCTGTCCATGCCGGTCACCTGGAACACCGCTTTGGTCGGGCCGGGCAGCTCGGGCAGGCCGTGAATGCCGTTGAGCGCTGGGATCGGTATGACGTTGTTCGGGTCTGCTCCGGCGGGCGCGGCGGCGGTCAGCGCGAGAACCGCGGTGAGCGCGCCGGCTCCGGCGAGTGCGGACAGCGATCGAGTCATCCGGCAATTCCCTTCTCGTGGGACGCAGTCTGCTGGGTAATTCTGCCTGCTCGCCGCCGCGATGTCGCCTACATCGACGCGTGGGCTCCGCGCGTTCGGCCGATCGTCACCAGCCGGTGCAGCCACCACGGGCGTTCCGGGAGCTCGGGGCTGTAGACCCGCATGCTCATCGAGCGGATCCGGCCCGTGGCGAGTTCGCGTACCCGCAAACTGCGGCGGGGGATGTCGGCGGCGCGTACTTCGGTGGTCCACATACGGTCCCAATCGGGGGAGCGGCGGCAGCGTTCGGCGATCTGTTCGACGCGCTCGCGCGGGGCGAGCGGAGACAGGATGCGGAAGGCGTCCACGAGCAGGTGCGCCTCCACGGCCCAGTCCACCATCACCCGCCGGGCCGCCGCGTCGAGAAACATCCACTCCAGCACGTTCGCTCGGGCGACAGCTCCGGGAAAGGCGCGTTCGTAGGCGGAATTGGCCTCCACCAGATCCTGGGTCGGCATCCGCTGGTAGCAGGCCGGGTCGGGAAGGCTGTGCAGGTCGGCTCGGTCGTCCGGGGTCGGCACGTCGGGGCCCGGTCCGTAGGCGGCGGTGAAGAAGCTGGGCAAGGTCAGCACGACGATGTGCTTGCGATACCAGATGGGCACCTCGAGCGCGTCGAACAATTGTTGCAGCAGCGCGTGATTCGGCGAGACCGCGCCCGTTTCGACTTCGTCCAGCACCGCCTCGGCGAGGCCGGCGCGCTGGGCGAGTTGGGTCGGTGTCAATCCCGCGGCGAGTCGTCGTTCGCGCAGATAAGCGCCGATGCCAGTCGTGTTGCGCGTCACCTCGGGCACCCCTGCCGACAATCTTCGCGTCGAACTGTGTGGATCGGGAGGTTCCTGCTGCCCTCCGGGAGCACGCAATCTACCGGAGAGAATCGGCGCCGAACGGCGATCGAATGTCACGAAACGACAAATCTAGACGACAAAGGCCCGGAGAAGATCTCCGGGCCTTTGTGCCGTATCGGTGGTGCGAGCGTCAGAACGCGGCTTCGTCCAGCTCCATGATGTCGTTGTCCAGGTTGGACAGCACGGCGCGGGTGGCGGTCAGCTCCGGCAGGATGTTGCGCGCGAAGAACTGCGCGACCGCGACCTTGCCCTGGTAGAACGCCTCGTCGGCGCCGGTGGCGCCGTTGTCCAGCGCCGCGATGGCGACCTCGGCCTGGCGCAGCAGCTGCCAGCCGATCAGCAGATCACCCACCGAGAGCAGGAAGCGCACCGAACCCAGGCCGACCTTGTACAGCTCGCTCGGCTGCTCCTGGGCGCCCATCAGGTGGCCGGTGAGCGTGGCGGCCATGGCCTGCACATCCTCCAGCGCGGTGGCCAGCAGCTTGCGCTCGCCCTTCAGGCGGCCGTTGCCCGCCTCGGCGTCGATGAACTTCTGCACCTGTCCGGCCACATGGGCCAGCGCGACGCCGCGGTCACGGGCGATCTTGCGGAAGAAGAAGTCCTGCGCCTGGATGGCGGTGGTGCCCTCGTAGAGCGAGTCGATCTTCGCGTCGCGGATGTACTGCTCGATCGGGTAGTCCTGCAGGAAGCCGGAACCGCCCA